>JANMNM010000080.1:0-66616 GCA_031373905.1 Gemmatimonadaceae bacterium | reverse complement strand
CGACGGCAAGCCGATCGTGGCGGCGATCCACGGCGGGTGCCTCGGCGGCGGAACGGAATTCGCGCTCGCCTGCCACTGGCGTATCGCAACGGATCATCCGAAGACCGCGCTCTCGCTGCCTGAAGTGCAACTCGGATTGATTCCCGGGGCGGGAGGAACGCAGCGTCTGCCCGCGCTCATCGGACTGCAGGCGGCCCTCGACATGATCCTCACGGGCAAGGCCGTGCGCGCAAGGAAGGCGCTCCAGATCGGTCTCGTCGACGAGGTCGTGCACCCGAGCATCCTGCGCCGCGTGGCGATGCAACGCGCCGCGGAGCTTGCCGAGGGCACGCGACGCCGCGAGTCAAAGCACAAGGGCGCTGGCGAGATGCTCCTCGACGAGAATCCAATCGGTCGCGCCATCGTCTTCCGGAAGGCAAAGGAAGGCGTGCTGGCGAAGACGAAGGGATTGTACCCTGCGCCACTGGCCGCCCTCGACGCCGTTGCCGCAGGCTACAGCAGTGACGGCGACGGGTATCAGACGGAGGCGCGGCTCTTCGGCGAACTCTCCGTCACACCTGAATCGCGGGAACTCGTCTTCCTCTTCTTCGCGACCACGGCACTCAAGCGCGACATGGGCGTCGAGGTCGATCCGCTGCCTCGCGCAATCCCCGTCCGGAAACTTGGAATCCTTGGCGCGGGCTTCATGGGAGCGGGCATCGCCAGTGTCGCCAGTCCGGCCGGCACCATCGTGCGAATGAAGGACGCAGATACGGCGCGCGTGGCGAAGGGGCTCGCTGCCGTGCGCGACGTGATCCGCGAAAAGCTCGTCAGAAAGCAGATCACGCGTCCGCAATTCGACAGCCTGATGCTCGCGGTCAGCGGCACCACGGACTACACGGGCTTCGGCAACGCGGACCTCGTCATCGAGGCGGTGTTCGAGGACCTTGCCGTGAAGCATCAGGTCCTGCGCGAACTCGAGGCAGTGGTTCCACCAACGGCCATTATCGCCAGCAACACCAGCACGATCCCGATCGCGAAGATTGCGAGTGCAAGTGCGCGGCCTGAACGAGTGCTCGGCATGCACTTCTTCTCGCCCGTGCACAAGATGCCGCTGCTGGAGATCATCACGCACGACCAGAACGACGCTCAGGTCGTCGTGAGCGCCGTGACGTACGGACGGCAGCTCGGGAAGACCGTCATCGTGGTACGCGACGGACCGGGCTTTTATGCCAACCGCGTGCTCTCTCCGTACGTCAACGCAGCGGGACTGATGCTGGACGAAGGCGTATCGATCGAGAGCATCGATGACGCGCTGGTGAACTTCGGGTTTCCTGTCGGACCGATCACGCTGGTGGACGAGGTTGGTCTCGACGTCGCCACCAAGGCGGGTGCAATCGTGGCCGAGGCATTCGGCGCGCGCATGGCCCCGAACGAGTCGATCCAGCGTGTCATCAAGGCGGGGAGACTCGGGCGCAAGGGAAAGCGTGGCTTCTACAGCTACGATGAGGCGGGTAAAAAGGGCGGAGTCGACTCCTCGGTCTACGAGCTGCTGCCCACGGGTCAGAAGCGGACCACGCTGCCGGCGGAGCAGATCGTCGAGCGCTGTGTGTATGCGATGCTCAATGAGGCCGTGCTGTGCCTGGAGGACGGCATCCTTCGCTCGGCGCGCGACGGCGACATCGGAGCCGTCTTCGGCATCGGCTTCCCGCCATTTCGCGGTGGCCCGTTCCGCTACATCGATCGCCTGGGGGCGGGTGCGGTGGTTGCAACCCTCGAGGAGCTCGAGCGCCTTTTCCCCGGCCGCTATCAGGCCGCGGCCACCCTCCGCCGCATGGCGTCGGACGGGTCGCGATTCTACGCCGCGACGGGGAAGCCCGTCTGACCGCCGAAGCTGAGGCCGCTGCCGCGGCGCCGGACGATCGCGAGCTCTCTGCGCTGCTCGACGACATCGTCCGACGCTTCGGCGGGTCCATCCGGGCGACCGGGGCCAGATATCGCCTGCCGCCGAGCGAAATCACCGAGGCCGAGCAGGAGGTGCGGATCCGGTTGTGGCGGGTCTGCGGGTCGGCTGAGAACGTGGCGCGATTGTCAGCGTCTTATCTGCAACGCGTGGTCACGACGGCAGTCCTGGATCTGCTGCGCCGCCGCCGCCGCGCCGCGACGCACGACCCGGTCGAGGATCTCCCGCTGCCCGCACCTGGGCCGGGCCCCGACGCCGACGTCGAGGCGGCGTCGCTCGGCAAGGTCGTCAGCACCGGGGTTGCTGGTCTCGGTCAGGCGCGTCGCACCGTGGTCAAGCTGCATCTCGAGGGCTACCGCCGGGATGAGATCGAGGTGCTGCTCGGCTGGAGCGAGGCCAAGACTCGCAACCTGCTCTATCGTGGTCTGTCCGACCTTCGTGAGTATCTGGTGGCACGCGGTATTGAATGGGGGAGTGACGGATGATGAACTCGGACGACTTGCAGTTGCCACTGGATCCTGGACCGATGGGCGCGTCGCTGCATGACGCGTTCCGGTATGTCCGGGATGGTGAGCGCGCATCAAGTCCTGCGGCACTCCCGGATGACACGCAGATTGCTGTCGCCGCAGATCCCGGATCAGGTGCCGGATCCGATGCCGATGAAGAGACGCGCCTTGCGGTGATCGAACAGCTGCTCGCCAGCACCGCAGGCGCAAGGACGATCGCGTATGTCGTCGCGGCTCGAACATCTACGAGTGGCTGCGACGACTATTTCACCGCCGCTGAGGACCGCGGACCGCGAGGCTTCGCGGGCGGCGCAGACTTCGGTCGTCGCGCTCGGCCGTTCAGCCGTCTCAAGCCGCTGCTTCTGGCTGCGTCGCTGATGCTCGTGGCCGGGACGAGCTGGTACGTGTACACGCTGCCAACGACCGGTGATGAAGTGCGTGCGGTCGGCGCTGCGGTGGAGCTGTTCGATGTTCCGGATCAGCGGACTGCCACGCCGATCACGCTGCGCTGGAAGCCGCTCCGAGCCGACGATCGCTACACCATCGAGGTGCTCGACGCAAACGATTCGCCGGTCTACGCCGTCGATACGAACGGCACCCAGCTCGTGATCCCCTCCACGACACTCAAGCCAGGTTCGTATCGCTGGTACGTTCGTGCCCGGGGCACGGACGGACGCGAAATCCGCTCCCGCGTCCAGGCCTTCACCGTCAGCTGACGCACCCGCGTGTGGCACTCGCTGCCAACGCACTGAGACAAACGAAGGTGTTTTCGACCGGCTCGCCCTCACAGGTGTGCCGGTTGTTGACGTTGTGCGTCTGTGCAGTGTGGTGAAGCGGAAGTTCGTAGCAAAAGAAGGACCGGCCATGCTGATGCGAACGTCTACTGCATCACACTAAAGCCGGGGCGCGCCCGGCGCGCGCTGCACGGTAGGCGCGTTGAGGAAGATCAGGCTGCCATCGCCGATGACGCTGAACGCGGCCCAGAACCGGGCCGGCACGCCGCTCCGGCGCAGCGACGTCTGCGCCAGATTCATCGCCTCGGCGGTTGTTGCCCCGGTCGCGAGGTGACGGTAGAAACGTTCCATCAATACCTGCGTCCACCGGTCGCTCACTGCCCAGTGGCTGGCCACCACCGTGCGAACGCCTCGCGCCAGGAGCGGTGCAACGAGGCCGTCGATGGCATCGCCGCGCGATCCGAAATCGCCGGTCGTGCGACAGCCGGACAACACCACCATCGCCCGACCTGCGCTGAGCTCTGCGAGCTCGCCGCCGGATACGTAGCCATCGTTGGTCGAGTCGGGACGGAGGATCAGCCAGTTCGCGCCCAGTGCCTGGTCGCTGGTCAGCGCGTGCGCCGCCGTATGCAGGATCGTGAATGCGCCGCGCGACTCTCGCTTCAGCGCGGACTCCGATGCCTCCGTACCCGTCAGCGACCGTGAACCGTTGCCCCATGCCGCCGCAGCGCGCGCCTCGTCGGCAGCGGCAGGCAGTGCAGCGAGCGGGTTGCTTCGGTCGCTGCGCTCGATGCTGATCTGCAACGACGCAGGCGTGAAGCCTGCGACCTCGGTGTCGCCCGCGCCGAGCGCCAGAACGCTCGGAACCACCGTGCGTGGGTCCGCGGCGTACGCCATCGCCAGCGAGACCGAGGGAGAAACCGTGACTACGACTCGATCGCCCAGCACACCGCCCGCAACGGGCAGCGCCTGGAATGGGACGCGATAAATCGCGCCCTGCGGCACGATCACCAGGCGCGTGATCTCTCTCGGCAGGCTGCGCAGGGCGGTCGAGAGCACGGCTGCAGCAACGCGTTTCCCCGCGCCAACACCACTTTCACCGCTCTCGAGCAGCGCCAGCCAGCGAACGATGTCGCGGCCAAGTGAATCCAATGGTGCCAGCACCAACCCGCGCGCCGTCGTGCGTGTGATCACCATCAGCGACGTCGGGGCCGAACCAAGCCCACCGGCGTACACGAGGAGCGCGGTCCCCGGCCGCATGGACTGCTGCACCGCCGTGAGGGAGGTGGCCGCTGCGCGGACACGCAGCCGGGCGGCGATCACAGCCGGCGTCGTATCTTCGCCCACGACTCCAAATGAGCCTTTTGCCAGCGCGCGGGCGCGCGTGCGTTCGGTGAGTGCGAAGGCCGTGGGCAGCCATGTACGCGACTGCACGAGCCCTGCGAGTACCTGATCAACGTACGATGCCGCGCCGCCCCACGATTCAGACGGCATGACGACCCGACGCATGCGACCTGACGCGACGGAATCGCGCAGCCGGTCGAGTGCGTCGTTTGATTCCTGGAGCAGTCGCGCCGACTGCGTTGTGTCGCCACGCCGGATCCACGCCAGCGCAAGTGCGCCATCGATGCTGCTGCGATAGAGCTCCTGCTGCGTCGAGCGTCGCTTTAGCGACTCGAGGAGGAGGTTCACTGCCAGGACGTCGCGACCGGTGCTCAACGCATGTATGCCCCGATACCCGGTGAGTTGCGACTGGAAGATCGGCCCCATGCGACGAGCGAGCACGGACGCGGAGTCGAGCAGGACAGCGGCGGAATCGAATTGCCCCCTGCGCATTGCGACATTGGCGATCGTGTAGACGGAGCGAAGTGACAACCCCGGTTGCCGAAGCGAGTCCCCGAGCTCACGGGTGCGCGCGGCCGTCGATGCAGCTCCATCCAGGTCACCGAGATGCACCTGTGCGTTCGCCCGAAGGGCGCTCGCATTCGCGCTCCCGTAGATGTCACCGGTTGCCTCGAACAGGATCGAGGCCCGGCTCAGCGCACGGCTGGAGGTGCTGGCGTCACCAATCAGGTCAGCTGAGTTCGCAACGGCCAGCAGTGCCCATGCTTCGACGTTCCGGTCGTCGATCTGCTGGGCGATCCGGATCGACTCGGCGAGCCTGACGCTGGCCCACGGTGCGTAGCCCATCGCCGACAGGGTGGAGCCGTGCCATTGCAGCGCCATCGCGAGCGTGGGCAAGTCGTGCGCCGCGCGCGCAGTGCGCTCGGCCCGCTCCAGCCAGAGCAAGCCCTCGCCAATGCCATCGCTGGTCACGAACTGTGTGCCGACCACCAGTGCACAGTTGGCACTGATGAACAGCGCCCCGGCGGCGTCCGCCAGCGCGATCCCCTGTTCGGCGTGGGCGACGCGACGGGCGGGATCCACGGCGGCACGGAGGCATGAAACCCTCGCCGCGAGGAGTGTGTCCGAGGGCGCAGCGATCTCCATGATCGAATCGAGATCGGCGGTCGTGATCCGTCCCCCCAGCCGGCGGCGATAGCCAACCATCACATAACGCGACTCCGCCCATTCATTTGACGTGATACTGGCGCTATCCTGTCTTAATGATTCCAGCAATCGAGGAATCTCGGCGAATTCGCCGTGAACCAGCATTCCCGTCACGCGTTCTCGGTTGATCGCGCTCCGCCAGCTCGGTTCGGCGGCAAGCCGGGTCGCACTGTCGAGCCAGGCCTTCGAGTCATCGTACCGCTGGTCGTAGCGGGCGAGCAGCGCCAGCGCGAAACGTGGCGCGGCGGCCTGAGGCTCCGCCGCCGCCGCCACGCGCCATTCGGCTTCTCGCTCGGAGACACTGTCAGCCACCTTGGCCCGCATCGCCATCGTGACATACGCCCGAGGCGGCGGTGAACCCCGTTGTGTGGCAGGCTGCGCGCCGGCTTGCGCGGCGGTGACGGCGACGACGGCGACGAATGACAGGTGTGTGGCAGCCAGTCGGTTCATCCGCCGAATGTACGGGACCGCGCCGGATCGACACGCGCCGGAAGCAAGGCGCACGCCGGATTCCCGCGCATCATGCACACGCTCGATGCGTCGTTCCAGTCCACTTCTGCGGGACAGCACACTAGGATGCGCTCTGAACGTCACGCCATCCTCCACGGAGCCGAGACCTGCCAGGGATGTTTCTTCGGGGTGCGCGCCACTGGGCTGTCATGGGACTGATTGCGCTCGCGAGTCTCCCGCGTGCTTCGCTTGGAGCACAGGCCCCGCAACCGCCCGACCCATTGGCGGTCCGCAGTGCCATGATCCCGCGCATCAATGATCGCACGTACCGCGGTCTCATCGGTGCGTGGGGAGATGACGATTCGCTTCGTTTTGCCGCCGCAGGTGTGACCACCACGCTGGGTGCCCCAATCGATCAGACAACGGTCTTCGAACTTGGTGAGATCGGCAATCTCTTCACGTCCGCGTTGCTCGCAAGCCTCGTCGTGCGCGGAGAGCTCTCGCTCGATGATCCGGTGCAGAAGTTCGTCCCCGGCGTCGCGCGACTGACGCGGCGCGAGAGCCGTCCGATGACGCTTGGCGATCTCGCGTTTCATCGCTCTGGACTGACCGCCAGCGCCGGCAGCGGTGCGTGGCGCACCTCAGCCAGGTCCGACGCGAAGCTGATCGCGAGCCTCAGGACCGACGCCGAACCCGGTGCGCGATACGTCTGGTCGCAACGCGGGATCTCGCTGCTCGAGATTGCATTGGAGCGGCATTTGCACATTCCCATCGCGGACGCGATCCGGCGCCGTGTTCTGGCGCCGCTCGGTGTTGAGGACATCACGACGGGTGCCCCGCGCGATGTAGCCGGGCGTCGCGCAGCGGGACACACCCAAAGCGGCACCCAGGTGCCGGCGACCGCTGCGTCCGCAACGCGGTGGCGCGGCTCGGCCAGTGCGCTGGCACTCTTCACCACGGCCTCCAGTGACACGGTACGTGGAACTCTCGCTCGTGCTTTTGCTCTCATGATGCGAACCCGGAGTCCTGGACCTGACGCCTCATTGCCCGTTGCGCTTGGGTGGCGCGTGTTGCGGCTGAATGGCCGCGACATCTACTGGCACGACGCACTGGACGCCCCGGGATTCTCGGCCTACGTCGCGATCGACCCCGGCATGCGGCGTTCTGTTGCCGTGCTCAGCAATACATCCCGGCCTGTGGATGCAATTGCCGGGCAACTGCTGCTCGGGCGCGTGCCAGTCATCACGCCTGCGCCGCCGTCCGGCTCGACGTCGCGACAGCCCCCCATTCGAAGCCGGCGCCGCGGTCGCCGATGATGCCTGCCTTTCGTCCTGCACGTCTTGCTGTCCTGGGCATTGCCGTTCTTTCTTCCTGTGCGCCATCCGATCCCGGGAAACCGCCCATGTCGAAAGATGGTGTGACCGTCGCCCTCGCATCACCGATCGGCTTCGCCAAGGTCGGCGACCGCCACATCATCTGGCACGGCGCGCCCGGAGTCTCACGCTACGAGGTCGTTGTCTCTGATTCGGTCGAGAAGCCGGTGTTCACCGCCGTGACGAGAGATACGCAGGTCGTCGTTCCGGACGGCTTCGAGTATTCGCTCTCGCAGAACTACCGCTGGTTCGTGACGGCGTACCGGGACCTCGACTCCACGGCGTGGCGTTCACCGGTGGCGGTTTTTCGCCTCGAAGGCACCGGTCGGCGCATGCCCCCGATGCCGAAACCATGAGTCATTGTCGTCGCCCTGTTCGGGTTGGCACCGCGCGCGACTCGCGCTCGATCGCCGGCTCTGCAACGGGTGGTCTGCTCACTGCGCGTCGCTCACGAGGCTCGGTGATGCCCGATCTGTACCGTGCTGGAATGATGGTGGCGCTGGTATCGCTCTGCGTGGCCTGCGCGACCTCGGGTGGGTCACCACAGGACGATACGGAGCGCGCGCGCATCGCCGGTGAGGCGGTGCGGACGGCGCCGCGCAGGGCAGCTGCGTGGCGGTGCTCGCCGGTGATGCCGTCGCCCATGCCGTCGCCGGCAACACGGGCCGAGCGCACCGGGTTCTGCGAGACCACGCCGTATGAGGAAGCGATGGCGTTCCTTGATACGGTGCGTGCGAGCGCAGCACCGAATCGTGTCATGTACACTACCCGCATCGGCGCGTCGCCGCGCGGGCGTCCACTGCTCGTGGTCACGGCATGCGCGCGCAGCAGCCGCACCGCCACCAACTGTGACGCCCTGACGACGGCGCCGCGTCGGCGGCCCGTGGTACTGCTGCAGGCCAACATCCACGCCGGCGAAGTCGAGGGAAAGGAGGCGGTGCTGGCGCTGTTGCGTACCCTCGTCGCCGACGCGCGTCCGAATCTTCTCGACAGCGTGACGCTGATTGCCGTGCCGATCTACAACGCTGATGGCAACGAGGCGCTGGGGCCGCAGTCGCGCAATCGTGGCGCGCAGCTTGGGCCGGCCGTGATCGGTGAGCGCGCCAATGGCGATGGCCTCGACCTCAATCGTGACTACATCAAGGCGGAGGCGCCGGAGACGCGCGCGATGCTCCCGCTGCTGACCGCAGGCGGCGTGGATGTCTTCGTGGATCTGCACACCACGAATGGCAGTTATCACGGCTACAACCTCACGTTTTCACCCTCGCTTCATCCAGGTGCTCCACTCGCGAGGTTCACGAGCGACACGCTGCTCGCCGGCATCCGCCGCCGACTCTGGCGCCGCGGTGTGAAGACGTACCCGTATGGCAACTTCAGCAATTCATTCGCACGCGAAGTGAGCGTCGATCCGGTGAAGGACGGGTGGTTCACGTACGACTCCCGTCCCCGGTTCGGCACGAACTATTTCGGACTCACCGGCGGCATCTCGGTGCTCAGCGAGGCGTATTCGCACGATGCATTCGCGACGCGTGTTGCGAGCACCGGTGCCTTCGTTCGCGAGCTGCTCACGACGGTCGGTGGAGACCCGACGATTCTTGCGCGTGTCGCAGCCGCGCGACGCGCCATGGCGTCGGGCATCGCACCACGCGGAATCGTCCTCGAAACGGCGCTCACGTCACGGCCCTTCAGCGACAGCGTGCTGGTCGAGGATCTCGAGGTGGATCGTGACAGCCTCGCCGGCGAGCCGGGTGTGCCCCGAGGCATCAGGCGCACCGGTCGGATCCGGCCGCAATTCATGCCCGTCGTCGACCGGTTCGAGCCAACCCGGACGGCGTCGGTCCCCGCCGGCGGCTGGCTTGTGGAGGCGAGCGACTCGACCCTGCTCGCCCTGCTGGCGCGCCACGGCGTGTCCGTCCAGCTGTCGCCCAATGCCGCACAGCGTCCGGTCGATGTCGAGCGATTCCAGCTCGATTCGGTCGAGCGCGTGGGGCGTGCGTTCCAGGGGCACACGGAGGCACGTGTCTTCGGTCACTGGATACGCAACAGGATGCTCCCATCTGCGACCTGGCGATGGGTGCCCGCCACGCAGCCGCAGGTGCTCGTTGCAGCCCAGCTGCTGGAGCCCCAGTCAAACGACGGGGCCACCACCTGGAACATCTTCGACGACCGTCTGCTGCTCGGCAAATACCATCCGGTCATGCGCGTCGTCACGCGCCTCGTCACGCGTCCCCGGTCCCCCTGAAAGACGGGGTTTTCCGGCCTGGGCCGCTATATTCCAGTTACGGCGACGTCGTGATTTGCGGCGCCTGCCTCACCCGTCTCCCGGCGTCCCGATGCTGCGCAACGCGCTCCTCTACCTCTCCAACCAGCAAGGCATCTTCAACTTCGTCCGCAACAATGCGGCCGCGAAGTCGTTCGCCTCGCGCTTCGTTGCCGGTGAGACTGTCTCCACGGCCATCAGCGCGGTCCGCGGCCTGAATGCGAAAGGAATCTCGGCCTCGCTCGACCTGCTCGGCGAGAGCACCACGAAGGAGGCGGACGCCTATGCCACGCAACGCGAGTACCTCCAGCTGCTCGATCTCATCGCGGCGGAAAAGCTCGATGCCAACGTGTCACTGAAGCTCACGGCGATGGGCATGGACATCTCCGATGAGCTCTGCATCAAGGTCACGCGCGAGGTGCTCGAGCGTGCCAGGCAGTATGGCAACTTCGTGCGGCTGGACATGGAGTCGAGTGCGTACACGCAGAAGACCCTCGACATGTTCGAGACGCACTTCTATCCCGACTTCCGCGACAACGTGGGCATCGTGCTGCAGAGCTATCTGTTCCGCACCGAGGCCGATGTAAAGCGGGCGAATGAGCTGAATGCGCGCGTGCGCATCTGCAAGGGGGCATACAAGGAACCCCCGGCAGTGGCGTTTCCCGACAAGCTCGATGTTGACCGGAACTACGTCGCGGCGATGAAGGAATTGATGTTGCACGGGCGATATCCCGGGATCGCGACGCATGATGAGGTCATCATTGCCGAAGCGCGTCGCTTTGCGACGGAGTACGGCATCGCCAATGACCGCTTCGAGTTCCAGATGCTCTACGGCGTGCGACGCGACCTGCAGGAGGGGCTCGTCCGCGACGGCTACCGGATGCGTTGCTACGTGCCGTTCGGCACGCAGTGGTATCCCTACCTGATGCGCCGACTGGCGGAACGTCCCGCAAATGTGGCCTTCATGACCGGCAACGTCGTTCGCGAATGGATCGGCGGACGTCGCAGCACATGACGGCAGCATGAGTGCGGGTGGCGCGTGGTGAGCACATGAGCGGGCAGCATCTGCCCGCCGATCATACGCTCGGCGATGCCAACACGATTGGTGGCTACGCGCTGGTGCATGGCCGACCCGCGGCGTTCGAGGGCAGCGACGGATTCTCCTATTCTGTCGAGATCTGCGTCGATCAGATCAATGACGCCGGGACGGAATGGGCAGCGTACCTGCTCTTCCCTCGGTGGCGACGGATCGGTGCGTCGGGGGTCGAGGGGCACCTCGAAACGGACTATCTGACGCGCGCACGCTCGCAGGCAGTGGCCCGCAGTGCTCTCGGAGCATTTCCGTTGCAGGCGGCGCGGACATTGCTCGAGCAGCGAATCGCCGAGTCCGCACCGCCGGAAGCACGCCGCTGGTTCGATGTCATGCGCGACGACCAGCATGCCGTGAATGACTGATCCCCTCGTCGACACCGTCGTGCTCGGACGAGTGCTCAGCGGCACTGGCGGCATCTGGCGCGTCAGGCGCAGCGACGGCGAGGTGATCGACGCGGCGCTCCGCGGTCGGCTCAAGCGACATGATGACGCCAAGGCGAAACTCGCGCGATCCGACCGCGATGGCGGTCGGACGAAAGCCAGCGTTCGATCACGGGGCGAGCGCCGCGACGAGCGTGCCGCCGACACCGAAGGCCCCGCTCTCAAGCTCGCGGTCGGTGATGAAGTGCAGATCGAGCAGGAGAGCGAAGGCGCAAGCTGGGCCATCTCCGGCATCCTGCCTCGTCGCTCACAGCTGGCACGGCGCGCGCCCGGCGGTGGCTACGGTCAGCGAATCGTCGCTGCGAACGTGGATCAGGTCCTGGTGGTCTTCGCCGCTGCCAATCCCGAGCCACATCCCCGCATGATCGATCGATTCCTCATCATCGCCGAGGCGAATGACATCGCGGCGCGCGTGGTGATCAACAAGGCGGAACTCGTCTCGGAGGAGCGCGCGCGGCTGCGATTCGGCGACTACGAGCGCGCCGGGTATCCGGTGCACTTCACGAGCGCCCGGACAGGCCGGGGGCTCGAGGAGTTGCGTGGGGTGCTCGAAGGCCGGACAACGGCGCTGAGCGGCCCAAGTGGCGTCGGCAAGAGCAGCCTGATGAACGCAATGTTTCACGGCCTCGACCTGCGTGTCGCAGAAATCAGCCAGAGTGTCAACAAGGGGCGGCACACCACGGTTGGCGCGCTGCTGCATCCCTTGCCGAACGGCGGGTACGTCGTGGATACGCCAGGGCTTCGTGAGATCGGCATGTGGGGACTCACGGCGGAGCATCTCGATGGCTACTTCCCCGAGTTCAGGCCGTTCCTCGGCGATTGCCGATTCGCCGACTGTGTGCACGTCGTGGAGCCAGGGTGCCGGATCCGCGAGGCCCTGGCCGGTGACGAAATCGCCGCCGGACGATATGACACGTACGTCCGGCTTCTCGAGGAGCTTTCGAACGAAGCAGAAAACTGGGAGAAGGCGTGAGCGCTGAGTCACGGATCGAGCGTCGGGAGATGGTGGCGTGGGTGATCGCGGGCGCGCTTGCGCTTGCACTCATCGGCCGACTGACGATCGACCGAAGGGAAACTCCGCTGCCTGCTGACGATCCATCGGTCACTCAGGCGCGGGCCGCGGTGACGAATCTGCTCGTACGCGACAGCGCCAACGCGCGCGTGCCCCTCAGTCCTGTGGGGCGTCCGGCAATTCTGATGATCAACTCGAAGAGCTGCGCATTCTGTCACCTCGCACTGAAGGACATCGCTGCGATGCAAGGACGTGACCCCGTGCCGATGCTGCGTGTCGTCACACTGGAAGGCGCCGCTGAGGGACGAAAGATGCTGGCGTCGCTCGGCGTACGTGGAGCATTCATCGCGGGTCCGGATGGAGAGAGCGACCAGGTGCTGCTCACGTTCCAGATTCCCGGCACACCGGTGTTCGCGCGCACCGACAGCACGGGCCGCATCGTCGAGACGATCCCTGGTTATCCCGGCGCGAAGGTGATCGAACGGTGGCTGCCCGTCATGCGCGGATTGTGACCGTGGACCGCAAGCCATCCACTCGCCAGGAAGACGGCAGCTCCACCGCGACAGCGCGTCTCGCGACGCCCTCCGCGGACCCGACTCGTCTGGTGCACATCAATCCAGCACGCATGGCACGCCGCCTCACCGTACGAACGCTCGCGTTCTGCGCGCTCACGGTTGGGTCAGTCGGCGCACAGACCCTCGCCGACGCGAAAACCTGCGAGCGTGCAATCCTCCGCAGCGAGCCGGATCGCGCGGCGCTGGTGCGGGCGAGCTCGGCACGGCGGGCCACGCCGATCGCGCAATTTGCTGCCGGATGCCTGCACGTGATTGCGCTGCGCTGGGACAGCGCCGGAGCAGCGTTCGAGCTAGCCGCTCGAGCAAATCCGCGGAGCAGCGCGGCATTCCTCTGGATCGGGAATGTCAACAGCCAACGTGCGAGGATGGGCGACGCCGCCACCAAGCGTCGCCTGGCGCCAACCGTGCGTGACGCGTACACAAGGGCGATTGCGCTCGATGGCGCGAATATCGACGCTCGCGAAGGGCTGATGCAGTTCCTGATCGAGGCGCCGGCGAGTCTCGGTGGTGACTTGACGAAGGCACGCGAGCAGGCAGCGGGCATCACGCGGCTCGATGCGTTTCGCGGCATCGGTGCCCAGCTTGCCGTCGCGTCGGCCGGTCGGCAGATGGCCGTGGTTGAACAGCTGTTGATGAAGGCAACGGTGCAGTTTCCTGACAGCCTGCTTGGCTGGGCCAACCTTTCCGCGATGCAGGCTGACGCGCAACGCGCCGCAGACGCCTTCGCGACGATTGCGCGGTGGCAGGCCCGCGGATCGAACGCGCTCTTTGCGCTGTTCAGCATTGGTCGGACCGCGGCAGTGACAGGGGCACAGCTCGACCGGGGTGAACAGGCGCTCAAGCAATACCTGCGCAGCACCCAGCGTGGATCCAACGATCCACCCGTTGCCAACGCCAACTTCCGGCTCGGCCAGATTCACGAACGGCAGAACAGAAAGCCGGAAGCCAGGGCGGCATTCATGTTGGCGCTGAAGAGCAATCCGAGCATGCGCGACGCACAACTCGCGCTCGATCGCCTGAAGTGATCGCCAGCAGGCGATCAGCGACTTCTGACCGTCCCGAGTCCGCCGTCCACGCCAAGTGTCTGCCCGGTGATCCAGCTATTCTCCGGATCGAGCAGGAAGGCAATGGCCCGCGCGACATCCTCCGGTTCACCAAGCCGTCCCAGCGCATGCATTGCAAGCGATGACTGCTCTCCCGCCGCACTCCCGGTGATCCGTGCAGTCAATGGCGTTCGCACAAGTCCCGGGGCAACGCAATTCACGCGGACCTGCTTCGCGGCATAGCTCGCAGCGGCAGACTGCGTCAGCCCGATGACTCCCGCCTTCGCGGCTGCGATCGCTTCGTGGTTCGCGAGGCCGATCCGCGCAGCAGCCGAGGAGACGAGTACGATGCTTCCGCCGGCTGGCCCGCTGTTGCTCATCATGACGCGCGTCGCAGCGCGAACGAGCGAGAATGCGGAGCGCAGGTTGACCGACAGTACTTCATCGAACTCCTCGGGCCGCGTGAGATGCGCAGGCTTGAGGAGAAGGGAGCCCATGCAGTTCGCTGCACCATCGAGGCGACCGAACTGTGAGACGCACAGTTCAACGGCGCGCTCGATATCGGTCGGTGACCCGGCGTCGATGAGTATGTGGGCAGCCCCGAGCTCTGTCGCGAGTGCGTCGAGCGCCACCGGATTTCTGGCGGCGAGCACAAGCCGAGCGCCGGTCGCGGCGAGCTGTCGGGCAAGCGATGAACCGATACCGCCGGTTGCACCGAGAATCAGGAACGCCGGTTGAGTCATACCCAGTGAACATGAGCGCAGGCACGTGGGTTCCCCGGGAACTCACCTCATGGCGAGAGGCGCTCGATGGTCCAGCCGCTGGCGGGAGTGAGCCGATAGCGAATCCGGTCGTGCAGCCGACTCTGTCTCCCCTGCCAGAATTCCACCTCGGATGGCGTCACGAGAAATCCGCCCCAGTGGGGAGGGAGCGGTGGCCCCTCCGTGCCGGCGTATTCTGCCTCGAGTGCCCGAACCCGATCTTCCAGCGCCGACCGATCGGCGATCACGCTGCTTTGCTCACTCGCCCATGCGCCGATCCGGCTGCCCAGCGGACGCGATGCGTAGTACGCGGCCGATTCCGCAGGATCCAGCCGCCGTACGGTGCCGCGGATCCGAACCTGACGTTCCAACTCCTGCCAGAAGAACACCAGCGCTGCCTGCGGGTGCGCGAGCAGGTCGCGCCCCTTCTGGCTGCGGTAGTCGGTGAAGAACGAGAACCCATGCGGGCTCACGCCCTTCAACAACACGATGCGCGCGTCCGGTGCACCGCTCTCATCGACCGTCGCGAGCGTCATCGCGTTCGGTTCGGCAATTGCGGCGTCGGTTGCGTTGGCAAACCAGCGCGTAAACTGCTCGATCGGGTCCGCCACCACGTCGTGACGGTCCAGTGAGGCAAGGGCGTACTCGCGGCGAAGATGCGCTATCGACGACATGGATGCGTGTGGCTCGGGGTCAGTTGCGCAGTCGGCGCAGTACGCGGTGCAATCCGCAGGCATCTGCTGCCGCCAGCAACTCGCTTCGATCATGCACCGTCAGCACGCGAGGCAGCATCACCACCGGGCATCCCTGGCGTGCGCCGATGGTCTCCTGCATCGCCTGAATGGCGCTGTCGTCAGTATCGTCGTCCGGCGCCTTTGGCGAGAGAATCACGCCAGCAATCGCCACCTGCCGTTCGTGCAGCACGCTCGCCAGCAGCTGGACATGCCCGACGGCCCATCGTGATACTGGTTCGACGATCACGGCAGACAGCTCCCATCGCGCCACCAGATCGAGCATGGTGAGCGATGCTGTGATGGGATCGAGCATGCCGACGGCGTCGGAGACCACGAGGGCGGTGCGGCCCTCGCACAACTGTTCGCGCGCCCGGTCAAACGCAGCGCCGTGGAGCAGCGTGCCGGTCACATCGGCCGCGTGCATGGCTGGACGGTCTTCCTCGAATGCGAAGGGTGTTACGAGCCGGGGGTCGTCGAGATGCGCCGCAGCCCATCGCACGAGGGCACCGTGGCTCCCTGGCTCGCACGGGTCATCGATGCTCGTTTCCACCGGCACCATCGCGGCGACGTTCTCTCCCGACTGGGCCAGGAGTGCGATCAGCATCGCGGCGGCGAGGCAGGTCTGGTCGTCAGGCGTGACGCCGGTCACGACAAGACCTGCCGCGGCACGCTCCGATCGCGCTCCCGTCGGCGGCGCGGTCTCATCTGTGTTCATCAGGCTCCCCGCAGTCTCATCACACCAAACTCGTGCCTGCGAGGCGATCTGCCAACCGCTGCGTCCTGGTCGCCATCGAAGCCGGATCCTGCGGTGCGTCGATCAGGAATCGACGCCGGCCGACTCGGCGCAAAGCAGAAGCGGCGCGCACCGGTCTGATGCGCGCCGCTTCCTTCTGAACTCCCGTGAACTCAGTGCTCGGCTGCGGCCGGAGCGGCGGTTGCCGGTTTCACGGATGACGTGTGCGGCAGCGAGCCCTTCGCCCGGAACATCGGATCGGTAGGTTCGCGATACGTCGCCTTGTGAATGCTCCATGCGCCAAACCAGAGGGCCACGGCCACAACGGTTGTGAGCATGGCGGCGGGCCACCCTTCTCTGGTGGGGGTAATCGAGACGTGACGTCCTTCGGTCGGGCTGGCCATCGGGCGAAAGCTCCTCGTGCGACGGGATGCCGGGGCTTGTCCACCGGCTCTGCCAAGCATAACACCCACCGGAAGCCGGGAGGGCGTCAGAGCGCCGGGGCCCCCTCGACCACAGCGACGAGCTGGTCGATGGTGTACGGCTTGGCGAGCAGGCCATCCACATGGAGCGCCTCGGCGCGGGTCATCATCGTCGAGCCGGCCCCGTCCCCGGAGCTCAGCACATACCGCGTGCGGCCGCACGTCGGCAGCATGCGCATGCGCCGAATCAGCTCGACACCGTCCATCTCGGGCATGTGGAGGTCACAGACCACCACATCGAACGCGAATTGCTCTGCGATGCGCAGCGCGTGCAACCCATCGCTCGCCGACACCACCGCGTGACCGCGCGACGAGAGAAACCGCGTGAGGAAGCTGATGATCGCCGCCTCGTCATCCACCACGAGGATATCCAGGGCGCGGCCTGACGGGACACTGTCAGCGGTTGGTGGCGCTGCCGTCCCGAGTTCGACGCCCACGTCATCGTCCACCTCGGGCGGATCCACCACTGGCAGTCGCACAAGGAATTCCGTACCGCGTCCCAGCTCACTCTGCACGTCCACGACGCCACCATGCTCCGTGACGATGCTGTGAACGACACTGAGACCAAGGCCGGTGCCAACACCCTCTTCCTTGGTCGTGAAGAACGGATCCCAGATGCGTCCCAGCAGCGACGGCGAGATGCCGGCACCGTTGTCCGAGACCTTCACCATCACGAAGCCACCCTCCTCGATCACGGTCGTGATCCGGAGTTCGAGTGCTGATTGCTTCATGGCCCGTTCACCGCGAATCGCTTCCAGTGCCTGGCGCGCGTTCACGACCAGGTTCAGCATCACCTGTTCCAGCCGCGCGGTATCGCCCTGCACATAGACCGGCTGGTCCGAAAGCCCCATCAGGACGCGCACGCCGCGCGTATCGAGCGCGTAGCGCTGCGTGTCCACGATGTGTCGTATCACGCCGTGCAGATCGACGACTTCGCTGCGGGTCACGTTGCCCTGTCGCGCGAAGGTGAGCAGGTCCCGGACCACGCGCTCGGCCCGGCGCGCTTCGCGGCCGATCGTTTCCAGCGCCTTTCGATCCTCCTCGGGCCAGCTCCCACGCAGCAAAAGCTGCGAGAATCCGCTGATCGCGGCCAACGGGTTGTTGAGCTCGTGCGCCACGCCGGCAAGCATGTGTCCGAGCGACGCCATCCGCTCGCTTCGCCGCAGACGCTCGTCGCGGCGATGCCTCTCCGTCACGTCTTCAGCGATTCCCTCGAAGACGGGTGGCCCACCCTGCTCGTCTTCAACCATGCGCAACGACAGCCGAACATCGATGAGCTCACCATCGCGTCGACGCCAGGTGACTTCAACCCAGTCATCGAGCTCGCCTCGCTCCGCCGTTCGTACCAGCCACTCGTGATCCGTGGCATCTGCATAGACATCGTTCGCCAGGTCCAGAGCCATCAGCTCCTCGCGCGTGTCGTACCCAAGCAGCGAGACCAGGGCCGGATTCGCGTCGAGCATGTGCCGGTTCCGTTCGGCACGATATACGCCGTACACCGCTCGACGTACCAGCGAGTCGTAGTTTGCCTTCGTGCGTGCCAACGTCTGCTGCGCCAGGCGGCGCTCGCTCATGTCACGAGTGACGGTGATGTATCCGGTGACGCTGCCGTCATCGGCCCTCACGATCGTGACACGCGTCTCCACCCAGATCGCCGCGCCGTCGCCACGCTTGAGGAGCCACGTCGCAACGGGGAACCGCTCGCCGCGCGTCATTGAATCGAGCAGCATCAGTGCGATGCTTCGCTCGTTCGTCGACATCAACGATGTGAAGTGGGTGCCAACGTACATGTCCACGCCGATGCCGAAAAGGTCGGCAAAGTAGCTCGACGCATAGCTGACGATTCCCCGCGGATCGATGGCAATGACTGCTGCCTCGACTGTCTCCGCGAGGAGTCGCGACAGATCGCGACCCTGTGCGCCTATGGCCTCGAACGCCTGTGGCGTCGGCCGTGCCGGGCGCGAATCCATCAGCGTTGGCTGTGGTTGGACATGAAACTAACCTACATCATGCGAGCGCTGCCGCGAGCCTCCATGCCGGAGAACACGCGCGACGCATCACCAGCCTCGAAACCGGACCTCACGTACCGCCTGCTTCTCGTGTTCCCGGTTACGTGCCCTGTCGCGGAGCGAGCGCCGCCTCGATTGCCGCGCGCGCGCCGGGATCGCCAGCAGGAATGGCGCCAGAGTGCCGCCAAAGGAGTTTTCCGTCCTCCGACACCAGCCACGTCTCTGGAATGCCAACGGCACCGAACCTGCCGCGTACTTCGTCCGCCGGGTCCCGTCCGATCAGGAATGTGGCTCCCATCGCTTTCGCGCTGGCCGCGACCTCAGCGTCACCGTCGCTGTCGATGGAGATCGCCAGCACTCGCAAGCCGCGCGCCCCGTACAGACTGTGCAGTGCCTGAAGTTCAGGGAACTCAGCCTTGCAGGGCCCACACCAGGTTGCCCAGACGTTGACCAACGTGACGGGCTGCGGAGCCTTCCCGCCAACGCTGACCGAATCGGCACCGAGTGTTGCCACCACGAACGGAGCCACTGGCCGACCGACGGCCGCAACACCGGACTCGGTAGCACTGGCCTCACCGGTCTTTGATGAGTCTGCTGGAGCACTGCACGCCACGCCGGTCAGCGTGAACACCAATGCCATCAGTGTCACTCGCCTCGATCCACCAACCATCACGCACCCCCGAAATGCCTGTGCCATGATCGCAAGACGAGCCGACCGCCTCGCCGTCCTGTTCTCAGCCGTGTGAAACAAGATATCGAGAGCCTTCTCCTGCAGGACCATTCAGAGCTCGCCCGGAGGCGTCGTCACGACGAGAATTGCCGTGATCAGCAGTACGAGAGCGGCCAGCGCCAGTTCCATGAGCAAGGTGCGGCGAAGCGCTGCCGGGCCCTCGTCCGTATGCAACAGAGGGCCTCTGTTGCGCCAGTTGACCGCTCCGAGGCCAACGATCACGCATGCCAGCGCTGCCTTCGCGAAGACGTAGCGGCCCCACTCACTCGTCCAGAGATCCTCAAGCGCCCTCAGACGCAGGAGACCGGAGAGCACGCCACTCGAGAGCAGCAGTGCGGCACCCGGCAGCGCAACGCGAGGCACCCATGGAACGAGGAGGCGCAGCCGGGCGTCGACGATGCAGCGTGCGCGTGTCGACGTGGCACCATCGGCATTCGGAATCGCAACGCCCAGCCAGCCGATCACGGACAGGGTCCCGAGCCAGAGCGCGCCACCGGTGACATGCATGATGTCTGCGGCAACGGCGACAGCGGTGTACTCCTCGCTGCCGATGGCGTGCCCTTGCAGCGCCGGTGAGACGCACAGCGCCACAGCGCCGAAACTCGAGAGCCACCAGGGCCATCGGGTCTCCGGTCGACGCATTGCCGCGCGGAGACCCAGCGCCAGCACGACGGTTGCGGCACACCCCAGCAGGAATCCCTTTCCCCACATCGTCGAACCCAGCAGCGCGACAACGCCTGTTGTCCATGGATCACCGGGTGCCTGGATCGCCTGCAGCTGATCGGCGAGACGAAGGCACGAGGCGGGAATCAGTGCAAGACACGCGGCGAAACCCACACGAGCCGCATCGCGCGCGAGTGCCGATCGTGTTGGCGTGTCCGCAGCAATGCGGGGCATGATCGCCAGCCCCAGCGTGCAGGCACCGGCTGCAATGATCATGGCGGCAAATGTCACCCACCGCGCGGCGATCCACTCCACCGTGTCGAGGATCAGCGCTGGGCGGGCGTCCCGCCCACGTCGAACGGAATGACTCCGTTGAGGACGTGCCCATCACGCGCCATCGTCCGCCAGACCACCTCGAAATGCCCCGGCGCGAGCGCTGCACCAACATTCGCCGTGATGGGCGCGTCGTTTGCACTCGCGCGACTGAGGGGCGCCAACACCCGCTCGACCGCCGTCGCGCCGCTGCCCGATCGCAGCTTGATCGACGTCACCGCGAGTTCGGCACGCTGCGAGAACCAGAGCTTCACCTGCGTCGGCGCAGCCGCGAGTCGCGCATTCGCAGAGGGCTCACTGCGCAGCAACCGCAGATGGACGGAGAGGGCACCTGCCGCAACCGGCACGATTGCGAGAAGCGCCAAGCCAGTGATGTGCCATCGCACGCTGCGACGCGACGTCATTGGCCGAGTACGAGCGCAAAGACCAGCGGCGCAACGATCGATGCATCGCTCTCGATCATGAACTTCGGCGTGTCCACGCCAAGCTTTCCCCAGGTGATCTTCTCGTTTGGTACCGCGCCTGAATACGAACCGTAGCTGGTGGTGCTGTCACTGATCTGACAGAAGTATCCCCAGAGTGGTACGTCATCGCGCTGAAGGTCCTGATGGAGCATCGGCACGACACAGATCGGGAAGTCGCCGGCAATCCCGCCACCGACCTGGAAGAATCCGATCGACGACGCCTTCGACGTCTCCGTGTACCACTCCGCGAGCATCATCATGTACTCGATGCCCGTCCTCACAGTGTGCACGTTTTTCACGTTGCCGCTGATGACGTGGCCGGCGAACATGTTGGCCAGCGTGGCGTCTTCCCAGCCCGGGACGATGATCGGCAGGTTCTTCTCGGCGGCCGCGAGGAGCCACGAATTTCTCGGGTCGATCTGGTAGCTGTCCTTCAGCTTGCCGGACAGCAAGATCTTGTACATGAACTCGTGCGGGAAGTACCGCGCGCCCAGTTTGTCGGCCGCAACCCATTCCTCGAGCACGACGCTCTCGATCCGGCGCATCGCTTCCATCTCCGGAATGCACGTGTCGGTCACGCGGTTCATGTGCCGATTCAGCAGATCCGCTTCCTGTTCGGGCGTGAGATCGCGCCAGTTGGGAATCCGCTCGTAGAAGTCGTGTGCGACGAGATTGAAGACGTCCTCTTCGAGATTCGCACCCGTGCAGCTGATGGCGTGGATCTTGTCCTGCCGGATCATCTCCGCCAGCGACACGCCCAGCTCCGCCGTGCTCATCGCGCCAGCCAATGTCACGAACATCTTCCCGCCGCGGTCGAGGTGCGCCGAGTACCCGTCGGCCGCCTCGATCAGCGCCGCCGCATTGAAGTGGCGGAAGTTGTGGCGGAGAAACGCGGAGACCGGGGCGGTGTTCGAGGAAGTCATGGGCAGGGCAGTCGGCACCCGTGTGGGCGCGAGGTGGTATGGGGGCAAATGGAAGAGCGCCAAAAGCTAGTGTGTTCGGGCCGCTCCCTCACCCTTGGGCAGGCGTACGGAGCGAGTGATCACAACGGGTCTCGCCGCGGCTCGCGTCTGACCTGACGCCGCGCCGTGCGCCCTGTTTGCTCAGGTGATTCGCAGCGCAGGATGGGCTCCGGCCGGGAGGGCTCAGGCGGGGACGACCTGGCTGATGACCGCCACGTAATGACAGGCGCTGCCCGCCAGAACGAAGACGTGCCAGACGGCGTGGGAATACCGGAGCTTCTCGTTGTGGTAGAACATCGTTCCGGCGGTGTACGCCACGCCACCGGCCAGCAGCCACAGGAGTGCAGCCAGCGGAATCCGCTGCAGCATCGGTCGTATGGCAAAGATCGACATCCAGCCCATCCCAATGTAGACGAGTGTCGAGAAGAGCTTGAATCGACCGCAAAAGAACAGCTTGAAGGTGATCCCAAGCGCGGCGAGCGACCAGACGATGCCGAAGAGCCACCAACCGATCGTCCCGCGCAGGCCTATGAGGGCGAACGGCGTGTAGGTGCCCGCGATGAGCATGTAGATCGCGCAGTGATCACACACCTTCAGCCGGCGCTTGAGTCTCGCGCTCGGTATGGCGTGATAGAGGGTCGACGCAGTGTAGAGCAGGACCATCGACGTGCAGAACACGATGGCACTCACGACCTGCATTCGCGTGCCGGACAGCGCCGCGAGTGTGACGAGAACCGCGCCGCCACCAGCGCTCGCCAGCGCTCCGAGGCCGTGAGTCACCGCATTCGCTATCTCTTCCTCTCGTACTGCTTCGGCCGTGACAGCCATTCTTCACCTGTCCCTGGAAGATCCCCACCAAGGTACCCTTCAGCGCACGATATAGGTGATCTGGCCGCTGGATGCGTGTGCCGAGCAGTAGCCGCCGTACGTCCCGGGAAGCGGGACCTTGAATGTTCTTACCGAGCCCGCCGCAGCTCCGAAGATGCCGAGGGTTTGGTAGCTGGAGTCGCGATTGCTGAGCCGAACACGGGTGTTTCGACCGGTCGAGGCAATGAAAACCGTCTCGGGAAGCGCCGAAGTCCGGCCCCATCGATCCACGATGACGCCCTGACCGCCTCGGTCCACGCGGAGATCGAGCGCCGGATGCGGCCAGCTCCACCAGGCGGCCACCGCTGTGACTGCCAGAACGCCAATGAGCGCCAGGGCGCGTCTGGCCGACTCACTCAATCACTGGTACCCGGAGGGTGTCGATTCTGGCAGGGCGGATCAGCAGCCGCACTACCACCGTGTCGCCGGCGACGAGCGCTGCACGAAGCCCGGTCGCCATGAGGTGAAGTCCGCGCTCAGCGAAGCGTACCGACGTGCCAGGTGCGACGACCACCGTATCCTCGCGCACCATCGATGCCATGCCATTGGCGTCCATCGATCGGTGAATTGTCGTGTTGCCGGCAACGTCGATCTCGGCGTCGTAGAGGACGAGCGGTTCCGTTCCCGGATTGCGCAGCGTGAAGTAGACCGCCGACGATGCGCCCTGCTCGGCCGGCCGCATTCGTGGCTGGTCACTCGCGTCGACGCCAGGAGCGCTCGAGCGGCACGCAACCATGAGCGCAAGGATGGCGAGCCTGCCAGGCACCGTGCGGCGTCCCTCAGGAATCACTGAAGTGCCCGGATATCATCGCGAATCTGCATTGGCGTGAGTCCGGCACGATGCATGAGTCGCAGCCGGCCGAGAGGGTCGATCACGAAAACCTGCGACGGATGACTCACGGTATACGACGTGCTCGTATCACCGGGAATCCCGTCGCGAAATGCCGCGAGTCGCCACCCGGCGAGTGCACTGTCGATCTCCGCTCGCGAGCCGGTGAGTCCGAGAAACGCTGGAGAGAAGCGCGCGGCATACCGCTGCGCGACGCCTGGTGTATCGCGTTCCGGGTCGACGCTCACGAAAACGAATCGTGTCTCGAGGGCCAGCGCACCCAGCGAATCAGCGGCGCGCTTCCAGTCCGCCAGCGTGGTCGGGCAGATGTCGGGACAGTGGGTGTATCCAAAGAAGACGAGGACGACTTTCCCGCGTTCCCTGGACAGGTCGAAGACGCGCCCGGTCGAGTCGGCCAGACGGAGAGCAGGCGCCGGCTCGGCTGGACTGAGCTCCACCCCGTTGAACGTCGCCGAGGAGCATGCGATCACGGAGACAGCAAGAACGAGACGCAGGAGCAGGGGCATTGCCCAAGAATAGCACGCTCAGGTCTCGCCCTGCGACGCCCTTATCGTTATCATATCATTCTCAATAGCGAGGGCAGCCGTCGGTGTGCGACGGAGGCGGACGGCACCCAGGGAGAAAGAGATGATGGAACGGAATACCAAGCAGCGTGGCGCCATCAGGCGCGTCTTCGGATCGCTTCATCGCCCCTTGTCGCCAGCGGAGGTGC
Organism: Gemmatimonadaceae bacterium; assembly: GCA_031373905.1. Lineage (GTDB taxonomy): Bacteria > Gemmatimonadota > Gemmatimonadetes > Gemmatimonadales > Gemmatimonadaceae > JACMLX01. The sequence continues at coordinate 42,338 of JANMNM010000080.1, read as the reverse complement.
TCGAAGCCGCGCAGGCAGAGGTCCCCTCAATGGGCATTGCGACGGTCTACCGCACCATCAAGACGCTGGTTGAGGAAGGGGAGCTCAAGGGAGTCGATGTGCCGGGCGAGGCACAGCGATATGAAGTCGCGCACCTTGGCCATCACCATCACTTCCACTGTCGCGCGTGCGACAAGGTCTTCGAAGTCGATGGGTGCCCGGAGGACATTCAGAAGCTGTCGCCGCAGGGATTCACCACCGAGGGGCACGAGGTGATGCTCTTCGGTCGCTGTGTGAATTGCAAAGCGGCGTAGGTGCGTCTGGTCTGAAGGATCAGTGTTGCCTGCCTCCTTGGCGCGCAACTTCTTCGGGTTGCGTTGGAAGCCGGCTCTCGAATTGGTCGTCGCGAGTGGTTGCCTCCTTTTTTCCGGCGACGTCGGGGAAACAGTGGGCCGCCTCGGTGGTGAACGAGCCCTTTCAATCGCAGGCGACACGCAAGGAAGACTCGCGGAAAACGCTCGCCATCGCGGTACTGCTGGCCGCCGGTGTGTCGCGGCCAGGCGTTCAGGTGACGACCGGCTGGACGGATGCCGGCGCGCTGATCGGGCTCGGCAATACTGGGAACGCCAGCAGCTCGTGGGTGGCCGCGAGTCTGACCTTCAGGCTGAAGCGGTCGTCAGTACCGGGAAGCAGAAGGGGGCCGGAGCATCATTGCTCCGGCCCCCTTCCTGTCCCCGCTATCCGGCACTCAGCGTGCGTAGCGCTTCTTGAAGCGATCGACACGGCCCTGTGTGTCGATCATGCGCTGCTGGCCCGTGTAAAACGGGTGCGAGTGGCTGGTGATTTCCATGGTGATCACCGGATACGACTTGCCGTCGGTCCATTCCATCATCTGCTCGCTCGACTGGGTCGAGCGGGTCACGAACGCGAATCCCGACGATGCGTCCTTGAAGATCACCGGGTGGTACGCGGGATGTATGCCGTCCTTCATAGCAGCTAACTCGTCTTGGGGTCACGCGCCGGGCAGCTCTGGTTCCCGGCAAGCATGAAAACGTAACCAGGGCAGGCGCCAGACGGGAGGGGTGGCTTGCGCTGACTGGACACTTGCGCCAGGAGCCCGCTCATGGTTTAATGATACTTGCGTATCAGTTGTTGGTATCACTAACTTGTCGTACAGTCGTCCGGGTTCGTTGCGCCCGGGGCGCAGACTGGCCTCTTCAGAGCATCCGATGGGCATCTCGATTCAAGACACTCCGACTCACCGCGTCTCGCTCGACCTGCTCGGTGCGACAGCGTCGCTCGCGTGCGCGGTGCACTGTGCGGTCGTTGCGCTCCTGCTGGGCGTCTTGCCCGTGGCGTCCGTCCTCGCCGCGCCGTGGATTGATTGGGTGTTCCTCGCCGCATCGCTGTGCATCGGACTCGCGTCGCTCGTGCCGGGCTACCACACGCACCGTCAGCCGATTCCGTTCGCGCTCTTTCTGTCCGGCATCGCGTTACTCGTCACGATGCGTGCGCTGCGTCTCGCTCCGTCCGCTGCGGAAGTGATGCTCGTGCTGGTTGCCGCGACCTGTCTGGTGTCGGCCCACTGGTGGAATCGCAGTATGATGCGTCGCTGCGCCTGCGAGGCGCGGGGCTGAATCGCGCCCTGAGCGGGAACGCGTAGTGTGGTGTCCCACAAGTTCGTATCAGAAGTCCCGGTCCTTTTGGCGCTTGGCGGCGTTAAAAATCCTCGCGATACCCGCGGGTATCGCTCCGGTTTTCGCCTTGCCAGCCACCAAAACTCCTCGGTCCCTCTTTTGACACGAATCTATGGGACAGCACACTATGCTGTCGCACCCGCGAGGTGGAGCGGACCGCTCTCGCCATTGATGACCGCGCGGTAGTGCACGGGCAACGCAGGGTCGAGCGACTCGCGCACGCTGCAGTATTTCGTGATCGCCAGCTCGATCGCGCGTTCCGCGTGCGTCCGTTCGAGATCCGGGCCCGCCAGGTGGTAGGTCATTTCCACCGCGATGATCCGCTTCGGCACCACGTCTGCACGCGTCCCGACTCCGTCGATCGCCAGTGAGGTCAGCGGCGTTCTGCGTTTGACTAGTATGTCGACGACATCGACGGCGGTGCAGGCAGCGAGTGCGCTGACGATGGCATCCACCGGACTCTGGCCGGAGACGCCGTCACCGTCGAGATGAATCGTCGGGCCGCCGGGACGTCCGCTGTCGAATTGCCTGCCGCCCCGCCAGTCGAGGTGAATCGTGGCGACGAGTGCCGGGGTGCTCATGATGGTCTGGAGATTCCGCAGCGCAGGTGTGCATGTGTGCCGCTGCGGATCGCGTCACGATATCGCAGCGGCGGAACCGGGGAGAAGTCCGACGGCAATTGGCGCGCGAACCGCGTTGCCGTATTCGGTCCAGCTTCCATCATAATTCTTCACGTCGCGGTAGCCAAGCAGGTAGGTCAGCGCGAACCACGTGTGGGATGACCGCTCCCCGATCCGGCAGTACGTAATCGTCGGGAGCTCGCCGCGCAGTTGGTGCTCTCCCTCGTAGATCGTGCGGAGTTCATCCGCAGACTTGAAGGTGCCATCGGCGTTCGCCGCGCGTGCCCACGGCACACTGCGGGCGCCGGGAACGTGACCTCCGCGCATCGCGCCCTCCTGCGGGTATTCCGGCATGTGAAGCTTTTCCCCGGTGTACTCCGGGGTCGAGCGCACATCCACCATCTGCCCACTCGAGCGCGAGTGCGCGAGCACGTCAGGCAGGAAGGCGCGAATCGCGCTGTCCGCACGTTCGCGGGCCACGAAGGTGGATGGGGGAAAGCTCGCGGCGTCCGTCACCAGTGGACGGCCTTCGTGCTCCCACTTGAGCCGACCACCATCGAGGAGCCGGGTGTTGTCGAATCCAAACAGGTGGAACACCCAGAAGGCATACGCCGCCCACCAATTGTTCTTGTCGCCGTAAAACACCACCGTCGTGTCGTTGTTGATGCCAAGCCGGCGAAGGAGCGACTCGAACTGCTCGCGTGAGACGTAGTCACGCATCACGTGATCGTTGAGGTCCATGTGCCAGTCGATCTTCTGTGCGCCCGGGATGTGGCCGAAGTCGAACAGCAGCACGTCTTCGTCGCACTCGAGAATCCGCAGTGATGGGTCATCGCTGTGCGATGCCAGCCACTCGGTCGTCACGAGCACTTCGGGGACAGCGTAGCCACGACCGTCGATTCCGGGATCATGGGCGAGCGTTGAAGCAGTCATTGGCGGGAAAGAATTAGACGATCACACGGCCGGGAACGCCTGTGAGTTCCCGAGCTGGCGGTGAAGAAGACGCGAACACCGACAGTCATATCGTGCGCGTTGGACAGCGCTTGCGCCAGTGGAGCCTGAGACGTCGCTGGCCGGAGTAGCTTTCGGAATGCCACTCGACGCCTCAACCACAAGCAATGCCGGACCGGGCCCGGCGGCGTCCGCAGAGACCCTTCGGGTTGATGCCGATGCGGTCGTGTATCGGCTATACGACGTGGGATACGAGATCAGTCTCGACCGTGCGCTCGACCTGCTCGCGACGCAGGCTCCCGCGCGCGTCCGTCCCGTGCGAGGGGAGGCGCAGGCGCTGCAGATCCCGAATCCGCCGATCACCGTGATTCTCGGCTCGGAGGAGGTCGTCGTCAGCGGGCAGCGACTCTCGGTGGAGGTGAGCGCACGGATCTTCGATTTCGGGGTCATCAGTCTCCGGGCACGCGTCCCCGCACCCGCAGACATCACGTGGCATGCCTTCATCGATTTCGGTGAGCGGCTCGATACGGCGGACGCGATCCCGTCGCTCCTCGACGGGCATCTTCGCTCACTGGTGGACCGCATCGCCTCCTGCATCGCGCGCCAGGGGATCGCGGAACAGACCGAGGACTACATCGTCTACCGTATCGCGCGACTGACGAACGCGAGCGGGACTGCCGTGCCGCCCGCAGCGCTTCATGACGCATTGCTCTCGCCATTGCTGCTGAATGACAGGCGCGCATTGAGCGCCGAGGCGATGCGCGAGCTTCTGCCGCACCGGTTCAGTTACACCGCTGATGATCTGACGGTTCTGACGTGGGACAATGCGTTGATCGTGGATAGTTCGTTGGTCGATACCGACGTGCAGTTCATGCTCGAATTCGCCAATGCACAGTTGCTCGAGCTGAGATTCTACGACGCGTTGCTGGACGCTGAGCTGCCGCGCATGTACGACCGGATCGAAGCCATGCGCCCGGGCGCGCGGAGCATCGCCCTGGTCAGCCGGCGCTACGCGCCACTGCTCGCCGAACTGCAGCGCACGGTGGCCGACAGTACCGAGCTCGTGGAGCGGGTTGAGAACGCCCTCAAGGTGACGGACGATGTCTATCTCGCGCGAATCTACGCCTCGGCGCTCGAGCTCTTTCGGGGCCGCATCTGGCGCGCGGGCATCGATCGGAAGCTCTCAATCATCCGCGAGACCTACGCCATGCTCAACGCAGAGCAGCAATCGGCGCGCAGCGAAGCGCTCGAGCTGGCCATCGTCGGGCTGATCGTGCTCGAGATTCTGCTGGCCATTTTCCGGCGCTGACACGTGACTCCGACCATGGATACGTACTCTCGCCACGTGCTGGTGTGCACTGGGGGGTACTGCAGCCCAGACCGCCGCGGCCGACAGGTCTACGCCGAACTCGCCCGCCTGCTCCAGCGGGAGGACCTGCTCTTTGGCGCGGGCCGCGTGAAGCGCGGCGAAACGCCGTGCCTTGGTGTGTGTGGGGAGGGTCCCATCGTGGTCGTCTACCCCGATGGCGTCTGGTACGCCGGGGTCACGCTCGCGCTCCTCGAACGGATCGTGGTCGAGCACCTGAAGCACGGCCGGGTGGTGGAGGACGCGGTTTTTCATCGTCTTGGCTCCCCGGAATGACCACTGGCTCGCCGCCGGCGCTCAGCCTCGATTGCGTCATCCAGCGCGCGCAGATGACGCGGCCAGACATGTCGCGCCAGCGTGCGGAAGTTGGCCAGGGCATCCGGCTCGTCCAGCAGGAACTCCACCAGCCGTTGGTGCCCCTTTCGCAAATTGCAGGTGGCACAGGCGGTCACTACGTTGCCGTCGGAGTCATCGCCGCCGCGCACCTGCGGCTGCACATGGTCCACGGTCAGGGTGGCTGCCGCGAACCGCGCCCCACAGTACACGCAGCGCCACCCGTCACGCTCAAAGATCTCATCGCGTTTCATGATGGTCCAGTTTCCTGATCCACGTCGCAGCTTCTTCGAGGCTGCGCGCAAGTTGTTGTATGACCCTGATGCCCCTGCTGCGTCGCTCGATGACCCGCAGGATATGCCACGACTTACGTCACACAACCTGGACACGATCCGTATGGCTCGCACTCGCGATCGCATTCTGACCAATCTGGAAGAGATGTACAAGGAAGCCTTCGATCGAGCGAGGGCGTCGGACGATCCGTCGCAGATGGTTGCGCTGGATTTTGCCTACCGGCGCGAGCAGCTCTACTTCGAGATACTGCTCGATCTGCGCGATTCGATGGATCGTCGCACCGTGTGACGTGACGCCGGTCACGCTGGCTCTGGTCAACGGTCGCATTCGCACCAATGATCCTCGTCGCCCGGTCGCGGATGCCGTCGCAGTGGCCGGCGACCTCCTGGCACTGGTTGGCTCGAGCGCGGAAGTGCGCAAGTTCACTGGATCCGTCGCGCGGGTGATCGATCTGCGGGGTGCAACGCTGTCCCCCTACCCCGCCGACGCCGTGCTTCGCCGTGGTGCGCCAGCAAGTCTTGTCGTGCACTCGACGGAGCAGGACGGCCGTGAACTGCTCCGGATGCGAGACGGACACATCACGACGGACCGATTCTCGTGACGTTACCGTGGTCCACCCACGAGACGGCGCGCCACGTCGTCTTCCTGGGACACGTGGCCGTGGTGCTCGCTGGCTGGCTTGCGACGGTGACTCCCGTCCAGGCGCAGCAGGGCGCGACGTCCTCACGCGCCGAGGGATGGGTCTTCACCTGGTCCCTCTCGGCGAGCGCTGAAGGCAGGGAGATGAGTGCCGCCCAGATGCTGCTGGATGTTGCCATCTGGCGAGGCTCGGTCCGGATCTCGGTTCGGAGCGGCGCGTTGCGGCTGATGACCGGTGACGACGGCTCGATCGTCATGCGCGGCACAGACAGCGTTCTTTCGGTGATCAACCCGGCGAGACGCGAAGTGTTGCAGGGCACCGCAGCGGACATCGGTGCATTCGGTCGCGGAGCCGGCGGGAGTATCCCACTCGTCGTGACCGATGTCGGCGGCTCGGTGCAGCTGGTGGGAGCCGCGCCCGGGCTGGATGGCTTTGCGGCGCGGCGTGTGGACGTCTCGGAGCGCTACTCCCTCACATTCAAGGCGCCGACCATGCAGCGCACGGTGCGGACGGAACAGGCGATCACGCTTGACGTGAGCCGAGCGGTGCAACGACTGGATCCGGGCTTCCGCGCATTCGCGGAGCGATTCGCAGGGGCGATTGGTGTTCCCGCTGCCGTGCGCGACGCGTTGCGCGAGGTCGAGCGGCGCATCCCAGCCGGCTTTCCCATCCGAGCTGTGAATGTGGCCACGACGATCAGCGCCGATGACACGGTGCGCACGGTGACGCGCACCACCGTGACCGGACTGAAGCGCGCAGTGCTCGATACGACAGGCTTCGTGATTCCAGCCGGGTACCGCGTGACCGAGATGCGTCGCTTGCTTCAGCCGCGGCGCCAGCCGTAAGCTCAATGGGTTCGGGCTGGCGCCGCCACCGGGAGCGACGGGTTTCACTTCGCCTATCGTGGCACATCGACGACGAGCGGTGGACCTGCAGGGGCATCGCAACAGCCACGGGACTTTTCGGCCACGGTGAAGATTCGCGGTGGCACGGCCCGTGTGGATTTCGCCACTGAGATGGGCCCGGTGATGCGGAAGGGATCCTACATGCTGGTGGATGCCGGCACGAAGCAGTTGATGTTCGTGTTGCCTGACGACAAGCGCATCATCTCGATGGACTCTGCGGGAGGCTCGCCGATGGCGGCAATGCAGGGGATGATGCAGATGACGGTCACGGACACTTTATCCCGCGTGGAGGAACTTGGCCCGGGCGAGACGGTGATGGGCTTCAGCACGCGGAAGTATCGGGTGCAGCGCGCCTATACCATGCGGATGACCATGATGGGTCGCCCAATCGACATCCGAAACGAATCAGTTGCGACGCTCCACGTCAGCAACGACATCGGTGCGCGCGACCCGGGTTTCGATGCGTTCGCGCGATCATTCGCCCGGAGGGCTATGCCAGGGACGACATGCGGTCGATGATGCGGCGCGAGGGGAGTGGGGCGGTGCGACGTCCGGGCGTCGCCCAGCCATGAGGACGCTGGTGCACGCACGCGCGTGACGCGGCTAGCCGGTGCCGGGCACGCGAGAGTCGCGGCCCGGCGCGCCGAGTTCAGTACGCGACGATTTTCCGGTACGCCTGACGGAACGTCTCCTGTTGCGGCAGGGTGGCATCCTCGAGCTGCGGCGCGTAGCCGACGAACGTGTCCGTGCTCGCGACGCGCATTACAGGCGCATCAAGATGGGCAAAACACTCATCGGCGATGGAGGCCGCGATTTCGGCACCATAGCCCCACGAGAGCGCATCCTCGTAGCCGACGATCACGCGATTTGTCTTCCGGATGCTCTCGAACACCGTCTCCCTGTCCCACGGCGAGAGTGAGCGGAGATCGATCACTTCAGCGCTCACCCCCTCATCGGCCATCTGGTTGGCGGCGGCCAGTGCGCGCTGGACGGTGGCGCCGTACGTCACCACGGTCACATCGGTGCCGGAACGCACGATCCGCGCTTTGCCGAACGGGATCATGAAGTTCGTGCCCGGATTCATCGACTTGTTGTACGTCTGCCGATACAGGTGCTTGTGCTCGAGGAAGAGCACCGGGTCTTCGCACCGGATCGCCGTGCGCAACAAGCCGCTGGCGTCGAGCGCGTTGCTCGGGCAGATCACGCGCAGTCCGGGCGTATGCGTGAACAACGAGGCGCCAGTCTGCGAGTGGTACACGCCGCCCCGGATGTAGCCGCCGTACGTCGTCCGGATCACGATTGGCGCAGCGAACGCGTTGTTGGAGCGCCAGCGCATGGTGGCCAGCTCATCACGGATCTGCATGTACGCGGGCCAGATGTAGTCGAAGAACTGGATCTCGACCACCGGATTGAAACCGCGCAGTGCCAGGCCGATGGCCCGGCCGACGATGTTCGCCTCAGCCAGCGGGGAATTGAAGACGCGGGTGCTGCCGAACTCCCGCTGCAGTCCGTGCGTGACCTTGAACACGCCACCCTTGCCCTTGACCTGCTCCAGCGCTTCTGGACGGCTCGCGTCGGCAACGTCCTCACCGAACATCACGATGCGCGGGTCGCGGCGCATCTCGTCCTTCATGCACTGATTCAGCAGGTCTACCATCGTGGCTTCGTTGCCACTGAACTGTGGATCATTCTCCGTGTCGAACTGCTCGCCGGTGGGATCCACCGTCGGCGAGTACACGCCATAGGTGACCGTGCTGGCGTCGGGCTGCGGAGAGGCGAGTGCGTCGTCCGTGGCGATGAGGAGCTCTGCCTCGACGCCATCCGCGATGACGGCCAGTTCTTCCTCGGTCGCGAAGCCATGCTGCTGCAGCCAGGCAGGGAAGGTGCGCAGCGGATCGCGCTCGGCATCCGCCGCGCGTTCCTCCGAGGGGCGGTACATCGTCTCATCGTCGGAGAGCGAGTGCGAATACGGCCGGATCACCTTGGCGTGCACCAGTGCGGGACCCTGTCGATCGCGTGCATACCGGACAGCGCGCCGCATGACTTCGTAGCTCGCGACCAGATCGCAGCCGTCGACTTCCTGGATGTAGAGGCCGGGGAAACTGCGGACGAGCTTGGAGATCGAGCCGCCAGCGGTATTCACCTCGACCGGCACGCTGATCGCGTAGCCGTTGTCCTCGACCAGATACACGACGGGCAGTTTCAGGTTGCAGGCCGTGTTCAGCGACTCCCAGAACTCGCCCTCCGAGGTGGTGCCGTCGCCGGTGGTGACGAGTGTTACCTCATCAGTGTTCGTTCCGTCGAGCAGGCGCTGGCGCATTGAGGCTTCGGCGCTGCCGACGGCCTGCAGGAACTGCGTTCCCGTTGGAGATGACGTCGACACGATGTTCATCGGCGCGCTGCCCCAGTGACTGGGCATTTGCCGACCGCCGGAGTTTGGATCCCGCGCTGCGCCGACGGCAGAGTAGAGCATGTCCACGGCGGGCATGCCGAGCTGGAGGCAGAGCGCGCGATCGCGGTAGTACAGGAAGAACCAGTCGTGCCCTGGACGCAGCACCATGCCCGCGGCTGTCAACACGGCCTCGTGGCCGGCGCCTGATATCTGGAAGAAGATCTTGTTCTGTCGCTTGAGTTGCATTTCGCGATCGTCAATTCGACGCGAAAGCAGCATGGTCCGGTAAGCCGCGAGCAGCTGGTCGCGGGAAAGGCCGGCGGTGTACGTCTCAGACGTGGCGATGGAAGTCATGCCGCGACCCGGTGCAGGAAGGAAGGCTGGTGGCGCGCATCAGAGCGGCCAGGTATCGGGGGCAGCACGACGCTACTGGCGCCCCGGCGACAGGTGAGCAAGCTAAGCGCCGAGAGGCGTCTGACCTACGGGTGCCGTACCCACTGCATCAGGGCGGCGCGCCGCACCTTCGGCGAACCCGGCGCCCCGAATCCGCGCGCGGCTGCGTTGTCAGTGGCCTGCGACCAGGCGACTGCCGCACCATGGGCCGGAGCTCAGTGACGAGGCTATCATGGAGAGCGCCGGACGGCTCAGCAGACACGCGGACTGACACCACTGCGGCTCGGCACGCAACAGGGCGACATGCGTTGTGGAGGACGACGAAAGACACCAGGCCGGCAACTTTCCGCCGCACCGGGTGTTGGGAAGGAAAGTGCCGATCTGGTCAAGCTGCCGTCGCCGGGTTCTCTTCCACGGACCAACGATCTCCGTTGCGTGACCTCGCGCCGATCCCATCGTGTATTGGGGGTGCGGATGATGCGACGGACCGCGTTCCATCACTGACCCAACCGGACATCCTCGCGTGCAACCTCACTGTGTGTTCTGCGACCTGATCCAGGGTGCCGGCGAAGCATCCATCTGCTATGAAGATGCGGATGCCGTGGCCTTCATGGATATCCAACCGGTGAACCGTGGGCACGTACTCGTGGTCCCCCGCGAGCACTTTGCCTCGCTGGAAGACATTCCAGCGCCGCTTGGCAAGCACCTCTTCGACGTCGCCTGGCGTCTTGGCGAAGTGATTCGGGACGTGACGAGATGTGACGGCATGAACCTGCTCGTCAGCAGCGGGAGTGCCGCGGGGCAGGATGTGTTCCACTATCACGTGCATGTGATCCCGCGGATGCATGGCGACGGGTGGGACGTCCCGCTGCCGTTCGAAGGTGGGACGCCGTCGTCCCGGCAGCATCTGGACGCGACCGCAGTCCAGATCCTGTCCGCCCTGCACGACCCGATGCGGGTGCGCGAATCAGCCGTTCGCTTCGCGAGACGAAGCTCAGATGTGGCTGGTGAAGGAGGCTGACCGCTCGCGAGCGCTCGGTAAGGGACCGCAGGGACGCTGTGCGGAACGCGCAGCGCCGAATCGGGGCAGGGCTTGCGCAAAGCTGTTCTCGAAATGAATGTGTTGCTCAGACGCACGTGCACCGGGACGTCATCGGCCAACGAGGGCTGTAGATGATTCGCTCAGGAATGCGCTTCGGGAAATGTCTGGCGGGAGCGGCATGACCGCTTTCTGGAACCACCATCAGCTGCGGCGTCACCTGGGACGCGAACCACGCGGCAACCGATGTGAACGTCGCGACAGCCTGCCTCCCGCCGTCAGGCGCGCACTCAAGACAGCAGCCTACCGTGACTGTGACCGCCGCTGTGTCTACTGCGGCTGGATCATGCCCTACGCGGAGGCAACGCTGGATCACGTGCAACCGATCGCGCGCGGCGGGCGCTCTCAGCCGGGAAACGTCGTGGTCGCCTGCGGACCCTGCAATCGCCTCAAGGCCGATCTTCCCCCGACGGACTTCTTCTCGCGATGGCCAGACGCGGGAGAAAACTTCATGCGCTATGCGCGCGCCGTCCACCGTGCGCTCAAGCGATCGGCGCGACGTGCAGTCAGTCTGGCGTGGGCCGAGGCGGCGTAGTCCGGTCGCGCTGCAGGCAGGCGACGTTACTTCGATCGCAACGCGGCAGGCGGCAGGCGGCGAAGTTGTGCGGCGAGATCCCTGACCAACCCGCCGACGCGGAGCGTTGGCCGGCCCCACTGCTCGCCGTCGACCTCAACGACCGCCCCGTTCCGCACGGCGCGCAGGTCGCGCCAGCCAGGTGCCGCTCGCAGCAGGTCCAGCTCGCGCATGCCTCTCCCACGCCGGCCGACGATCAGCACATCCGGGTCGCGCGCGAGAAAGGCTTCCAGTGACAGGGTGGGGAAGTCACCGGCGATGTCGCTGAACGGGTTGTCAGCGCCGGCCACGCTGATGAGTTCCGCCATGAAGCTCCTGGCAGCCGCGACGATGACCGGTGACCGACTGATCACGTACACCGCTTTCGGACGCGATTGGCCACGAGCCTGCAGCTGGACGGCGCGCAGTTCGGCCCGGAGCTGATCCATCGCGGCGGCAGCACGGGGTGCGACTCCAAGCAGCGCGCCAAGGTCGCGCACCGTCGCGAACAGTGCCGTCGTATCGGTGGTCTCGACCAGGTACACCGGCACGCCAAGCGCACGCATGCGGTTGACGACAGCGGTGGTCGCCTGGCCCTTCCACGCGATGAACAGATCGGGACGCGCCGAGAGCAGCACTTCGACGCTCGGATCAATGCCGCCCCCCATGTTCGCTGCGCGCGCGACCGCACCTGAGGTGTCGTACCTGGTTCGGGCCACGACGCGATCAGCGGCTCCAAGGGAGATGATGATCTCCGTTGCGGAGGACATGAGCGACGCGACTCGACGTGCCGGCGCCGGTACGCTGACCGGCAGTCCGGCTCCATCGCGCACGGTCGCCTGCTGTGCATCCATCCGTCCGGCCACGCCGACCAGCAACGCAGCGACTACTGAAAAACGCGGGAATTCCATGCTCGGAGTGTTGCCCCGTCTGGCGAGAGAGAAAACGTGCTGACGTGCGCGTGATCGACCTGCAAGCCAAACGCGCGTTCGGGGGGGAGGTCCAGCAGCACGACGGCGGCCGCACGGATTGCGCCGGCGTGCGCGACGACGATCTGTCGTGACCCGTTTGTCGGCACTGAAGCGAGCCAGTTCCGCACTCGAGCGACGACATCGGTGAAGGACTCCCCGCCCGGGGCACGCTCACTGACCCAATTGGTCATCCACGACTGGAGCCGTGCGGGGTCCTGGGCCTCGATCTCGGCCCACGTACGGTCCTCCCACTCCCCGAAATGCATCTCGCGCAAACGCGGTTCGATGCTCACGGGAGCGTAGGTGAGTCGTGCGGCGGACTCACGCGCACAGAGCAGGTCACTGCTCACGCACGGCTGGTTCACTGCGTCCAGCCGTCGTGCGAGCGATTCGATCGCGTCGCGTCCCTGTTCGGAGAGCGGACGGTCCGTCTGCCCGAAGCAGTAGCCGTCCACGTTCACGGGGTGCCCGTGTCGGACAAAGTCGAGAATGGTCGTCATGTCGAACGTGCTCGCGTCGTGGCTCAGTAGTCCACGGGCCGCAGGTAGCTCTCGCCGATCGCCGTCGGGCCGATCAGCGCCACCGTTGGCAGTCGGCGCTTCCAATGCGTCGACTCGAGCCGGCGTCGGACGATCTCGATGTCACGGGCATCGAAGCCGCGTGCTGCGAGTTCGGTCGGTGTCCAGCCGTTCAGCATCCAGTTCAGGAGTTCGTCAGCCCGCGCGTAACTGATGCCAAAATCGCCTTCATCGGTCTGGCCCTGTATGAGGTCCGCCGAGGCAGGCTTGTCGATGATGGCCGGTGGCACACCGAGGTGGCGCGCGAGTGCCCACACCTGCGTCTTGTACAGGTCACCGAGGGGATTGATCGGTGGCGAGTCGTCGGCATGCCACGTGTAGTAGCCAAAGAGCCGCTCGGTCTTGTTGCCGGTTCCGAGGGGTACGCCGCGATACCTGGCGCTCTGATCGAAGAGCGTGATCATCCGCGTGCGCGCCATCACATTGCCGCGACGTGCGGGATCCGCGTCAGGCTCGTGCGCCAGGTAGCCGTCGACTGCCGCCGTGATGTCCATCGTACGATGACGGATTCCCAGTGCATCGATCACGAGCTGTGCGTGGGCCAGGCTGTCCGCAGAGGATGACCGATACGGCATGCGGACGGCAAGGACATTCTCCGGGCCGAGCGCGCGTGCCGCGAGGTACGTGGTCACAGCCGAGTCGACGCCGCCGGAGAGCCCGATGACGGCGGTCGTGAAGCCGCGGCGCGACATCTCGTCGCGAATGAACTGCACCAGCCACTGCTCGAGCAGCGGCGGATTGATTCCGAGTGGGGCCGGTGCACCGGAAATGGTTTCGCCCGCCTGTGGCACCGCCGGTGTGCGGGCCGCAACGGTGGGTACCGAGGCAGGCGTACCGTCCGCTGCATCGTACGAGAGTGGGTACGGCGCGCGTGCCAACGCTGCGGCAACATTCTGTTCGAGGTGCGGCCAGGCATGCGCAACATCACTCAACAGCGGCGTATCCGCTCGCGCGCGGACGAGATCCTGCAGGTCGCAGGTCAGCGTTGCCATCCCGGGCTCGAAGAGCGGCAGCGTGAGGCGGATATCGCCATGCGGTCCCGAGACGATCGACGCGCCACTGAACATCTTGCCGCCTTCACTGCCCACGAGATTGCTCAGCGACACGAACATCCCATGCTCTTCGGCGATGTCGCGAATCAGTCGTTCCCATCGATAGACGCTGGCGGGACCGCCGTTGTCGTCAGTGCGCGGCCATGGCCCGCGCGCGGGCGCTGCGGACGACACGAACAGCACCTCGGCGCCATCGAGGGCGGCGATCGTGCCCGTGATCGAATGCCAGGCGTCTTCACACACGAGCAGCGCCGCACGTCCCCACGCGGTGTCAAACGCCCGTACGTCGCGTCCCGCCTCGACGAAGCGCGCTTCGTCAAAGAGTCCGTAGGTGGGGAGGAAGTTCTTGCGATGCACATGCCGGATCACGGCATGCTCGCCACCGAGCGACACGTACATCACGCTGTTGTAGAGCGTGTTGCGCCATCGCTCGTAGAAGCCGATCACGACATCGATCACGGAACCCGGCGGGGTACTCGAGACGAAGTCGTGCTGGAGATCCGCGGCGAGCGTTCCGGCGGCCACGGCGAGATCGCGGACGCCGCCTTCGAGGAAATAGCCGGTGAGTGCCGTTTCCGGAAAATGAAGGACGTCGGGCTTCGGGCTGAGGGCAACCGCCTGGGCGATCTGGGCAGCGACCTGCGCACGATTAGCGGTGTAGTTGGCTTTGGCCGGCCGGAGTTGCACGAGGCCGAGACGGAGCAGACGAGGCATGACTGAAAGCTACGTCCGCTCGTGCTGCAGCGACGAGCCAGGCTGGCACTGATTCTGCGTCCAGTGACGGTCGTCCTCGTACATTAGCCCGGAAATGAGCCACCTCTCCCATCGCGTGATCCTCGCCATCGTTCTCGCCACCGGGCCGCTTGCGGCCCAGGGGACCGACCCGGCGGCCATCGTTCCTCTGCCGCAGTCGTCCGCGGTGCTGGCCAGGGACGGCAGCGTCATCGGCGAGTTCGGGCGGCAGCTCCGCACGAGCGTCAGCCTTGCCACACTACCGAGGTATCTGGGTCAGGCCTTCGTTGCCGTGGAGGATCAGCGGTTCTACCAGCATGATGGTGTGGACCTCGTGGGTGTCGCCGCTGCGGTCAAGGACGCGGTGCTCGGCAACGCACGAGGTGCGAGCACGATCACCCAGCAGCTCGTCGGGAACATGCACCCCGGCCTGATCGATCGCCGGGATGCCTCGCTGAGCCGGAAACTCCGTGAGCAGACTGCCGCGCGTGCGATGGAACGGCGATACAGCAAGGCGCAGATCCTGGAAGCGTACCTGAACACGATTCACTTCGGCCACGGGTGGTACGGGATCGACGCCGCAGCGCGTCACTATTTCGACAAGCCGGCATCCCGTGTGACACTCGCCGAAGCCGCGACGCTGGCCGCGATGCCGAAGGGGCCCGCGCTGTATGACCCCGTTCGCTACCCGGAACGCGTCAAGCAGCGCCGCAACGTGGTACTCGCGCTGATGGCGGAACAGAACTACATCACGGCAGCGGAAAAGGCGTCGGCGCAGGCGTCACCGCTCGGGACGACGAAGCAGTCGATCGACCCAAGCTTCAGCTACATGGTCAATGTCGCGCGCGTGCAGGCCGAGCGTGGCGGCGTGAACCTCCAGGAAGGCGGGTTCCGGGTGCTCACGACACTCGATCCGGTGCTGCAGCGTGCGGCGGCGGTCGCGTTGCGCGAGACCGTCGTGAAAGCAGAGCCCGCACCACGGCGGCGCACGAAGAAGGGAGCCGCAATCGCGGGATCAGCGTCCGGCACCTTGCAGGGTGCGGTTGTCATGCTCTCGCCGCTCACCGGCGAGGTGCTCGCGCTGGTCGGCGGGCGCGATTTCACCACCTCCTCATTCGATCGCGTCATCGATGGACGCCGGCAGCCGGGATCGAGCTTCAAGCCCTTCGTGTATGGTGCGGCACTTCTGCAGGGCATAGCCGCGAACGCCATCCAGCAGGACACGGCGCTGCATCTGCCGCAACAGAACGGACAGGTCTACGCACCGGTCAATTCGGATGGCAAGTTCCTTGGTCCGCTGACGATGCGCGAAGCGTTGGTGCAGTCGCGGAACCCGGTGGCCGTGCAGCTCGGCATGCAGGTGACGATTGACAGTATCGCCGCACTCAGTCGACGCATGGGACTCGATGCGACGATTGCGCCATACCCGTCGAGCGCGATCGGGACCGCGAGTGTTCGCCCGCTCGACATGGCGTCCGCGTACGGCGTCATCGCGAATGGTGGTTCGTCGGTGAAGCCGCGATTCGTGGCTCGTGTCGAGGATCGCGCGGGTCGCACCGTGTGGGTTCCACGCGTCGCTGCGCCGCAGTATGCACTCGATACTCGCGTGGCATTCGTGCTGCGGGACATGATGCGCGATGTCGTCGAGCGGGGCACCGCAACGGCGGTTCGCCGGTATGTCCCCGCGCGCATTCCGGTGGCGGGGAAGACGGGCACGACCAACGGCAGCACCGATGTCTGGTTCGTTGGCATGACGCCGGATCTGGTGGGCGCGGTGTGGGTTGGGTACGACACGCCGAAGCCGATTTCCGGCGGTCAGGCGGCCGGCGGCACTGTCGCGGCACCGATCTTCGCGCGGACAGTACAAGCGTACTACG
Organism: Gemmatimonadaceae bacterium; assembly: GCA_031373905.1. Taxonomy (GTDB): domain Bacteria; phylum Gemmatimonadota; class Gemmatimonadetes; order Gemmatimonadales; family Gemmatimonadaceae; genus JACMLX01. Next base: position 25,906 of record JANMNM010000080.1, on the reverse strand, counting down.
CGTCGGGCCGGACAAGCCTGCCCTGGATACCGCCACCGGGCGTTGTCTCAGCGGAGCTGGATCGCGAGACCGGACTGCCGGCGGTTGCAACGACACTTCCTGAGAAGCGCTACACCGAGTGGTTCGTGCTTGGCACGGAACCAGGGGCCATTCCGCTCGACATCTGGAAGCTCATGGAGCTGGGCGGAATCGGTCGATAGCGTCGATCCGGATCATCATGGCGCGGGTGAGCGAAATCAGGTCCCGCCGTACCACTCGTAGCCGCGATCACTCCAGTACCCGCCACTCGCCGTGGGCATCACCACGATCTTCGTCAGGTACTTGGTGTTCTTGTATCCAAGCTTCACCGGTCCGTGCACGCGCGCCGGCGCGCCCCAGGCTGGCGAGAGCCGTTTGCCATCCTTCGCGAGCACGATCATGGTTTGCGGATGGAGCGTGCTCTCGATGTCCCAGCTCTCGTGGTAGCCATCGTCGAAGCTCATGAAGTCGACGTATTTCGCATCGGCAGTCGGCTGCACGGCGGCCAGCACGGCTCGCATTGGCACACCCGTGAAGTCGGCCGTCGCGGTCCAGCCTTCCACGCAATAGTGCGGAACACGCTGCGTTTCGAGTTTCATGGCGCGAAGGGTATCGTATGTGAATGTCTGCGGCGTCTTGACGGCTCCAGTGACCTCGAGCGTCCAGGCACCGCGGGCGGCCTCATTCCAGAGCGGCACGGAGTCACTGACCCAATACGCCGGAAACCGCGCGCCTGCCGGAGGAATCCCACCGGCCCTGGCCGGTGTGTTCGCGCCAAGGATCCAGCGCTCGAATTTTTCGTTCTGGCGCGTGGCGAACGACAGCAGCGACTCGGCCGACTTCGGGCCCGCACTATTGCACGCGGCGAGCACGGTTGCGCCGATGCCCATCGTCGACAGCCTGATGAAGCTCCGGCGGTCCAGGCGTCCGGCATCACGCGCGCGTTCAACCGCTTCGTCGGCGCGGCGGAGGATCTCACGGTGCGGCGTCATTCGCTCTCCGGTGTTGGCTTCGCAGGGGCGAGATTCACGAACGGCCGTGCATTCCGCGCTTCCGGCGAGAAGCGGTCCTCGTCGTAGCCACCGGTCGTCATCGCGCGTATCGCATAGGGGTCCACGGCAAAGACCATCACGACGTGGACGACGACAAGGAGCCCGAGTCCAAGCATGGCGGAGAAGTGCCACCAGCGTGCCAGGTGGTATCCGCCCATCAGTGAGGCCAGCCATCCAAGTGACACTGGCTTCCAGATCGCGATGCCGGAGATCACGGAAACGATTCCCAGCACAATCATCGTGCTGTAGGCGTACTTCTGCAGTGCGTTGTGCTTTCCCTGATGCGGGTGCTTGCGACGCAGTCCCAGATAGAATCGCGCCATCTCGATCGCATCGCGGAAGTCTCCGCGGAGCGGGGCCAGCGCTCGCCATTCACCCCGAAACCAGAGATAGCCCAGATACACCAGCGCGTTGGCCACGAGCAACCACATCATGGCGAAGTGCCAGTGTCGTGCGCCGCCGAGCCAGCCGCCAAAGGTGAGCGACGCGGGTACCGCGGTCCCCTCCCACGGCCACCAGCGAAAGGACTGCCCCTTTGGTGCGAATGCCGGACTTGCATTGAAGATGCGAAGGCCGGATCCAGCCATCACGACGAGCGCAATTGCGCTCACCCAGTGCGTGATGCGCACGATCGGGTGATGACGGGCGTGTGCGCCCGACGATGGCTTCATCAACATTCCATTGTCCGGCTCCCGCGTCGCTTGCGTGGTGCGTGCCGGCACTGCGGCGTCAGTTCCCATTGCAGTTCACTCCGCCAGCAGTGCGCGCACCGCAGCATCGATTTCGTCGTAGCGCCCTTCACCCGCGTGGTGAAAGCGAATCCTGCCCTTCTTGTCAACAATGTAGATGGCGGGCCAGAAGCGGTTGTTGAACGCATTCCAGATCGCGAAGTCGTTGTCCATCACGACGGGGAACGTGACGCCGAGCGCACTCACGCGACGCATCACGTTCTCCGGTAGCTTCTCGCGATCGAATTCAGGGGTGTGCACCCCGATCGTGACGAGTCCGGCTGCCTCGTACCGTGCCGCCGTCTTCTTGATATGCGGCAGTGCATTGAGGCAGTTGTAGCACCCGTACGTCCAGATTTCGATCATCGTGACCTTGCCGGCGAGGTCCGCGCGGCTCAGCGGGCGGCTGTTGAACCAGCGCGTACCCCCGGCGAGCTCCGGCATCGCGCCAAGGTCAGGAAGTGGCGCTGCAGCGGTGGATTGCGTCCCCGGGATGAGCAGATGCGCCGCCTGCGTCGGTCGGCGCCATGCCACCAGGCCAAGCGTGAGACACACCGCAACGCCTGCGGTCAGAACAGAAAGGCTGCGCACGAGAACGCTCCGATGCAGAAGGACGCGCGATCTATCAGTCACGTGGCAATCCGGTTCCCGGCACCTTGACGGTAGCGCACGAACGCCTCGTCGGCAGCCAGGGCCGGCGAGGCGTTCGCTCCTTCAAGCGTCGTGACAGACGCTTCGCAGCAGGTCAGGCTGCCATGGTGCTACAGCGCGGCCAGCTCCCTTTCGATCACCCGTTCGACTTCGCTCTGTGGGACGAGCGCCACCTTGAGCACTTCGTCGAGCGTCTGCACCGGGTGAAACGTCAGCGACTGGCGTACTTCCTCAGGCACATCCTCGAGGTCGGCTTCATTGGCTTTCGGGATGATCACGTGCTTGATGCCTGCGCGATGCGCCCCGAGCACCTTTTCCTTGAGGCCGCCGATCGGCAGCACACGACCACGCAGGGTGATCTCGCCGGTCATCGACACGTCGCGCCGGACAGGACGCCCGCTCATCTCACTCACGAGTGCCGTGGCGATCGCGATGCCCGCGCTGGGTCCGTCCTTCGGGATGGCGCCGGCCGGCACGTGGATGTGCGCTTCCACCGCGCCGAGTCGGCTGGCGGGAATGCCCAGTGACCCCGCGTTGTTCGTTGCAAACGTGAACGCGGCACGCGCGCTTTCCTTCATCACATCGCCAAGCTGACCAGTGAGAATGAGCGACACCGGCCCACTGACGCCGAGACCATCGGTGATGGTCTCGACGGCGGCGTCCGATGCGCCATGCCGGGGCGTCGTCCTGGTGCCGGGACGACGCACAGAGGCCTCGACGAACATGATGTCACCACCCATCGGCGTGTAGTACATCCCGTTGGCAATGCCCACCGAGTCTGTCTCGGCGATCTTCTCGGGGTGCACACGTGGACGGCCAAGCAACTCACGCACGTCATCGCTGTCGAGCACCTTCGGCACCTTTGCCGCGTCGTCACCACCGGCGGCGAGTTTGCGCGCGACCTTGCGCGCAACAGCGCCGATCTGGCGCTCCAGCTGACGCACACCGGCTTCCCGCGTGTACTGGCTGACGACGGTCATGACCGCGTCTGGCGTGAGCGTGATGCCGGCGCTCTTGAGCCCCGATTCGTCAAACTGTCGCGGCACCAGATACTGCGTCGCAATGCCCGCTTTCTCCTTCTCGGTGTAGCCGCTGAACTCCACGACTTCCATCCGGTCCAGCAGCGGACCGGGAATGTTCTGGATGAAGTTCGACGTTGCGATGAACAGCACTTCGCTGAGGTCGAACGGCACGCCGAGGTAGTGATCGGTGAAGCTGTTGTTCTGCGCCGGATCGAGCACTTCGAGCAAGCCGCTCGCCGGGTCACCCTGGAAGCCGCTGCCCAGCTTGTCCACCTCGTCGAGCAGGAAGACCGGATTCTTCGTGCCGGCGGCCTTCATGCCGTTGATGATCCGGCCCGGCATCGCACCGACGTAGGTGCGACGGTGCCCGCGAATATCGGCCTCGTCTCGGACACCGCCAAGCGCGATGCGCACGTACTCGCGACCCAGCGCGCGCGCGATGGACTTGGCGATCGACGTCTTCCCAACGCCCGGCGGGCCGTTGAACAGCAGGATCGGGCCGCGTGCCATGGCACGGGCCTTCGCTTCCTTCGAGTCCGTGATCGGCTTCTCTTGCGCCGGCACCGCAACGTCGTCAGCCACCAGTTTGGCCGCCGGCAGCTCGCCCGTCTCGTGCAACTCCGCCTCGAGCTGCTTCGCGCGCAGCTGCCGCACGGCAAGAAACTCGAGGACGCGATCCTTCACGTCGCCCAGGCCGTAGTGGTCTTCCTCGAGCACCGCGACTGCGCGGGGCAGATCGAGCTGATCGTCGCTGCGCTTGTTCCATGGCAGTTCGGCGATCGACTCGAGGTAGGTCCGGATGACCTGCGCTTCCATGCTCTCGCGACCGGCGCGCTCGAGGCGCCCCAGCTCACGCTCGACTTCCTTCTGCGCCTCCTTCGGCAGCTCCAGTTTGGAGAGCTTCTCGCGCAGTGCCTCGACTTCCTTGCTCGAGTCGTCGTCGCCCAGCTCCTTCTGGATCGCCTTGAGCTGCTCGCGCAGGAACATCTCGCGCTGACGGTCACCGAGCTCTTCCTGCACCTGATTCTTGATGTCCTCCTGCGCGGAGAGCATGCCGATCTGGCGCTGTACATGCACCAGCACGCGGCGGATCCGCTCCTCGACGCTCAGTGTCTCGAGCAGCGCCTGCTTCTGCGGGACATCGACGTCGAGGTAGCCGGCGACGAGATCGGCAAACCGCCCTGGGTCGGTGACGCTGTCGAGCACCTGATGGACGACCTCTTCCGGCAGGCCGCGCTTCTCGCCCAGCTCCATCGCGCGCTCACGCGTTTCTCGGTGGAGCGCCTCGAAGGCGGGGTCCTTTTCGTCGATCGGCTGCATGTCCGCCGACGGCACGACGGCCGCCGACAGGTAGCCGTCGGTCTTGAGGAACTGAAGCGCGGTTGCTCTCGTCTCGCCCTGGAGGAGGAGCTGCACGCCACCGAGGCCACGCTGGATCTGCCCAATGCGCGCGATCACGCCCGTGGTATACAGGACTTCTCCCGCAGGTTCGTCGGAGTTGTCGCGTTGAGCGACTGCGAAGACGAGGCGGTCACCCTTGAGCGCCGTCTCGATGGCGCGAAGGGTGCCGGGGCGGCCAGCCGCAATTGGCGCGGTGAGTCCCGGGAAAATGACCTGCCCACGCAAGGGCAGGACTGGCAACGTCTGACGTTCGGTCATGGGAAGAGCTCTCCTGCTGTTGGGGCACGCCTGGCAAGGCTCCCCGGAAATGATACGGATGCGACCAGACGATACTGAGTAAACCCGGGGTCCTTGCCAGGACACCGGGCCGGCGGGCGTCGGTCGCATCACCTGCCATCATCACTCTGCAAGGTGCGGGCGCACCGGCGGGTGCCAAGTCGGCACGACTGCCCAAACTTTTCCGGCCTGACTGGCGTACAGAGGTGCCAACGGGTCAGCACGGTCAGGAAATGGACCCGCTCTCCGCCTCGCGGTTCCACTGCAGACGGTGGGTTCAGATCTCGCCGAGCACGACCATGCCTCCTCCGGGTGGACTCAGGATGCTATCCTACGTCGATCGTAACTCCATCCCCTTTCGCCGGTCCCACGTGCCTGATCCGGTAGATGCCACCGCCGACACGGAATTGTTGGCGCGAGTCGCGCGTGCCCTCGCTCCGCAGTATGAGCTGGAGGGAGAACTCGGCCGCGGCGGGATGGGGATCGTGTACCGCGCCCGCGATACGCTGCTGAAGCGCACGGTCGCGGTGAAGCTGTTGCCGCCGGAGCTGGCGTACCGGACAGAGATCAAGAGCCGGTTCCTGCGCGAAGCCGAGATGGCGGCGCAGCTGTCGCATCCGAACATCGTCCCGATCTACTCCGTCGATGAGAAGGACGGGCTTGTGTTCTTCATCATGGCGTGTGTCGATGGTGACAACCTGGCGAAACAGATGGCGGAGCGTGGTCCGCTGCCCGTGGCAGAAGTGCGGCGCATTCTGCGAGAGGTTTCCGGCGCGCTGGCCTTTGCACATGCCCGCAAGTTCATCCACCGCGACATCAAGCCCGACAACATCCTGATCGACAAGGATGATGGGCGCGCGATCGTGACCGACTTCGGCATTGCGCGTGCGGTGCAGGATGGTGCGGAGACCCGGCTGACTGCGACGGGCATTGCGATCGGCACGCCGGCGTACATGAGCCCCGAGCAGTGCGCCGGCGACCGCGAGATCGATGGCCGTGCGGATCTCTACGCACTTGGTACGCTTGGCTACCAGATGCTGGCCGGGCGGTTGCCATTCGATGCGACGAGTACACCGGCCCTTCTCGTAAAGCAGCTGTCGGAAAAGCCGCTCGCTATCGTCGAGCGGCGTCCCGACACACCGCCGGACCTGGCGGGGATCGTGATGCGCCTGCTCGAGAAGGACCCGGCAGCGCGATTCGCGACGGCGGACGAATTGAGCGCGGCACTCGATGGCCGGATTTCGTCCGGGTATCGCGCGCCGTCGCGCGCACCCGCACCGCTGATGGGCCAGTCGGCGCAGCCGTCATGGGTGTTCGATGGTGCACAGCCTCCCGCGAGTGTGCAGGGTGCCAGTGCGTCACCCTATGCGGAAGCGACCTCTGACGAGGTCGCGCGGTGGTACGCGCCGCAGGTCGTGAAGTTCAGGAAGGGTCTTGCGCCATTTCTGACTTTCGCGGGCGTTGCGATGGTGATGAAGATTCTCAACATCGCCGACCTGACGTTCGTGCCAGCCTTCTGGTCGATCGGCATCGCGATGGGATATGCGAAGTTGTGGCAGGCCGGATTCGACTGGCGCGACGTCTTCAAGCAGCCGCGGGAAGTGCTGCTCGCCGACGTCGTGTCGGAGAAAGCGGAGGACCTCGCCGCGCTCTGGGATCCCAGGAAGCGGCACCTCGTGCGCGAACGGGCGCGTGCGCGCCGGCGTGCAGGCGGCGGTGGATCGCTGTATTCGGCCACGGATCGCATGCTGGCGGACGGCGGAACGATGCCGCCCGGCGTGACGCCCGGTTCGCCTGCGGCAGAACAGCTGCGCTACGGAAGCTGGTACGATGCGGTGCGCGATGGGATCAGCGATCGAGCCGAGATCCAGCGGATGTTCGACACGCTGCCGAAGAGTGAGAAGAGCATCGCGAACGGAATCGCGGCCAACGCCGATGGCCTGCTGGCTGCGGTGAAGTCCGAAGCGGCGCAGCTGGCCGATCTGGACCGGAATCCGGTCGCGCTGCCGGATCTGGCACGCATCGAATCGGAAATCACGTTGCTCGAGTCGCAGGCGAATCCGCTCGAGCGGAACAGCGAGGAGCGTATTCGCCGCCTGGTGAAGCTGCGTCGGGAAGCGCGACAGGCGACCTCCGAAACAGATCGGCGTCGCCGGTCTGCTGATCGGCTCGAGCGCGCACGGGCTGCGCTCCGTGCGATTCGCTTTGAACTGGTGAAGCTGCGAACGGGTCCGGCCGCGAGCGCAACGCAGTCCGTGACGCAACTCGCAGAGCGCGCGATGGAATTGGCGAATGACGTGGACGCCGTGCTGGCCGCCGTTGGCAGCACCAAGCCGCGCGCATCGTCAGGCTCGCGCTGAGCGCGGGGGGCGCCGCCCCATGACGGATCCGATGCCGTCCAGCGGCGATCCGCTCCGCGACCGACTTGCGGCTGCGCTTGCCCCGTCGTACACGGTCGAGGCGGAACTCGGTCGCGGCGGCATGAGTGTCGTCTATCGCGCCCGAGACCTGCGCTTGCGGCGCGATGTCGCCATCAAGGTGCTTCCGCCCGAACTCGGCTTCGTTGCCAACATTCGCGAGCGGTTCATGCGCGAGGCACAAACTGCAGCGCACCTCGCGCATCCGAACATCGTTCCCATCTACGGCGTCGAGGAACGCGACACGCTGGTGTGGATCGCGATGGCGCTGATCGAGGGTGAAACGCTCGGCGCACGGCTCGCCCGTGAGGGCACGGTGGATGCACCTGAAACCGAGCGAATCCTTGGCGCCGTGTCCGATGCGCTCACGTACGCGCACGCGCATGGTGTGATTCACCGTGACATCAAGCCGGACAACATCCTGCTCGAACGCGACACGCGCCGCGTCCTGGTGACCGACTTTGGAATTGCGCGTGCCGCAGAGGGTGACGGGCGCCTGACGCTGACCGGCGTGGCTGTCGGCACGCCAACCTACATGAGCCCGGAGCAGGCGATTGGTGAAGGGGAGGTGGACGGGCGTTCCGATCTGTACTCGCTCGGGATCGTGGGATTTCACATGCTCGCGGGCGCTCCGCCTTTCACCGCGAGCAGCACACCGGCGCTCATGCTCAAGCAGATCACCGAGCGGCCACCGTCACTCGCTGAGCGGGCGCCGTCCGCCCCACGCGCGCTCGTGGCGGCGGTCGAACGCGCGCTGGCGAAGAAGCCAGCCGATCGGTGGGCATCAGTGCAGGAGTTTGCGTTCGCGATCCGCAATCCCCCGGGGACAGCACGGGCGGGTGCCGCTGCGTTGCCCGCGATTGGTGTGCCGGCGATCTCGCTGGCCGCAGCGCGACGGGCGGGCCATGACGCGCCTGCGCCGAGCGGCGTTCCGGCCGGAGTGCGCCGGGAACAGGCACCGCCGCCTCCGCGCGCCCCGAGCATCCCGGTGCCGCCGCGTCCCCCCGTTCCTCTGGCCGGTGCCAACGCCGTTCCCGCGTGGGTCTACGGCGCCAACGCTAATTCACCAAGCCTGGCGCTCGAAGTGGAGAGCTTCCGCCGTCGTTTCACGCGGACCGTCGCGCTGATCAGCATGCTTGGCATCGTCAACGGAGTCACATCGCCCAATTTTCCCTGGGTGGTGTTTCCGGCGTTCGGCATGCTGATGGGGCTGAGTGCCAAGTGGCGCCCGCTTGGCGACGCCGGGCTCTCGTTCATGGACGTCGTGCGCAATCGCGCCGCCATTCGTGACGCTGGCGTGGATGGCTCGGTGCCGGCCGCGCTGTTCAGCAACAGCCTCGCCGGACGGGCGCGGCGCTTTGCGCGCCGAATGAAGGTGGCTGCCGTTGGCGCCGGTGTGTCGGCCACCACGCTGCTGTTTCTCGCGATCACAAATGGCGGACCTCCGGCGTTCGCAATTCCGTTGTTCGGCGGTGGTGCAGTGGCACTGATCTCATTACTCAGCGCCGCGCGCGCGGCGAGCCCGTTGCGTCGGCTTGGTTTTCGGCGTCTTGACCTGCTGCGCGGCACATGGCGTGACAGCGAAGCCGCTCGCGCGCCAGGCACTGCGTTTCGGCTTCGCGAGGAGGAGGTCTCACAACTCGCGGCGCCGGATGTGGTGATGAGCGCGTACGGGGAGCGGCTCCGGCTGGCGGTTGATGACCGGACTGCGATTCGCCAACAGCTCGCGCGGCTTGGTGCCGAGGGCGACGCGCTGCTTCCGAACGTGGTGCCGACGGTCAACGCACTCGTGGCGCGAATCGCGGAGATCGCCGGGTCGTTGCATCAGCTCGACCGCGACCTGGGAGCCGGCTCGGAAGGTTCGCTCGATGACCGCATCGCGGAGTTGCGTCGCAACGGTGTGTCCGAAAGCGATGGAACACTCGGACTGCTGCTTCGTCAGCGTCAGTCCATCTCGGACCTCGAGATGCGCCGCGTGACGCTCCGGTCACGCCTTGAAAGCGCATCGCTGACGTTGCAGAACCTGCGACTCGATGTGCTGCGACTTGGTTCTCTCGGGTTCGAGGAGCCAGTCGCGCGTGACATTGGCCATGCCACGGAGCAGGCACGGGCGCTCTCCCGCGATCTGGCGTACCTGCTCGAAGGCGCGCGCGAGGCGGATCGCACCTGAGCTGACCGTTCGCGCGGACGGACCGGATCACGCGCCGAAGGGAGTCGCCGGCGAGCCTACTTCTCGAGCAATGCCGTGATGATCTCGGCGAGCCGCTCGGGCGACTCTTCGGGAAGGAAGTGGCGTCCGGCGTCGAGGATTTCGAGTGTGGATCCCTTGATCGCCTGCTGCAGTCGACGCGCGGCGGTCACCGAGACGAATGGATCATGCGCACCGTGGATGATGGCAGTGGGCGCGGGCACCGATCCAAGTCGCGCGCCGATGTCCATCGTGTCGACACTGTCCAGCGCCTCGAGGTGCGACACGAGCAGGTCACGGCCAGCTGGCGTGGAAAAGCTGCGGATGTAGCGCTCGATTGACCTGGCGCCCAGGTCGGCGTCGACGAATCCACGCGCGAGATCGCTTTTGAGGACGCTGAGCAGCCATGTGGCCGGCAGATGTCGCGTCAACGGCAGTGTGGCGCGAGCCATTTTCACTTCGCGTGACGGCCAATCATCGAACCCGACGCTGCTGATGAGGCAGAGGTGCGACACGCGGTGCGGCGCCTTGACGGCCACGGCCTGCGCGATGGCGCCGCCAATGTCGTGGCCGATGAGGCACGCCCGGTTGATGCCGAGCAGGTCGAGCAGAATCAGCAGCCGATCCGCGTGCGCCTTGATGTCCAGTGGGAGCGATCCTGGAGGATCGCTGCGGCCGTAGCCGAGCAGGTCGAGTACGACCACCCGCCGTCCTTCCGGCAGCAGTGGCACCAACTCCTGCCACAGGTGCGACGATGTCGGGAAGCCGTGGATCAGGACGAGCGGCTCACCTCCGCCCCGGGTTCCCGCGGCGAAGTAATAGAGTCGGGCCCCGCCGACGTCGAGAAACTCCCCGCGCACTACGAATGGGCCCTGGAAGCGAACGCTGGAATTCGACGATCTCCCGGAGTGATGAGCGCGAGCGCTGATGCGAAGGTGGAGGCTCCGGCGGTGCGACGCGCGGACCGGCGGGAAAGGGTATGCCATGATCCTGCCCGCGCAACATCTGTACACCAGTTAATGATAGCTATGTCTCAAGTCCCGTTTTATAGGACGACACGGTGCGTCTTGCGAATCGGTCGAAATCCCGGTCTCGCCCCATGCCGCGGGGCCCGCCCTGTGCTAGCTTGAAGGTTGTTGTGGCGCAACGTGTTCCGTCCGCATCCCTCCTGTGACCGATCTCCCAGAACTCGAAACTGGTCTTCCAGCCGCTGCGCTGACTCCGGCGGCTGATGTGCCACTGGCGCCACCTGCACCGCCGCCGAAGCCTGTGCTGCCTGACATGCCGGATTCAACCATCCGCGTCCCTGTGCGGTGGTTGATGCGTGAGTGCACCGGTGCGGTGCAATTTCGGGCCATTGTTGAGCTCGGGAGATTGAAGTCGGCGGCCGAGGCCCAGCCGGTGACGCTGCTGCAGGCGTCGGCGATACGCTGCGCCGTGACGATGCATATGGACGGGAGTTGGGGTGGGCGGCTCCTCCCTCTCGCGGGCGCCGCACCACATACGGCGACCTTCTCGGCGTTCCGACATCTGCTGGAATGCGGATGGGATCGGGATTCGCCTCCGCTGGCCGTCTCGCGCCGTTTTCTCTTCAGATTGCTCGCGATGGACGAAGAGCCATCGATGTTGTACGAGTTGGCGGAGAGCGTCGGTGGCAACAAGGAGGTCGCGCGCCGCCTGCGCGCGAACATTCGAGTGGAAGCGGCGGCATTGCTGGCGCAGGCTGGCTATGAGCGCGACCCTCGCGTGCGCGGTGCGGCAATCCGTGCCACGCAGCGCGTGATGGACTATCTCCGGTCGCCGCTGGCGGCAAAGCCCTGGATCCGCGTGGGCAACAAGCAGGTGCTCGCGCCGGAAGCCGCGCCACCGACGATGGCGTTTCTGCGCATGGTCGCCTTCATGCCGGAGCTCCGCACCGAGTACCACATGGGGATGGAGCTGTTGGGCAGGCATCTCATGCAGCCCGAGCCGCGTCAGGAGCCTGTGCAACAGATCGATGGGCAGCTCGTGACGGTTCCGAATGCGGTGCTCGGCGACAGGCTGCCTCACCGCAATGCACTCGAGGCTGACGTACCGGCCGCGCTGCACTGGCTCGAGATCATGGTTCGTCTCGGAGTGTTCAAGCGTCATGAACCGTGGATCAAGATGTTCGAGCGGTTTGTCGAGAGTGCCGATCGCTATGGCGTCTGGCATCCCATGAAGGGCGACGCGATGCCCGCGACCACGGCGCCGGATCTGATTGGTTGGTTCCCTCTTGAAGACGCCACGACCGAAGGCGAGCGTCGCTGGAGCGACGTGACGTTGCGCGTGTCGCTCATCGCAAGGCTGATTGGACGCGACCTGAATCTGGTCTAGTCCCGATGCCGCGTGCCCTGTCGTCGAAGCGCGCGGTGCAGCTCGGCGTCGAGGCCATGTATCCGGCACGAGATCCCAGCGCGCATGCGTTTCATGTCGCGCTTCCTGATGGCGAGCAGGTTCGTGTCGTGGCGACAGGTGACGAGGCCGCGCCTCCGGTACTGCTCCTCCATGGCTGGGGGTGTTCAGCCTATGCGTGGCGGTACCTCGCCCAGCCGCTAGCCGATGCCGGATGGCGGGCGCTGGCAATCGACCTGCGCGGACACGGGCTGAGCGACCGGCCGGCGGACCCCGCGAAATACCATCGTGAGGCGATGGTCGCGCATCTGTCGGACACGATGGACGCACTCGGGATCACGACGGCACCGGTGATAGCGCACTCCATGGGTGGTGCGGTTTCGATGGCGCTGGCGTTGCAGCAGCCCGAACGGATATCACGGCTGGCGCTGTTTGGGCCGGTGGGTTTCGGCATTGTCGATCGCGCGGCGTGGTCGCGACTCCTCCCGCCAGCGCTGACAGGCGCCCTGCTGCCGAGCCGGATACCGCGGTGGGCAGTGCGGTACGCGCTGCAACATTCGCGTGGCGAACGCGGCGTGTCTGACGAGGGCGAGGTGGACGAGTACTGGGCGCCAACGCAGTTTCCGGCGTTTCTGAATGCAATGCGGTTGTTGCTGCATCACTTCACATGGACGCCGTGGACACCGACGGAGCTTGGCGGAATGAGTCAGCCATTGCTCCTCGCGTTCGGTGATCGGGATCCGGTGGTCAGGCCGCAGCCTGTTGTGCCCACACTTGCGCGTTGCCTGCGGAGCGCGGTGCTCCACGTGGCCCATGGTGCCGGGCACGTTGTGCCAGAGGAGCGACCCGAGTGGGCGCTGGACCTCGTGCTGCCATTCCTCGGCGCACCGGAGGCGTCGCGCAGTTGAGTTCGCCGACGCGTGTTTCTGCGCGTGGGTATCGGTCGTCTCATGGGCTGAGTACGTTTCGGTTCGAACGGCTGCCCGCGCCTGGGCGGTATGTTCACCGGCGGCGCACGTCCCTCTGACGAGCCACCATGCCGGCGTCCCATGCGAGAGCACTTCGTGCACCCGTGGTGGTCGCCCAGACGGTCCTCGACGCTTTCCGTCGAGGCCGGGGGCGGCACCTGCGACGGCAACGGAGCCCCGGGACCGCAGCAGGCCAGTTCCACAGGTCGGCGTGAGCCGAACAGGCGACCTGGGAGCAACACACAATCACGAGTGAATTCACGAACACGACGCCCACGCAGCGGCGGACGCCCGCGCCCCGCTGGCGCAGCACCGACCACCGTCTCCGAGGCGGAACACGATCTCATCGCCGAGCCGGAGGAAGTCACTCCGGAGACGATCGCCGCTCAGGCGGCGTTGGACGAAGCGCGCGCCACCTTCGCCCAGCTCGATCTGGACCCACGCCTGTTGCAGGCCGTCACGGATGCGGGCTACGAGTACCCCACGCCGATTCAGAGTGAGGCGATACCGCTTGCCCTGCGGGGCTCGGACATCATTGGTCTCGCGCAGACGGGAACGGGCAAGACAGCAGCATTCACCCTGCCGCTGATCAATCGCCTGCTGGACGGACCAAAACGCACGCGCGCGCTGGTGCTGACGCCGACGCGTGAACTGGCGTTGCAGGTTGAAGAGAGTGTGCGCAAGTACGCTCGCGGCACGGGAATCGAAGTCGCTCCGATCTTCGGCGGCGTGCCGTACGAGCCACAGGAGACGGCGCTGCGCCGCGGCGTCGACATCGTTGTCGCCACACCTGGCCGACTGCTCGACCATCTGGAAAAGCAGAACATGGTTCCGGATGATCTCGAAGTGCTCGTGCTGGACGAAGCGGATCGCATGCTGGACATGGGGTTCGCGCCGCAGATCAATCGCGTGGTCGAGCAGATCCCGAAGTATCGACAGACGTTGCTCTTCAGCGCCACGATGCCCCCCGAAGTCGAAGCATTGGCGCGGAAGTACCTGCGTCGTCCGATCGTGGTGCAGGTCGGGCGCCGTTCGAGCGCTGCAGTCACGGTCGCGCACGCGGTGTACCCCGTGCCGGCGGAAAAGAAGGTCGATCTTCTCGTGCATCTGCTGCGTCGTCCGGAAATGGACTCGGTACTGGTCTTCACACGCACCAAGCATGGTGCGGACAAGGTCGTGCGCAATCTCGAGAAGAACAACATCGCATCGACGGCGATGCATGCCGACAAGACGCAGGCGCAGCGGATCAAGGCGCTCGAAGGATTCCGCGATGGGACGATACGCGTGCTCGTTGCAACCGACATTGCGCAGCGCGGTCTCGACGTGAACGGCATTTCGCACGTGATCAATTACGATGTCCCCCAGCAGGCAGAGGACTACGTGCACCGGATCGGCCGCACCGGGCGCGCCGCAGCGACGGGTGATGCCGTGACGTTCATGGCGCCTGACGAGATCGCGATGGTGCGCACGATCGAGCGCGTGATAGGCCAGCAGATCCCGCGGGTATCCGTGCCTGGCTACGACTTCGGGACTGGCTGACCCGACGACACGCAGGCGTGTAAGGTTGTGGTGCCGGAGGCCATTCAAAGCGAGGCCTCCGGCGCGTGGCGCGTGGGCGGTGATCGGCCGCTGATGCGTGCTACGCACGCCTGATACGTCCGATACGGGAGACAACGAGCGCGGTCGACGCACCACCTCGACTGAGCGTGATGGTGGCCGTGGCGGCGCCCCAGCCGATCCCGGTTGGGCCGAAGGCGATCGAATCGCGCGTGGTGGTGAGTCGAACGCCATACGTATTCAGTCGGAGCGTCCTGATTGTGTCCGGACCGGCGATCACGGTCAGCGTATTCCCGGTTGAGTCGATCTTCACTGCGGTGCGCCGCGATGCGGTCAGCGCCATGCTGCGCGCGGACGCGAGCGTCCGCGCGGCATCTGCCGCCGCGAGGCGAACGGTGATCCGATCGCGCAGGCCCAGCAGCGCCGGCATCGCCGTCAGCGAGAGCGCCGCTGTGATGCAGAGGACGACGAGCATTTCCTGCAGAGTGAACCCGGTTCGCATCGTGATCTCCGGTGAGGGATGTCCGGAGAGTAGGCGTTGACGATGGATACGTCGCACCCGAATCACGCCAGCGACATCATTCCAGCGCGAGAAGTGCAGGGACGTCTCGCATCGTGGTCACCACTCGCGTCGCTCCCGCGCTCCGCATCTCGTCGACGCTGACCATGGCTGCATACCCGATCACGGACATCTGCGCGGCGCGAGCCGCCTGGATGCCCAGCAGCGAGTCCTCGATGACCACGCAGTTGGATGGTGGCATGCCGAGCCTTTCTGCCGCGAGGAGGAACACATCCGGGAACGGCTTGCCATGCGCGACTTCCGTTGCGCTCGTGATGCGTCCCTCGAGACGGTGGAGCAGACCGGTGATACCCAGCGTGGTGTGCATTTTCCTATGCGAGCCACTGCTCGCGACGGCGTAGGGTGTGCCGGCGCGGTCCAGGGCATCCAGCAGCTCGGTGACGCCATCAACCGGATGGAGTTCCCGTTCGAATGCTGCAAAGGCCCGCGCATCGAGCGCCGCGAGGAAATCGTCCGGTACCGGCGCACCCAGCTCCGCTTGCATGATCTGCAGGCAGCTCTTCATCGATCGACCCATGAACGTGCGGATGGCCGTCTCGGGCGAGTAACGGAGGCCCAGCTCGTTCAGCATCGCGGTGAACTCGCGATTCATGATCGGTTCGCTGTCGACGAGCACGCCATCGCAATCGAGAATGACGGCGCCCGGGCTGCGCCCCGTGTCGCTGGCGAGCCGGTCGGTCACGGCAGGGCTCGGCTGAATGCAGTCGGAAGCCGGCGCTCCGGACGAGCCGACAGTTCGGTCGTCCTGAAGTGGTGCCGCGGATGGGCGCGGGTCCTGGTGCACATGCGGCGAATTCTACGGCAACGGTGGGAACATGGCCCGGGCCGGTTACTTTTCGCAGCTGACTTCACACATCCAGACACCATCGTCATGCGCATTGCCCTCTCCACCGGTGGCGGCGACGCCCCGGGCCTGAACGCCGTCATCCGCGCTGCAGTCCTTTCCGCCCTCGATCGGGGGTGGGAAGTCCTTGGCATCAAGCGCGGCTACTACGGACTCCTTGGCGAGGACGACGTCGTGCCAATGACCCGCGAGATGGTGGCGGGCATCGGACACCTTGGCGGGACGATTCTGCGAACCACGAATCGCGGGAACCCGTTTGCCTACCCGATCGCGAACGGAGACGGCACGTTTCGCGAGATCGACCGCTCTGACGAGGTCGTGGCGAATGCGAAGGCGTTGGGCATCGACGCGATCATCACGATCGGCGGCGACGGATCGCTGTCGATCGCACAGCGGCTGGTAGAGAAAGGCATGCAGATGGTGGCCGTGCCGAAGACCATCGACAATGATGTGAGCGGCACCATCACGACCTTCGGCTTCGACACGGCGGTGACGACGGCGATCGAGGCGATCGACAAGCTGCACACGACGGCCGAAAGTCATGATCGCGTGATGGTGCTCGAAGTGATGGGACGCGATGCGGGGTTCATCGCGCTGCACTCGGGGTTGGCGGCGAGCGCGGATGTGGTGCTGATCCCCGAGATACCGTTCGATGTGGACGTCGTCGTGAAGAAGATCCGGTCCCGCGACCTTGCCGGGCGCCGCTTCTCGATCGTGGTCGTGGCGGAGGGTGCTGTGCCGATCGGCGGCGAGGAGTCGATCATGGGGCCTTCGATGCCTGGTCAGGCAAAGCGTGTGGGCGGCATCGCCGGGCCGCTCGCCCGCATGCTGCAGGAGAAGACCGGCAAGGAGGCGCGTTCACTGGTGCTGGGTCATCTGCAGCGTGGCGGCCAGCCGACGGGCTACGACCGGCTGCTCGCGACACGATTTGGTGGCGAGGCGGTTCGCGCGGTGGCTGAGGCGCGTTGGGGGCACATGGTCGCCCTGCACTCCCCGAACATCGTGACGATTCCGATCGTGGAGGCGCTGCGCGAGGTGAAGCGCGTTGACCCGAACCACGACATCGTGCGAACCGCTCGCGCGACGGGGATTTCGTTCGGCGACTGAGGGAACATTCGGGACGTGACCTTGCCGGGTGGACAGGTGTCCACCAGGTGAGACGCCATCGTGCCAGCCAGGCTGCGGAGAGATATCGCTAAGTGATTGCTCTTCATTCGCTTACCCGTCAGCAACGGTTTGGCACCGGCCCTGCAATGGTGGGGTATGAGCGCCTCGAGACGAGGCATCGGATACCCTGTGTGATGGAGAGCGCGCGGTGAAGCTTGCGTGGCAGTTGGTGCTGGCACTGACGTGGACGGCTGGCGGTGCCGCGGAGAGCGCGGCGCAGTCGTCGTCTGCGCAGCCAGAGATTCCCGCTGCGTACCTGCCACCGGCGGGTATGTGTCGCGTCTGGCTTCGTGATGTGCCTCCGGTGCAGCAGCCGGCGCCGACCGATTGTCGTTCTGCGCTGCGAGCAAAGCCGGTTGGTGCGACCGTGGTGTACGGACCGGAGGCGCCGCGACTGAGTGTCGCGCCAGCAGACTGGTCGAAGCCGGCACCGCGTCCTGCGCGGGATGAGGATCGTGGCCGCACCCCGTTCCGGAGCGGAGGCGAGAGTTGTGCCGACGCGAATCGCGACGGCGTGTGTGATGATGCCCAGACGGGTGATGTGTGTGCCGATGTCCGCGACATTCGATGCGATGAGCCCATCCTGTCACTGCCATCGATGAGGAGCGCGGTGCTCTGGATCGAGGGGCAACGTCCGCTGGAATTGCAGCGCTGGTTTGGTGGTCAGAATGTTGCGGCGCGATTCGTGATGCCGTTGCGGGGAGCGTCCCCCGACCGGGTGCAGTGGTTCGATACGGACGGCCGCCTGGTGCAGATCTGGACTGACCGCAACGGCGATGGCCGTGCGGACCGCGTCGAGATTTTCGGGCGCGACGGTTCGAGAATCCGCGTCGTCGGTCAGTAGCGCAAGCACTCCGTCGTTCCGCGGATAAGTTGGGGCATGGCTTCTCTCGCCGTTCCCCATGTTGCTTCGCCACCGAGTGTCGCGCACCGCCTGCGTTCGATCATCGGCGGTTCGGCTGGCAACCTCGTCGAGTGGTACGATTGGTACGCGTACTCGGCGTTCTCGCTGTACTTCTCGAAAGCGTTCTTCCCGCCCGCGGACCAGACGGTTCAACTGCTGAATGCGGCGGCTGTGTTTGCCGTCGGGTTTCTCATGCGGCCGCTCGGCGGACTGCTGATGGGTCGATACGCCGACCGCCACGGTCGGCGCACCGCGCTCACTGCGTCGGTCCTGCTGATGTGTGCGGGGTCGCTCCTGATCGCTGTCACACCATCGTATGCGAGTATCGGCGTCGCGGCACCGGCGCTGCTGGTGATCGCGCGGATGATGCAGGGACTGAGTGTCGGTGGAGAATATGGCGCGAGCGCGACGTACCTGAGCGAGATGGCGGGTCGGAAGCACCGCGGTTTCTGGACGAGCTTTCAGTACGTGACGCTCATCATGGGGCAGCTGCTTGCACTGGGCGTGCTGCTGGTGCTGCAGCGGGTGCTGGACGCTGCGGCGCTGGAGGCCTGGGGGTGGCGGATTCCGTTCGTGATCGGCGCGGCGTGCGCGCTGGTGGCGGTGTGGCTTCGACGCAGCATGGCTGAAACGGATGCGTTCGAGAGCGAGCGGGCGACGGTCGCAGCGCGAGTATCGGCGTTCACGAGCCTGCAGGCGCATCCCCGCGCCGTCGTGACGGTCTTCGGCCTGACGGCGGGGGGCGCGCTGGCATTCTACACGTTCACCACGTATGCCCAGAAGTTTCTCGTCAACACCGCCGGGTTCAGCAAGGCCGACGCGACGCTCGCATCGGCGGTGTCGCTGGCGATCTTCATGTGTGTGCAACCGGTGTTTGGCGCACTCTCGGATCGCATTGGTCGGCGACCGGTGCTGATTTCGTTCGGGGTGCTGGGCACGCTAGGGACATGGCCGTTACTGACGGCGCTCTCGACCGCGGGGAGTTTTGCCACTGCACTCGGGTTGCTGACGTTGGCCCTGCTGGTGGTGAGTGGCTACACGTCGATCAATGCGGTCGTGAAGGCGGAGCTGTTTCCAACCAACGTGCGGGCGCTCGGTGTGGCGTTCCCGTACGCGGTGGCTGTCTCGATCTTCGGTGGGACCGCCGAGTATCTGGCACTGTGGTTCAAGAGCATTGGCCACGAGAGCTGGTTCTACGGATACGTGACGGTGTTGATCGCGGCATCGCTGCTCGTGTATGTGCGCATGCCGGAGACGCGTGAGACGCCGCTGATGGCGGAGTAGCCTTGGTAGAGGCGCACCACTCTGGCATCGCCATGCGCTGACCGGTCCCGCGATCTTCGGCCCGCTCCTCAATGACTGACGCGGCCGCTCCGATGCAGGGCGCGGACTCCTGATGGCGCTAGATTGCCATGATGCGTGACACCCGTGACCGATACCTCCCGCCGGACCCCGACGCGTTCAAGGCGGCCCGACCGGCGCGTGGCCGGGTCATAATCATCGCGCCGACACGCGCGGCCTGCGAAACGATCGAGCTCGCGTTCACGCTGAACATCCCGACCTATCTCGAGACACATCACGGTCCGCGGCTGCGGGAGCTCGCCGCCAGTGGCACGGGTTTCGGGATCGTCGCCGGCACCGGTACCGGGAAGACGCTGGCGGTGCGCCCCATTGCCGAGACGATTCTTGGCGAAGCGCTGCGGGTGGGAGTCGTCAACCGCGAACGCGAGGCAACACCGGAGACGCCGCAGTGCAATGTGATCATCGTCACCACCGGGATCGCACGACGGTGGTTCCAGGACGGCGACATCGATCACCACGACACGGTGGTCGTGGATGAGATCCACCAGACGTCGGCTGAGCTCGAGCTGTGCCTCGCGCTGGGGAAACGGGCGCGCTGCCGCTACATCTGGCTCTCGGCCACCGTCGACCCGTCGTTCTATTCGAAGTATCTGGACAGTGGCGCCGTGCTCGAAGTGTACAGCTTCGACGAAGCGAAGAAGGCGACGGTCGAGGTGCTCGCGCGCAGTCCCGCCGACTTTCTCGACGACAAGTTTCTCAGGAAGGTGATCACTGAGCGTCGGGGTGTCGCGATGTTCCTGCCGACGCGCGCGGGAACGGAGGACGCCGCGCGGCACGTGCAGGAGGGTTACCCGAAGATCCACGCGCAGCACTATCACGGCGGCGAGCCGATTCGCGTCATCCGGCAGTACCTGGACGAAGGGGGAGTCGAGAAACCCTTCTTCCTCTCCATGACGGCCGCTGGCCAGAGTGCGATCACGGTGCAGGGCCTCGATACGGTGATCATCGACGATACGCGATTCACCAACATGGTGGACAAGGGGCGCAATGTCCTCACGCGCGTGCACCTCGGCGCGAACGAGTTGCTGCAGATGGCGGGGCGGGTGCATGGGCGCGTGGCGGGTGGACGGGTGTTCATTCTCTCCGATCGGCGCATTCCGTTCGAGAAGCTCAAGCCGGAGCTGCCCGAGTTTCAGCTGGCGGGCGACAGCGAGCGCGTGGCGATCACCTGCGCGGCCATCGGCGTTCGCGCCGACGATCTCGAGCTCCCGGTGCCGCTGGACAAGACGGCGTACCGCCGAGCCGTGGCGTTGCTCGAGACACGAAACATCGTCGCGAATGGGCGCCTGACGGAGTATGGTCGCGCGGTGGAGAAGATGCCCGTGGAACGGCCATGGGCAGAATTGCTGGTGAACAGCGATGACGACCTGGTTCCGTTCGTCGCCGTCATGAGCGGCGTCGAGAGCCTGCACCGCATGACGCGCGAGGACCGCGTGCTGGACGGGATGCTGATTCCGGGGAGCGATCATCTCACCGCCTACAACGTCTACGCTGAGGCGTTCACACGATACGGCTATGTGGGGAGCGTGTACGGGCTGCCGCGACAGCTCTTTCACGAGGAGATCGCCGAGTGGGCCGAGGACAAGGGCGTGCTCCTGAAGTCGCTCGAGGATGCTGCGCTCGCGATGGCGAGTGTCTATCGCTCGCTCAACGCGCCGCTGCCGACGCGACTGCCGAAAGCGACTGAAGCGACTCGTGCGCGGTTCAGCGAACTGCTGGCGCAGGTGATGCCGTTCGATCTCGTGCTGGATGAGCAGACGGCGTGGGGAGAATCGGCGCGCGTTGGCAAGACCAGCGTCTGCGGAAGCTGGGGCGCGGTGGCGGGGACGCTCAGGTTCTTCGCCGACCGGATGGGAATCCCGCGTGCCTCGATCGAGGGGACGCAGCTCGCGCCGGCGCTGCTGCGCCGATACGCCACGTTCGGCGACAGCACCATCGCGTACGACCCGAACAGGAAACAGGGTCAGTTGGTTCGCACGCGTCGCGTGACGTTCGGCGGATTCGAGCTGGAGCGTGAGACGGAGCTGATCGGCGAGTTCACGCCGGAGAACGCCGATGCGGCGCGCGACGTGCTGGCGGAGGCATTTGCGACCGAGCGGATGCGTCATCCGGCTGTGGAGCGAAACCGGCCGATGATCGCCGAAGCGCGCGAAGTGTGGCGACGCAGCGGTGGCGTGACGCGCCGTGTCTCTCAGGCCGACCTGGCGGCGTGGTATCGCGAGCGGCTCGCGTCAGTCGAGGCGCTCGAGGACGTGAAGCGTCTCCAGCTCCGCATGACGTGGGACGATTGGGTGACGCCGGAGGAGCGTGCCCGCCAGGACGAGCTGCCGCACGCAGTGACCGTGCGGGACCGTCAGGTGCCGATCGAGTATGACGTGGAGGAGCGGGATGACGGAACGCTGTTTGGTGTGGCACGCTTGCGTCTGCCGGAGAAGCTTGCTCGAACCGTCATCGCGGAGGAGCTGCCGCCTTTTGACCGCCCGTATCGCTTCGTCGTCCTGCGCGGACAGCGAGGGTCAGCGCGCGGACGCACGATCGGAGAGTTGCAGGATGCGCTCGACGCACCCTGGATGCCCGACGAACTGGCGACGCTGAGCGATCAGTATGGGCAGCGCAAGGGCTCCGGTGAGCGCTCGCGGGATGACCATAAGCGCGGCAAGGATCGCAAATCGGTGATTCCCCCACGGAAACGGGGCCGGAAGGGGCGCTGACTCTGGCCGAGGGGGACTGTGGCATGGCATCCGCCAGGGCGGAGCGGGGCCGCCGGATAGCGAGCTCTGGCAGTGAAATGATCCGTCTGCATCCAAGTCAGCCGCTTTGACGAATCTCCTCGACCGGGAGTGGAATCTGGACCGCCACTCCCGCTCGAGCAGGTCATCCGAGGCTGGCTTCATTGGAGTGGATCATGGCTGCGACGCAGCTTTGCGAACGACCGAAGGGAATGATCGAGGTGGTTTCGGATGCCGGCCCCCTCGTTGAGGCGCGCGCGCAGTTCGAGGCGGAGGTGCTGGTGCAACTCGACTCGATGTACAGCTTCGCGCTCAAGCTGTCGCGGTCACGCGATGATGCGGAAGATCTGGTGAGCGACACGGTGCTGCGCGCCTTTGATCGCTGGCAGCAGTATCGGCCGGGGACGAACATCCGTGCCTGGCTGTTCACCATCCTGTACCATGCTTTCGTGAGCCGGAAGCGCCGTATCGATGCGCGCGAAGTGCCGCAGACCGACGAGACGGACGGGTGGGGCGCATTCGAGCCCGTTGGCGAGCTGAATCCCGAGGCGCGTTTCTACGAGACTTTCCTCGACGCGGAAATCACGCGGGCCATCGACGCCCTGCCGGACGAGTATCGCATGGCGGTGGTGCTGAGCGACATCCACGAATTGCGCTACGCGGAGATCTCGCACATCCTCGGTGTTCCGGAAGGAACGGTGAAGAGCCGGTTGTTCCGTGGCCGTCGCATCCTGCAGAAGAAGCTGCTGGGCTACGCGGTGGACATGGGCTACATCAAGTCGGTTCCGGCGGCCGCGTAACGCGGCTCGTGCCACTCTCCCGAGTCGGCGCGAGACGAGAGCAAGACTGGATTTCCAGAGCGGACCGACGGTGCACGGGCACCGTCGGTCCACTATCCCGTGGTGATCGTGGAATAGACGCGGCCAGTCTGCGTGCTGCGCATCGGCTCGCGGGCACGATGGCGGGCTGCCTTGGCGCGGTTTCCGCAGGTGGCCATGTCACACCAGCGGCGGCGGCCATTCTTCGTGCTGTCGAGGAAGACGCGTCTGCAGCGCGGGTCGCCGCAGCAGCGTACGCGGCCCAATTCACCCGTGATTAGCGAGTCGGCGGCATCGTCCACGACAGGCATCATCAGCGCAGCGAACGCGTCGCCACCCGCGACGAAGTTGCGGGCGTACTGCCCGGTGGCTGACAGTTCGAGCCGATGGGTTCCGGCGCTGCGTCCAAGAACGCGATTGATCTCTGCCACCGCCTCGGTTCGGGCGTCGGCAGAGGTGGCACCGTGTGCGGCGAGTGCGCGCAGCGCGCTGCGCACACGTCTGGCGTCGAGGAGTGCGGCAGTTGCGCCCGCGGGCTGCTGTTCCGCGCGACGCACGATCGCAAGCTGACGATCATGATCGAGGACGCCGACGGCGGCGAGCCACTCGAGCATGGTGCTGAAATCTCGCAGCGTATCGCGACGCACACCCAGTTCGATGTCGTCCGTATTGACGAAATCGAGCCACAGGCGGTCGCCCACCAACACGAAGCTTCGGCGATCGGATGGTGCGACGACGAGAGCAGGCAAGGGACCTTCGCTGAGGGGATGATTCGAGCTTACCCGCAGAATGCATCGGCGCAAGCGAACCCTCGGCATGGTCTGCTAGCTTCGACCCATGATTGATGCGCCCCTCATTCCCGGCGTGCGCCTCGTGGTCGTGGGCTCCCGGAATCCGGTGAAGATCTCAGCGGTACGCGCGGTGATTGGTCGGGTTGCGCACGGAGCAACGGTGCGAGGCATCGAGGTGCCCTCGGGTGTCCCGGATCAGCCGTGGGGCGATGAGGAGACGCGCGCTGGCGCGGCAGCGCGGGCGATCGCGGCGCTTCGCGAGGCCCCGGGCGCTGACCTCGCGGTCGGGCTCGAGGGAGGTGTCGTGCGCGACGCGGTGGACGGCGCTGTGAGAACCTGCGCGTGGGCGGTGGCCGTGAACCGTGCCGGCGAGACCAGTCTCGGTGGATCATTGGTGATCCCGCTGCCGCCAGCGGTCGTCACGTTGCTGGACACGGGTGTCGAGCTTGGCCACGCCATGGACGAGGTGGCGCGCACGACGGGAACGAAACACGCCGGAGGTGCGGTGGGCCTCCTCACGTCGGGCTTGATCCCGTTGCAGCAGGTCTACGAGATGCTGGCGACCTATGCCCTCTCGCGCTGGTTCGCGCACGGTCTCTGGGAGGAGCTGCCAGACCCGCGCTAGATTTCACGGATGGCATCGACTGACGAAGAGACGTACTACCGCAAGGGCTTTGGCCTCAAGGCCGACGTGCAGGACACGCTGGCTGATGACTATACGGGCCGGCTGGTGGACCTGCTCCGGGCGAGCGAGTACACGCTCACGTCGGGCGATGTCACCGTGCGCCTGGCGAAGGAGTTCGGCTTCTGCTACGGCGTTGAGCGCGCGGTGGAGTACGCCTACCAGACGCGCCGCAAGTTCCCTGACCGGCGCGTGTTCCTTGCCGGCGAGATCATCCACAACCCGCATGTGAACCACAAGCTGCGGGAGATGGACATCACGTTCCTGCAGGCGAAAGGCACCGGGTTCGACTACACGATCGTGCAGCCGGACGACGTGGTCATCCTGCCGGCATTCGGCGTCACGATTCAGGATTTCGAGACACTCCGCGCACTCGGCTGCATCATGGTCGATACCACCTGCGGCAGTGTGCTGAACGTCTGGAAGCGAGTGGAGAAGTATGCGCGCGATGGTTTCACGTCGCTGATTCATGGGAAGCACTACCACGAGGAAACGCGCGCGACGGCATCGCAGGTGCAGAAGTATCCCGACGGGCGCTACCTGGTGGTGCGTGACATGGCGGAGGCGCGCCTGGTCTGCGACTACATCGAAGGGAAGTGGGACCGGACGGCGTTCATGGAGAAGTTCGAGGCAGATCGCGCCTCGCCGGGATTCGACCCGGACCTTCATCTGCAGCGCATTGGCGTCGCAAACCAGACGACGATGCTTGCGCGCGAGTCGCTGGCAATTGGTGAAGAGGTGGGTCAGGCCATGGCGCGCGTGCACGGTGCGAGCCGCCGCGAGAGCCACTTCCGGACGTTCGACACCATCTGCTCGGCGACACAGGATCGCCAGGATGCAGTGGATGAGCTGCTTCAGGAGCCGCTGGACGTGATGCTGGTGGTCGGGGGCTACAATTCAAGCAACACCCTGTCACTGGCGGCGATCTGTGCGGACAAGGTGACGACATACCACGTCGAGGATGCAGAAGGAATTGACCCCGTCAGCGGTACGGTGCGCTATCGCCCGATCGGTTTGCACATGACGGAAAGGACGCAGCGCGACTGGATGCCGAAGACTGGCCCGGTGCGGGTTGGTATCACCGCCGGCGCAAGCACGCCGAACAACAAGATCGGTGAAGCCGTGGCGCGCATCTTCCAGACACGGGGCATCGACCCGGCGCTGATCGGGTGACCTTGCACGGCCTGCGCGCATTCGAACGGTATATCGCGATCGGCGATGGACTCTCCGCCGACCTGACACCTGCGCTTGACCTGAAGCTTGCGGATGTCAGCGTCGCGCTCGAGCGCGACGCGCGCAGCGGTGACGTGCCACCGATCGGCGCTGCGAGCCTGCTCTTCAGCAACGATGATGAACGGTGGCCGGACTTCATCGGTCA
>JANMNM010000074.1:0-8934 GCA_031373905.1 Gemmatimonadaceae bacterium | reverse complement strand
CGGACCTCGATTGCCGGTGTTTCGTCGCTCATACGTTGAGCAGGGCGGCGAGCCAGTCGATGACCGCGTTGGCCGCGATGATGAGCGTGATCCCAAGGACGACGGCGGCGGTTGCGGCGCGCCCGACCGCACTCGCGTCAGCGCCGCCCTGCAGGCCTTTCATGCACCCCGCGACACCTACGATCAGTCCGAAGATGGTGCCCTTGAGCAGGCCAAGGAGTGCATCGGAGATCGTGACAGCTGCCAGCAGGCCGTTCATGAACTGCGTGTACGACAGCTCGAGCAGCGCCCGCGACACGAGCATGCCACCCGCAATGCCGACGAAATCGGCGTAGAGCGTGAGCAGGGGCATCATGAGGAACAGCCCCAGAATGCGGGGCAGCACGAGATGGTCGATCGGCGACACACCAAGCGTCGTGTAGGCGTCGATCTCCTCAGTGACCTTCATGGTGCCTAACTCGGCCGCGAAGGCCGCACCGGTGCGGCCGGCGATGATGATACCCGTCATCAGCGCCGCCATTTCACGCAGCATCCCGAAGCCGACGAGATAGGAAACGTAGTATCCCGCGCCAAACCGCTCGAGCACCACCACGCCGAGAAAGGCGATGATCACACCGATGAGCAGCGCGATCAGCGTGACGATCGGGAGTGCCCCCGAACTGTTGATTTGCACCACGACCCAGAACTGGCGCCACCGCATGTGGTTTCTGCGCGTGAACAGGCGCGCGAAAGACAGGGCGACTTCGCCGACGAACGTGATCGTCGTCAGTACGCTGCGCCACCCACCGAGCACCGCAGTGCCGAGACGGGCCACGAGCGACGCGCGCGGGCGCGGATCGGGCTGCACGTTGTCGGGGACAGCATTCGCGAGCGCAAGGAGCCGCTCAGTCCGTTCAGGGAGCCTGGTCCGGTCACACTCGATCCCGTGTTCGTCGCAGTAGCGCTGACACTGCACCAGGAAGCTCAGCAGACTGCTGTCCCATGGTCCGATTCCGGTGGCATCGAACGTCAGCCTGCGCACGTCTGCCTCTCCGATCGCGCCACTGCCAACCAGCGCATCGAGACGTGGCTGAGCCTGCTCGAGCGACCATTTTCCACCGATCACGACGACCAGCGAGTCGCCCTCCGTCCGGAGCGCGGCGTGCGCCGCGTCCATCACGCTGGCCTCGGTTCGGTGCATGCTCTCCATTGTCGTTTACGTGGCGCGAGCCGGAAAACCGTCGTTCAGGCGGTTGTGTGTGCGCCCGATATCAGGGGCAAGTTGCGTACCGAGTTCGAGCATGCGTCCGCACGGCCGTCGACACCGACTTACGGCACGCTGGAAATCCGGGCAGCGACGCAATCAGGCGCGTGGCGACAGCTGCGATGCGCGCCCGATGTCGGCAGCACCTCAGCGCAGGGTATTTCGGTATTTCGGTGACAGTGCACTCATTGCTACACAATGGGTATTTCGGAGACAGTGCACTCATTGCTACACAATGAGTGCACTGTCACCGAAATACCGACGTGACGTGGCTGCCCGATGGGAGCGGATTCAACGACAGCGCCAATGCGTGTACGGTCGGCATGTGTGCCAGCATTGCCTTTTCCTCGCCGAGGCCAAATTGCATTCTGCGTTCATGCTCACGCTGGCGTAACCGAGCCGAGCCACAGGAGGTTTGCCGACGTCACCGGAGGGGGGTGGTTCGGCCAAAGCGGCACCAGCCGGACAGCCTGCGGGCGCGCCTTGATGCCGCACGGCAGGGATTTCGGGTTGATGCCCGCGATCGCGGCGTGCTCGACGCATGTAGAGCGTTGACGTTCGACGCCATTCCCCGCGGCGACACGGTGCGTGCGGTGGTCGCAAGGGACAAGCTGAGCTCCCTGCTCGGCACGCGCACGCCGGCGTCGCCCCATCACCTTCCAGCGTGATAGGCAGTCTCGCACGGGGACGGGCTAAGCCGGTCGCTCACCTCGGTCACCCGACGATCCGAAACGAGGGCGGCCGAGCCGCCGTACCTCTGGGTGCTCCCCAGCCTCCATCTCCCGCACCCTTCAGGAGACATCTGCTCCCCTCACCACGGACCCCGCTCGCCGACCTCCACACCGCGTTCCGTGCCGGCAGCACCCGATCGATGCCCATCGCGGGACTCATCTGCTGGGCTGCGCTCGGCGTGGCCGCGCTGCGACTAACGCCGGACGAGACTGGCAACCTCGCACTCTTCGTCATGGCCGGGATCATGCCGATCGTCGTGCTGAACGACCGGCTCCATGGCCGCAACCTCTTCGCAGACGACGGGAACCCGCTGACGAAGCTCTTTCTCACATCGATCGTGGGGCTCGCGGTGACGGTGCCGCTGGTCGTGCCCGGGGCACAGGGCGCCCACGATCCGATCATCCTCGTCCTCGGTAGGGCAATTCTCGCGGGCGTGGTCTGGATTCCGTACGGCTGGGCGGCGGACGACAGAACCGGCGTGATTCACGCCGTCGTTCGTGCGATCGGCTGTTACGCGGCCTTTGCGTTCGTGGACGATCCCTATCGCGCCACGGCGATCTGCGCGTGGGTGGTGGTGAGCTACGGATACTCGCTGACATTCATGCGGAAAGTCGGCGGCTCGGGATCGGAAATTCAATCGGGTACGATTGAGATAGGCCGCGCTCCCATGCCTGGGGAGCCGGCTTGGCGCCTCCATTGATCAGATGGCCTCGCGATCAGGAGGCGTTCAGCGCGGCGTTCCGGAAGTCACCGATGAAGCGGGCGAAGCTCGGTGGGTTGCAGCGAAATGCGGCGTTGATCGCGGCGAACCGACGCGACCGTCCGTGAACGGAACCCCCGAGCTGGCACCGACACATGGCGACAGCATGATCGCACCAACGCCCCGCCACACGCGACACGCTGCGCAGGGACAGTGCGCTGCGTCCTGGGACGCCGCGATCCGGGGCGGTGCGTTGAACGCCGTCACGGCATCGCCGCAATTGCCGACTCGATCCGCCGCGCGAAGGCAATCGGCTGGATCTCCTTCCCCTTGAACATCCACTGGTTCAGCACCGCTACCGTGCGCGTCTTCGGGAAGACAAAGACATACTGTCCGCCGTATCCCCAGCCGAAGTACGCACCCGAATCCTGCAGCACGCCGGGACCGACCGTCCACCACATCAGGCCGTAGTTCACCCGTGGTGGCGCCTGGCCAACGACGGTCGGCCGCTGTCCGCGCACGGACTCGGCGACCCAGTCCGCACCGACGAGTCGGGTGCCATTCCACAGCCCCTGGTCGAGCATCAGCTGGCCGAGCTTCGCGAGGTCGGCGGGTTCGAGGTACAGTCCACCTTCGGAATCGGTCAGCCCACCCGATGAGCGTTTCCACTGAAACTGCGTGATGCCGAGCGGTGCGAACAGATGCTGCGCGGCATACACCTGCAGGTCCACACCGGTGGCGCCCCGGAACACCTCGGCCAGCAATGCGGCGGCACCATCGTTGTAGTGGTACGTCGTGCCGGGCACCGTCTCCATCGGCTGTGCGAGGACCATCGAGACCCAATCGGCACTGTTCTCCATGCGCAGCGTGATGTCGTCGTCACTGCCGTACCCGCCACCCTCCGGCCAGCGGATGCCTGAGGTCATCGTCAGCAGATGACGCATGGTGATCTTCTTCCGCAGCGAATCGCGAAAGGCGTCAATGTGCGCCGGGAGGAATTGCGCGATCGGCTGGTCAATGCTTGCGATGTCCTTGCGCGCGATGGCCACCCCGTACACGAGCGAGACGATGCCCTTGGTCACCGATTGCAGCGTGTGCAGCGTGCGACCCTGATAAAACGGATGCCAGTCCGGGTCCTGGTAGTTGTAGGCGCCCGGCGGCGACTTCATCGGATAGACACCGGTGTAGCTCCGGGGGAAGGTCCGCGAGAGGAGCGGCATTCCGTTGCGCGCCACGTGCAGTGCGTCCACGTAACCGAAGTCGCCGCGCGCCATGGAGTCAGCGAGCGCCGTCAGTGCCGGCGATGGCGCCTGCGTCGCGACGGTCGCTTGCGCGCCAACGCGAGCAGGAGCGGAGACTGCAGCAAAGAGTGCCAGCGCGAGAATTCGGTTCATTGGGTGACGTCCGTGAGGGGCGGCGGATGGCGTGCAGGTTCGAGGCGGGAGTGGTCGCGATGGCGCAGGACAACCGGTCAACGATGTCGCTGAGGTGGTCTCCACCGGAAGGTGCAGGCCGATCGTGGCGATGTCACGATGGCGCTCCAATTGAGGGAGTGGTGCGCCCAGTGCGGTCCTGCGCAGGACGCACGAAAGTACGCACGAAAGTACGCCGGCACTTCGGCGACGAGTGAGGCGCCCTGTGCGCAGGTCTTGCTGCCGAGAGTGGCCCCCGGGACCTTGGAGACGGGGACAGACCGGCGACCATCCAGCATGCGTGACTGACGTCACACCGTCAAGTATTCTCGCGGCTCGTGTCGGGACGTCTTCCTGCGCCGCGAGTGGCCTGCCCTGTCGCCGGACGGATCTCAAAACGTGCCTACCAACACATCTCCCAGTGCGTGTGTCCGTGGAATGTGAAGTTCTCGCAGGTGCTGGCGGAGGACTCGCCGTTCCGGGCGCGGGATTTCATCGCAGGGAAGGATGCGGTGACGTTGGCGGCGGACATCCTGGCGCTGGAGCAGGAGCAGTTCAGTGCGGCGTTCCGGAAGTCACCGATGAAGCGGGCGAAGCGAACGGAGCTGCGGCGGAATGCGGTGGTGGTGCTCGCGAACATCAGTATTGAATCACGCCAACACGCATTGGATGCGCGGATGCATGACGACGATGCCCGCTGACATCCACATTGCGTCGGCGGTGCGCACGATCAGCCGGCAACCGTCAGCTGCTGAAAGCGGATGAAAACAGCATCCCCCAACCCTGGCACACGTCGCGCGTCCGGAAGATTGCCTTCCAGAATGCCCGGCGCTCACTCGGCGGCAAGAAGCGCGGCGGTCTGCTCGCGAATGAAGTGCCGGATCTCCTCGGGCGCTGCATGGACGTCCTCGACGATCCCGGCACGACCCGCGACGACGGTAATCAGATCCTCGAGATCGTGACTGCTCATCGGGTCGGCAGCACCGCGGCTCGCGAACGCCTCCCACTTCATGGCCAGAAATGCCGCGGCGGAGGCGATGTGCACGTCAAGTCCAGGTTCGAGCGTCACAACCGTCGCGCTCGCGAGCGCATCCGAATACCAGCGGTTGCTGAAACCGAGAATTGCTTCGTCCAGCGGCATTACGTCGAGGACCAGGTCATCCGCCGTCCGCATCCGGCAGACTGGTGCGGCCGCGCGATGGTCCGGCGTGAATCCCAGCGCCATCAGTCGCAGCTGGAGCGCGTGGTATGCGGTGCGTGTGGTGACGGGCACCACCACGTCGACATCATCCGTCGGACGGACGCGCACCGCCGCGGGATCGGTGACGAGCAGTTCGGCGACCTGCCCGCCGACGAACACGAGCTCATCGATCAAAGGTCGGAGTAGTCGCGCCGTGCGCAGAAGACGGTCTCGGTTCGGACTGCGCTGCGTGTCGGTCACTCCCGCGTCCCCGCCGGTGCCGATCCCGCAGCGATCCGCTCTCGCAGCACCTGTTTCGCACGCGTGCGTTCGCGGGCGCGGCCAAGGCGCACGGCATCGACAAGTGCGAGCAATTCGTAGAGCGCCGGGTTCCGCACCGCCGTCGCCGCCGCCCCGTCATACAGCGGGACCACACTGGCGCCACGCACTCGGCCCTCGACGCTGGGCCAGACGAGTGGCTCCGCCGTGCTGTACGCACCACCGAGGACGCCCGCCGAATGCGACGTGGGCACACCGCGTGACTCGGCACCCGCGTCGGCCGGGAAGGCGTACTGGACGCCCGCACCAAGAAATTCAAGGAGCGCGGGACGGTGGACCTGCGCCACGTCGGCGAGGACCAATCGAGCGCCGCGCAGGCGTCGGACGGCATTGTGCACCTCGCCCTGACTGATCCCAGTCGCGGCGGCGAGCGCGGCGTACGTCAATCCGGGCGTCACGGCCAGCTGCAGTGCGACCGCAATATCTTGGGGCTTGAGGGGCGGCATGGATCAGAGGAACGCGGGGGCTGTGGGCGTGTTCATGCTTCATGAATCTTGAACAGGCGTCTCCGGAAGTCAACGCCGGAGCGGGAGACGCCCGAGCGCTCGCGGTCACGCCGTCCGAGCGTCCGCCCACCCGCTTCGAGCGATATATCAAAACGGTGCTACCGACGCATCTCCCAGGAGGTGTGCCCGTGGAACGTGAAGTTCTCGCAGCAACTGGCGGACGATTCGCCGTTCCGGGCGCGGGAGTTCATCGCAGAGTCCTTGAGCGGGTGCCTCAATGACCGGACCGCACGCGCTCCGCGTCTGCGTTTAGACGTTCACTGACGGCTTGCAACCTTCGATTGAGCGATCGAGCGATCGTCAGCGTTGAGCGACTGGCAATTGCGGCTTCCACAGCAGCGCGACGACCAGAGCCACCAGCACGATCACGCCGTAGCCAACGACGCCGTCACCAAGTTCGTACGCCGCCCGGCCGCCCGGAAAGACGCTCCGCCCGATATTGCTGATACCATGGAAGAGGATCACAGCGAAGACGCTACGTCCCGCGCTGACGTACAGCCAGACGTAGATCACGCGGAACGCCACGGTGGCCACCAATCCGAAGACAATCAGGTGTGGTGACTGAGCGATTTGCAGCATAGACGGCAGATGCCAGAGCGCCCACGGCACACCAATCAGCCCGGCAGCACGCAGCGCACCGAATCGGGCCTCCAGCGGTTCAAAGGCGTAGCCCATGTACCCGAGCTCCTCACCGACGGCTCGTGTACGAGTAGTTCCGCGAAGCGGAACGTCTCGTCGAGCTGGTTCAGGCGAATGAAATGGCAGGTGCTGACGATCGCCATGCGCCGCTCCCTCCAGCGCTTTGAGCGCGCAAGTTTGTCGAGAGCAACACGCGGTTTGTCCGCCAGGTATCTGCCCACTACCGACGGAGCGCACCGGTCAACCAGGGCCCAGTTGTCGATGCGGTCGTGACGCCGCAGGTAAAGCTCGAACAACGGGGTTCCGTGCGCATCGGTCGTTCGCGTGTTGCGCGCTTGCCAGTCCATGATGCTGACGGCACCAACCCGGATTTTGTGATCCGCTACCTCCAGGGGCGGTTCATCGCACCCGTCGCGCGTTCGCTCGAGTGATCAGCTTCACGCACTCTACTACGATGAGGGGCACTGTCGTACACGCCACGACAAGCTCCCAGTCCTGCCACGACAGGGGGACAGTGCCCAGCACCCGCCGCAGGAAGGGCACCTGCACCGCAGTCAGCTGCACCACCACACTGAAACCAATCGCCGCCAATAGCCACCTGTTCCTGAGCACGCTGCGGCTGAAGAGGGATCTGGTTTGCGAACGGGCATTGAGTGTGTGCGCGATCTGCACCATCGACAGGGTCATGAACGCCAGTGTCACCGCATGCGCGAGCCCGGTGCCTGTGTCGCCGTACCACCGCAATCCAACACGGAATGCCACCAGCGTGGAGGCCGCCAGGAGCATGCCTTGCCATGCGATCAGCCAGGCGATCGACCGAGTCATCAGAGGCTCGCGCGGATCGCGCGGCGGCTGATTCATCACGTCATCCGCAGCAGGCTCCATCGCCAGTGCCAGCGCAGGGAACAGATCGGTGACCATGTTCAGCCACAGAATCTGCAATACCGCCAACGGCAACGGCCACCCAAGCATGATCGCCGTAAACACCGTCAGAATCTCCGCGAAGTTGCACGCGAAGAGGTACCGGATGAAACGCAGAATGTTGCTGACAATGACACGACCTTGCTCCACTGCGCCGACGATCGTCGCGAAGTTGTCGTCGGTGATGACGATGTCGGCGGCATCCTTGGCGACGTCGGTCCCGCGAATACCCATCGCAATGCCGATATCGGCAGTCTTGAGTGCCGGTGCATCGTTCACGCCATCCCCGGTCATCGCCACCACTTCGCCCTGGCGTTGCAATGCCCCCACGATCTGCAACTTGTGCTCTGGCGTCACGCGTGCAAACACGGAGGTGTCGGAGACGATCTTCTGCCAGCCGCCGTCGTCGAGCCCGGTGAGCTCCTTGGCGTGCACGACCCGCATCGCATCGCCGCCCACGCCGACATCGAGGCTCAGTTGGTGCGCGATCTCCGTTGCGGTGGCCAGCTGATCACCGGTGATCATCACCACACGAATGCCAGCGCTGCGGCAGGTATCGATCGTTTCCTTGACGCCATCGCTGAGCGGGTCGATCATACCTGCGAGTCCCACGAAGGTCATCTCGCCCGCGAGGGCGGTGACGTCTTCCCCGTCGGCATCTGTCAGCGGGCGATAGGCGAGTCCGAGGACGCGCAGCGCTTTGCCTGCCAATTCATCGTTCCGTTCACGCCAGCGGGTGCGGGTTGCGTCGGTCATCGCCGAGCGCCCCTGCGCATCGAGCACCCAGGCACTCACGTCGAGCATCGCAGACGGTGCGCCTTTGGCGTACACCACGCGTGACGCGTCGGCGCCACGGTGCAGCGTGAGCATCCGCTTCGTTTCACTGTTGAACGGCAGCTCGCCGGCTCGTGGGAATGCCGCTTCGAGCTGCGGATGTGCCATGCCGGCTTTCTCGGCCAGCACGATCAACGCCACCTCGGTTGGATCGCCAAGAACCTTCACGTCGGCAGCGTTGCGCGTGACGGTGGCGTCATTGCAGAGTGCACCGATGCGGATGGCGAGGGCAACGGGATCATCCGCGACGGCGAGTGCACCGCTGTCGATCACCTGCTCTCCGTTCCGCAGCGTACCCTCGGTCGAGTAGCCACTGCCTGTGACCTCGACCCGCTGTTCGCCAGCGAGAAGCACGCGAACGGTCATCTGATTCTGTGTCAACGTGCCGGTCTTGTCGGTGCAGATTACCGTGGTCGAGCCAAGCGCCT
>JANMNM010000050.1:0-9742 GCA_031373905.1 Gemmatimonadaceae bacterium | reverse complement strand
CGCGGCCTCGGACCATTCTGGATCCATGCCACGGAGGGCGCCGAGACCTGGAGTCCGTACGTGATTCTCGGGCATCTCATCCACGGTGAGCGTACCGACTGGATCCCGCGCGCCACACTCATTCTCGATCAGCCTTCCGACCGGCGGTTCGCGCCGTATGACCGATTCGCGCAGTTCCACGAGAGCGAAGGAAAGTCACTCGACGATCTGCTCGAGGAGTTTGCGCGCTTACGTGCGGAGAATGTGCAGCGAGTCATGGGCTGGCGACTCACAGCGCGCGATCTTTCGCTGACAGGTGAACATCCTGCATTTGGCCTGGTCACGCTGCGTCAACTGCTTGCGACCTGGGTCGCACACGATCTCAGTCACATTGCGCAGACGGCGCGTGTGATGGCCAGGCAGTATCGCGACGACGTCGGCCCGTGGCGCGAGTACCTGCCCATCCTTGATCGGTAGTCTGCCGATCCACCTAAAGGGCTGGCCTGAGATGACGCGACGCCTGTTACTCGACGGCGATGGCGCTTCGCGCTCTTGCGACGCCGACATCCACCTTCGCATCTTGGGCGTGGCGCTGCAGGGCGCCTCCTGTCCGCGGGAAGGACCGAGTCCACCTGGCACGACCTGAATCGCAGGTTCGAAGAACGAACCTCCTTTCGCCCGAAGGCGCGGACGCCGGGCCCGGTGCAAAGGAGGCTCGCGCATGTCCGCACGGAAACTCCCCGTCCGCCCCGATCTCGAGCAGCTTCGCCACCAGGCGAAAGACCTGCTCCGCGCCGCACGTCTCGGTGACCCTGACGCCGTCGCCGATTTCAGGGAATTCCACCCGAAGGGCGCTGACCCGGCCGCATCACGGCTGGCAGACGCACAGCTGGTACTCGCGCGCAGCTATGAAGCCGCAAGCTGGCCACGGCTCGTGCAGGCGTGTGAACTCTCTGACGCCATCTGGCGCGACGACTCCGACGCCGTGCGGGCGCTCATCACGCGGCACCCACCTCTGCGCGATGAGATGACCATCATCCGCTCAAGCAGCAACTGGGGTGCGCCGATGGCGTATGCCGCGAACCTGGGGCGCGACCGCATCGTGCGCATGCTCCACGACCTTGGCGCGCGTGACATCGAGCACGCGATGGACCGCGCCGTACTCCAGAGCCAGGTCAGCACCGCAGTACTGCTCCATGAGTTGATGGGCCGGTCCACTCCGCCGCGCACGGCGCTGGACGGAGCGGCATATACGTTGAGTGCAGCGGGAACAGCATTTCTCTTCCGTGTGGGAATGCAGTTGCAGGACGAGCACGGTCGGATTCGCGCCCCCGTTGACGTGGTGCTCGAGACGGACAGCCGGAAGCCAACCGCGAAACACGAAATTCTCGCGATGTACGAGCAGCACGGCTTCCCCTTTCCCGACACGCCAGCGATGGCATTGCATCGGGGGCGGATCGACTTGCTCGAGGCACACCTCGCGCGCGATCCCGGGCTTCTCACGCGAACGTTCACGCACGAGGAGATCTACCCGCCGGCGCTCGCATGCCACGACGAGATTCTCGCGACGCACGGCACGCCGCTGGCCGGCACGACGCTGCTGCACATGTGCGCGGATTACGATGAGTTCGAGATCGCGGAATGGCTGCTCGCACGCGGTGCCGACCCGAATGCCCCGGCCACGGTCGATGCGGAGGGTTTCGGTGGCCACACGGCGATCTTCTCGACCGTCGTCTCGCAACCGGCATTCTGGATGAACTACGGCCACCGGGAGCCGGATGCGCGGTTCACGAAGCTCCTTCTCGATCATGGCGCCGATGTGAACGTACGCGCCTCGTTGCGAAAGCAGCTGCATCCCGGGTACGACGAGCATGCCCTGCACGAATACCGTCATGTGTCACCGCTGTCGTGGGGCCGGCGGTTCCATCGCACGGAGTTTGTGAACGGGGCCGCGCTCGCGCTGATCGAGGCGAAGGGTGGCCGTGAATGACGGCTGAAGGCGGGGGGTCTCGGCCCGAACGTGGCATCGAGGTGGTATCGACTGAGCCCCGGTTCTCCCGACCGCAGTGTCGGGCGTCCGTGCGCCCGGTGTGGTGGTTTGCCTGACTCCACGCAGACGCTGTGACTGGTATCGTCCCGCCGTCAGCTACCAGCGCTGGCAGTCCGGTAACACCTCGACGGGCAGTCCTACCATTAAACCTCACAAGCAGATGCGCAATTCAACTCCGGGGCTCCTGCTCGCATCCCTGGCGGTGCTCAGCGGATGCACCGCGCAGAGCGAACAGACGGACGCGGCTCCCGCGGCCAGCACCGCATCACCGGCAAGTACAGCGTCCGGGCAGGCATCTGTCGTTGACACGGTGTCGATGCCGACCATCGCCAAGGTCGCCGCAGGCTCTGCGGACCATACGACGCTCGTTGCCGCGTTGAAGGCGGCGAACCTCGTCGACGTACTCGCGACGCCGGGACCCTTCACTGTGTTCGCGCCAAACAACGGCGCCTTCGCGAAACTGCCGAAAGCCACCGTTGACGATCTCCTCAAGCCGGAGAACAAAGACAAGCTCGCGGAGATCCTCCAGCATCACGTGATGACATCGGCATTCGATCTCGACGCCTTCTCCGATGGACAGGAGGTCAGCATGGTGTCGGCCGGGTCTGAGCGCATCACGAAGAAGGACGGCGCGACGTTCATTGGCGGTGCCAAGGTGATCGGGTCTGTCCGCGCGAGTAACGGCTGGGTCCATATCGTTGACGGCGTGCTGGTGCCCGCAGCAAAGCCGTAGGGGCCGAAGCGCGGTGTTGAATCGGCGGCGGGTGCCAGCGACGGCTCGCCGCCGATTGGTGCGCGGCGCACTTGCCTGCCCGGGCAGATGCGCGTAGGTACCGGCAGCAGCACGTCCCTGTCCGGCCCGCGCCAACATCATGTCTCCGTTTCAACCGATCCTTATTGCGATCGCCGTCGCCGCGCTGGTGGTGGCGCTCACGGCGCTGGCGCGGCGCCTGCCCATTCCGTCACCGATCCTCCAAGTGCTTGCGGGGCTCGCGCTCGGTTTTCTGCCTGGCGTGAGCGTGCCGGAACTGGAGCCGGATCTCGTGTTCTTCGTCTTCCTGCCGCCGATCCTCTGGGCGGCGGCGTTCTTCACGTCGTTGCGGGAGTTCAAGCAGGCCATCCGCCCCATCGGCCTGCTGGCAGTTGGGTTGGTGTTCACGACGACTGCGGTCGTTGCCATCGCCTCGCACGCGCTGCTGCCGAACCTGCCCTGGGCCGTCGCCATCGCACTGGGCGCCATCGTCTCGCCACCGGATGCGGTCGCGGCGGCGGCCGTGGTGTCACGACTTCCCGTGCCGCGACGGGTCATCGTCATTCTCGAAGGCGAAAGCCTCGTCAACGACGCGGCCGCGCTCGTGTTGTACCGGACTGCGGTCGTTGCGGCGGTCACCGGCGTGTTCAGCCTTGGCGAGTCGATCGTCCGGTTCTTCATCGATGCAGCTATCGGCACGCTCATCGGCATCCTGGTCGCGTGGTGCGTCGTGCGCATCATCCGGTGGACGAAGGATTCCCTCGCCGAGACACTGCTCACGATCGCCGCACCGTATCTGGCGTGGGTGGCTGCAGAGTCCATCCATGTGTCTGCAGTGCTGGCGTGCGTTGCCGGAGGCATCTATCTGCGGCAACATTTCTCGACGGTCGTCTCACCCACGTCACGACTCCAGTCGCGCGCTGTGTGGGATCTCATCATCTTCATCCTCAACGCGCTCGTCTTTCTCATCCTCGGCCTCGAGGTCGGCCCGATCATCACGCAGGTGCCGCCGCAGACGCTCACGTCAGTGCTGGTCGCGGGTGCAGCGCTGAGCCTCGTCACGATCGTGCTGCGACTGCTCTGGGTGCCGGTGGCAACGGTTGTGCCGCGCCGTCTCAGTGCAGCGATCCGCCGTCGGGAGCCGGTGCCAGACCCCAAGGCTGTCGCGCTCGTGGCATGGACGGGGATGCGTGGGATCGTGTCACTCGCTTCCGCGCTGGCGCTTCCGCTGGCACTCGGCAACGGCACGCCATTTCCCTACCGCGCAGAGATCATCCTGATCACGATGTGTGTGATCATGATCACGCTCGTCGTGCAGGGCCTGACACTGACGCCGCTCATAAAGGCGTTCAACTTCGCGCCGGAGGTCGGGCACGATGCGGAAGAACGGCACGCCCGCCGCGAAGCGCTGCGGCGTGGTGTGGAGGCCCTGGAGGACCTCTCGCGGGAACCGTGGGCCGATCCCGCTGAAGTCGAGCGCATTCGCCGCGAATTGCGCGACCGGATGCAGCACCACGAGCATCACACGCGTGACAAGGACACACACCGGCGTCTGCGGACTGGTGTCCTGAAAGCCGAGCGTCGCATGCTGGTCCGACTGCGCAATGAGGGTGCGATCTCGGATGAAACGCTGCGCGAGCTCGAGGAAGAGCTCGATCACGAATCCGTTCGCCTGGGCGCAGGCGACATCCGCTGACGTCGCCTGCGCCGGCCCTACAAACGGCCGGCTGTCTCCGCGGCGCTATCCTGCTCTGCCGCCGCTGGAACGCTCGTCGAACCGTCCGGCAATCTGTCGAGACGATCGAGCCGCTCCACGTCGATCGCAATCACGCCGTCCGGTGTGCTGACGAACATGTTGGCGAACTTCGCGTCCCACCGCACCTCATCCCACAGATACGACATCCGCGCCATCACACGGGTGGAAAACGTCGATTCGTGCGCGTTGATCGAGATCAGCAGTTCTGCTTCCGCCTCACGCAACTTCTCGGGCGTATATCCCCGCAGTGGGCTCGATGCCGTGATCGGATGCACCAGCGTCCAGTGCAGCGAGAAGAACTGCACCGAGTCCAGTTCCAGATCGAGCTGGTAGAACTCGCGCGTCCGGACGCCGTGGCTCGTCTCGAACATCGCCAGGTTCACGCGGACCTGCACGTCGGAGAGTTCGCTGTGCTGCGCGTTGACCATGCGAAACATGAGTCCGCGACCATTGTCGTACGGCGCGACCACGGCCGACTCGCTGAATCGCAGGCGCATCCGCGGGCGGATGAGGCGTGCAATCAACAGGCCAGCGACTGCGATCACGCTGAGCGGGCCGAGCAGTGACTCGACGATCACGAGCCAGTGGGCTGTGGCGCCCACAGCGTGCATCGGCGCGGTATCCGATGTCGTGAACACCGCCAGGCTGTAGCTGAACGCGGAGAGGAACGGGTCGCCGATGCCCGCGAGTTCCTGGCCGGCGATCGACGCCGGACCGAGCGCGAGGTAGGCCAGCGTGAAGCAACCGTTGAGCAGCATGATGCCGCCGACTGACCAGGCGAGAAACGACTGCCATGTGGTGTTCAGCGCGCCGAGATAGAACCGTTCGAGTCGCTGCGGACCAAGTCCGTACTTGCGGCTGTTCGGCGAGCCGTCGCGGGAGAGAAAGCGGCCACGCACCTCCTGCGCGACGACTCGGCCAAAGCCGAGGTCTTCGTGGTCGGGTGGCGGCGTATCGTTGTCGCGATGCTCAGGTGTCACGAGAGTTGTGTGAGAAAGCCCGGTGAGAAGCGCAGCGCACCACGCTGGTGTGGTGCGGCAGGGTGGCCGCCCGGACGTTAACCCGCTGGAGCGCGCTCCGCACCCATGAACGCCTCGAACCGGGCGATCTCTTCATCGAGGGCCGATGCGAATGCGGCGTCGCGCGGCGCCGAGCCTGCGACATAGCCCAGTTCAGCGCTCAGCGCGCCGCCGCGCATGGACAGGTTTCCCCAGCCGATCACCCGGTCGCGCCACATCAGCGGCAGCGAGTAGTAGCCCCGCACACGTTTCGGTGCGGGAGTATACGCCTCGAATCGATATGACCATTCGTTGAAGTGCTCGAAGCGGACGCGGTCCCAGACGAATGGGTCAAACGGCGCCAGAAGCCGTACGATGTCTGGCTGCGGCGCTCGTCGCGCCGGGAACGATTCGTCGGCGGGCCAGAGCCAGTCCGTGCCCCCGACAGTGACGGATGGGAGTCGTTTCCTCGCGCGCTTCACTGCGTCTGCGCGCAAGTGCGTCCACTGCGGTGTGCCATAGCGGAGCCGTTGGACCAGGCCGCTGAGCATGGAGCCGGAGAGCGGCGCGTATTTGGCAACGATCACGTCGACGAGCGCGTCCATCGCCGCGTCACAATCCACTGGTGCCGGTGTCAGTTCGCGCACATCGTAGAGGCGCGTACCGCCCTCGCGCCGCGCGACGCGCAGCAGGCCATGATAACGCATCTCGTCCATCAGTTGCGTCGTGACATTGGACGTCCCGCCGAACCAGTTCATTGCCTTGCCGTGCCCGAACTGTGCATCCACCTCGCGTGGATGCACCACGCCGTGCATGCGGACGAATTCGAGGATTGCATCGATCCGCCGTTTCTTCGCCGGCGACCACTTCGCAACGATCGGACGTGGATGCAGCAAGGCGTGCAGCGACTGCGTCACGAAGCCGTAGTTGACGAAGAAGTCCTCCTCGATTGCCAGTCGCGAATACCGCCGCTCCAGGTCACCGGCACGGTACCCCGTGACCCGGTGACGCAGCGTCAGATCCTGCGCCCGCGCCGGCGCACGAATGGGATCTGCCTGGACAAAACCCAGTCGTGCAACCGCTCGCCCCAGCGTCGTCGGTGCGGGAAACTGTCGCCTGACGGCGAACTGTCTGAGCAGGTCGATGTCGGTAGCCATGGTACGGCGAAGCTCACCAGACGACGTGCTGACGGCAAGCGATGTGGTCGCAGGCGGAACCGATGGCGCGCTAGACCGACAGGTCGGCGATAACACATCCCATCTGCACGAACGGCAATGCCGTGCCGTCCGGCAACGCGTCCACGACGTCCCTGATCGCGTGGAAGCCCATCCGTGAATAGAGCGGCACACCCGGCAGCGTTGCCATCAACTCGAGCCTGCTAAATCCATGGGCAGCCGCGGCCGTCGCGCACCGAATGAGAATCGCACGGCCCACGCCGCGGCGCGCATGTGTCGGATCCACGAAAAACGCCCTGATGCGCGCAGCATCCACCCGGGGATCGAGAAGATCATTGCCGCCAACTGGCCGCTGATCGCCGCCATAGAGCGTCCGGAATCGACTCCAGCCGCCGCACCCGGCGAGCGCGCCTTCACGCTCGGCGACGAAATAGGTCTGGTCGGCAACGAGGCGCGTGTCGACACCGAAGACGTGGCTGATCGCGCTCTCGATCTCCTGAGCGGTGTAGTACCCCTCGCTGAGCGCACGAGCCGAGCGGACGATCAACTCGTTCAGTGCGGCGATGTCCGACGTCAGGGCGATCCTGAGCTCCACGGTCACGGCGCGCTCGTCGCTCTGCTTCACGGCTGTCGCGCCTGCGCCGGGCCGCTCGCCAGAGTTGCCGCCGTGAGATGTGCGGTCACATTCGCCGTCGTCTTGAAGATGTCGGGCACGACATCCACTGCGATGAGGATGCCGACGGCTTCGGCGGGCAACCCGAGGTCTACGAGCACCGGAGCAAGAATGAACAGGCTCCCCGATGGAATCCCGGGGACGCTGAAGCTCAGCAGCGTTGACGTGACCACGACCGTGGCGAGTGTCGGGATGCCGATCTCCACACCATACAGCTTTCCCAGGAAGATGACCCCGACGACCCACGCCATCGGAACGTTGACGCGAAAGATCGACACTGCCAGCGGCAGCACGAATCCGCTCGCTGCCGCATCGAGCCCCAGCTTGTCCCTCGCGGCGCTGATCATCATCGGCAAGGCACTCAGCGACGATCGCGATCCCGCCGCAAGCGCCTGTGCCGGTGCCGCCGCCGCAAGGAAACGCCGGAGCGGCATCCGACCGACGAGCCGCACCACCGGATAGAGCAACAGCGTGAACACCACGAGTACGAGCGACAACGTGGCGATGTAGCGGGCCAGCGCGCCGACGCTGGCCAGCCCGAGCCTGGCGCCCAGCGCGAACGCCAGTGCAAGCACACCGATCGGCGCGACCGCAACCACCCAGCCAACCACGACGAGCAACGCGTCGGAGATGCCGCGACACAGATTAATCACCGCGTCGCGACGATCCTGCGCGATCCGCTTCAGTGCAAAGCCGAGTGCAAGCGCGAACACGACGAGTGGCAGGAGCGCGCCATCGGCGGCGGCCTTGACCGGATTCACCGGCACCATCTCGGTGATTCGCTGGCCAAGCGACGGCAGCGTCGGGGCGCTGCCTGCTGCCGTCGCCGTCGCGCGGACCCGGGCGGCGACTTCCGCCGGCAGCACGAAATCAGCGAATGCGATATCACCGATGACGATCGCCAGGATGCCGCCGCTGACCAGCAGCACGACGAATACCACCATCGCGCGGCCAAGCGCGCGTCGCAGGTCGGCTGTCGCACCGGTGCCCGCGACGGACGCGATGGTCAGCGCCGCCACGAGTGGAATCACCGTCATGCGAATCGCGTTCGTCCAGAGCGTCCCGATGACGTCAGCAAATGGCACGAGGCGAGCTGATGTCGCGTCGCCCAGAGTCGCAACACCCATCCCCAGCGCGAGGCCGAGAACGAGCGCCACGAGTACGCGAAGGGATTGGCTCCGCATCACGGCTCTCGGTGCGTGTGGCGGTTACTTCGCGCGGATGCGTGCCGTATAGCCTGAACGATCCCAGTGTACGGTGAGCATGTCACCCGACAAGCGGATCGTGAATCGCTCCTCGAACGATGGGAACGACTCGGCGCGATCAAGCGTGATCCGGACAACGTCCTTCGACGTATCCCACGCGGTGCCCCACTGGCCCGTCTGGCTGTTGACGATCAGTTCGGTCTTGTTTCGTGTGGGATAGAGGAACAGTGTGTACTTGCCGGCCGGCACGGTCACGCCATTGATCTCGAGATCCTTGTCGGTCTGCAACTGCGTCGCCGCATTCGCCCCGAAACGCCACGTGGTGTCGAAGGGGACGAGCACACCCCAGATGTCCCGGCCGCGTTTCGCCGGTCGACCATAGTCGATCCAGACGTTCGCGCCGCCGATCAGCGCCCGCGCCGTGTCGCGCGTGGATGCCGCGCCAAGGCCAGTGCCTGCGGCGTCGCGCGCAGCCCACGCTGCTGCGATGGCCCGCACATCCACGCCGCGCTCGGCTGAGCCAATGTACTTGGCCGTGGTGAGCGAACCGTCGTATCGTTTCACGCTGCCGCGCGAATCGAGCTTCAACCCGGTGCGAAACCCGGCGGCAACGAGTTCGGCGGAATCACGGCCGATCAACCGCAGGTCAACCTTGGTCGGCGTGGCCTGCTGCGCCCCGAAGCCGATCTGATACACGTCGGATCCGCGGCGCGCCGCGGCGAGCTGCAGGTTCCAGATCACCGATGAGAGGGCAAGCCCTGGTATCGTCGATTT
The DNA here is from genome assembly GCA_031373905.1 of Gemmatimonadaceae bacterium. Lineage (GTDB taxonomy): Bacteria > Gemmatimonadota > Gemmatimonadetes > Gemmatimonadales > Gemmatimonadaceae > JACMLX01. The sequence continues at coordinate 381 of JANMNM010000050.1, read as the reverse complement.
CGGCGCGGCAGAACGCAACGCGACCGGCTGACCGTTCTGGAGCACATTGCGCACCACGCTGTCGCCGGTGAACGTCATCGTGACCGGCGCGGGCGCATTCGGGGCCGGCGTGCCATCGCCGCGAAACGCCTGCTGCTCGAACGACGCGATGGTGTTGTCAGCATTGAGGGTCACCACGTACCGCAAAAGCACCGTACTTGGAGACCGACGGGCCAGAACGCCCTCGATGCGGTTCCCCGCTCGCGTCCAGCTTTCGACGGCAATGGTATCGGCGCCAAGCCGGAGGACGAAGCTGCCGCTGCCACTCTGGGCGTGCGACATGGCGGGGGTCGCAAGCCCAGCGAGGGCGGCGGCAACGAGGACAGGGCGGTTTGTCATGCC
>JANMNM010000039.1:0-1933 GCA_031373905.1 Gemmatimonadaceae bacterium | reverse complement strand
TGGCGTCGCCATCCTTCCACTCCTCCGCCAGTGCACCACACGACTGCTCGCGGCGGGCCTTGGTATCCGCAATCTCGCACAGCATGCGCAGGGCGCGATGCCTGAGCAGATACTCGGACCAGGCAAAACGCGGGTCTGTGGCGTTGGCGATGAGCGAGAGCCACACGCGTGCGGAGTCGCGCTGGCCTGCGGCGAGGTAGGCCTCGCCCAGCAGCAAGGTCGACTGCTGCGGCGTCTGCCGTGCTTCCGCGGCCAGCGGCATGAGAACACGGAGCGCGTCCGCCGGCTTCTGCTCGATGAGCAGCACCTCCGCATCGAGCAGCGGGATGTTCAGCGTACCGCCAGGAGGCCGGTGGCGACTGGCCGCCGCGCGAGCATCACTGCGCGCACGAAGCTCAGTGAGTCGCTGGCGCGCGGACGCCGCGTCGCGCGCCAGCACGTAGTCACCAACCATGTTGTTCGACGTCCGCTCGTTGATGTCCCAGCTGAAGACACCGGACTCACTCACGTACGTCGCGATCGCACGCGTGATGCCGGCGGTGTCTCCGAGGTACCACGCGCGCAATGCATAGCGTTCATGCGCCGCGTCACCACGTGCCCGGCGTGCGGCGGCCGTGTCGCGGCCGGCAAGTCTCGCCGCAACACGGTCGTCATTCACTTTCCACCACTCCTCGAACTTTCCGCGCATCAGCAGTGACACCATCAGGCGGTTGTATGACGCGTCCGACTTGCGCGTGTCGGTACCGGCCCCCGCGATTCTCGACCGCGCAAGGCGTTCCATGCCTGCCCAGTCGCGATCCAGCCCCAGCCAGATCATCAGGTCGTTGTCATCCATGCCCGCAACGTCGTCAGCATCGGAGAACCTGGCGCGCATCTTCGTGCGGATCGCGCGTGCCTCGGCCGCCCTTCCGCTGCCGTATGCGCCCCAGATCAGCCACGGCCAGGCCGTGATGTTCGACGAATCGACCGCCACGAACCGCGCGCCGTACTGGTACAGTCGCTCGAAGTTTCCGTCGCTGAGTGCCTGTCTGGAGAGATTGTTGAGCGCAATGCGGTTGCCGGGCTGTTCGCCGAGGATCGTCAGGTACGCCGCGTTCGCCTTCTCGGGACTGTTCTCGACCATCGCGAAGAACGCCGCATCGGCGAGGCCGCGTTCCACCGGCGAGAGGCGATCGCGCAGGGCGTGCGCGCGTGTCAGCGCCGCCTTGCCGCGCGCGCGACGCTGTGGATTGCCGTCGTTCTCGCCCGACGACAGGAGCACGCCGAGACGACGCCATGCCATGGCGAAGTTCGAGTCCAGTGCCACTGCCGATTCGAGCAGCTCGATCTCGCGGTCGCGGTCGCCGCGGCCGCGGACCCCTTCGCTGAGACGGATTGCCGACGTGTACTTGCGCAGCGCAGCCAGTGAGTTGGTGGTGACGTCCTCCATCGGTGGCAGCGACGTCAGCGAGGCGCTGGACTCGCCGAGCTTCTCACGTGTCCGCCGCGCGAGCCGTCCGATGGCGGCGATGAGCGAATCCTCGGATGCCGCGGTCTCCTGTACGGCACTCTGTTCGGCGCCATCATTCGGCACGATCAGTGCGGCGCGAACGAGATACGTGCTGCCCACCTTCTGAATGCGGCCCTCGACGACCAGCGGGACACCTTCGCGGACGGCGATCTCGCGCGCGAGTGTGGCCGAGATGCGCGTTGCGGCGCTCTGCTGCATGCGCTGCAACGCCGTGGCGATCGAGCCGGGCGTCATGACGGTGACGATCTTCGATTCCTGCAGTTCGGTGCGCAGCGCTTCGGAGAGCAGGTCACCGAGCGTCGAATCGGCGGTTCGGTTCTCCACGTCGGCGACGATGACGGTCTGCGGGGCCGTGAATGCGACCGCAGGCGTCGGGCCCTTGCCGCCGAGCGAAAGCATCGATGCAAGCGCAATGAGTGCGGT
>JANMNM010000030.1:0-19492 GCA_031373905.1 Gemmatimonadaceae bacterium | reverse complement strand
CCTTGAAACGTCAGCGACCCGGTCGTACACTCTGTCTGCATAACGGCTGTCCTCGCGGTGCGTTGTAAGGCGTTCTAGACAAACACCTTATACCACGTGGGGCAGCCGTTATTCAATAGCACGGTGAGAAATCCGGGCTAGTGCTTCATGCCGCTCATCGCGGCGGGCGGCATCAGAACCGTGTCGATGACGTGGATCACGCCATTCCTGGCCTTGATGTCCGTTGCCGTGACGGTCGTGTTTCCGTTCAGCATCACCTTGCCGCCGACGACGCGGATTCCAACCTTGCCGCCCTGCACGGTTCCAGCTTCAGTGAGACCGACAACCTGCGACGCCATGACCGCACCCGGAACCACGTGGTACGTCAGAACGGCGATGAGCTTGGCCCTATCTGCCAGCAGCGCGTTGAGCTGGGCGGCAGGAATCTTCGCGAAAGCAGCATCGGTCGGCGCAAAGACGGTGAACGGGCCCGGTCCCTTCAGCGTCTCGATCAGGCCGGCGGCAGTCAGTGCGCGTGCGAGCGTGTTGAACGTTCCTGCGCCAACGGCGGTCTCGACAATATCCTTCTCCGCCATTGCCATTCCCTGCGCGCGGACGGTCGCGGGGGCAGCAACTACGGCGATCAGTGCCAGTGCAGTCATGAAACGCTTCATCGATCTGTCATCCTGAGATCTGGAGTCAAGGCTCCGGCGCGGCGACATCCGCGCATCGGTTCCGGGCGATGAAAGCGATGTGCCTCACGGATGTTCCTGAGGACGGGCTCGCTTGGCGCCGGAGCATGTTCCAGTTCAGAGATGTCATGAGCACGAACGGCCCGACGACGCGTCGCCGCCGGGCCGTTCGTGTCTGCAACGACTCAGCGCGGCGGGGCTGGAACGAACTGCCATCGGCCGACCACTGTCGCATTCACCGTCTGCTCCGTCGGCGCAACGACGGGTGTCGACTCGTCCGCCCCCTTCGCACGCATCGACATCGCCATCATCGGCACCGGATGCGGTACCTCGCCGATCTGGCTGCTCAGCGTGACAAGCGCACCAAGACTCCCGCCCGCCGCCTTCGCCATCGCCTCGGCACTCAGTCGGGCGTTGGTCGTCGCGTTCGCGAGCGCCTCGCGCTGCACGGCGTCGATCTGCGACGCAAAGAACGACACACCGTTGATGTTGTTCGCACCGGCGCCCAGCGAGGCGTCGATGACCTTGCCGACCAGATCCAGGTTCCTCACCTCGACCCGGACCGTGTTGGTTGCGTCGTACCCGGTCAACTCAGGTTTCCTGCCGTCAGGGTAGTAGCGATACGACGGCGCGACGTTGTACCCCATGGTGCTGATCTGCTCGCGGGCGACACCTGCGGCGCGCACGGCCTCCAGAATCGCGGTGGCAAGTTTTGCGTTTTCCTGGCCCGCCAGCGCCGCAGTGCGCGCTTTCGTCTGCACCGCGACGTACACGAGGGCTCGATCGGGCGTCACCTTCGCCTCGCCGGCTCCACTGACTTCAATGCTTGGCGCGCTCGTGGAGGTGTTCTGGCTCTGGGCCGCCAGCGGCGCCGAGAGCAGGGCGCTGAGCAGCAGAGACGGTGTCGTGGTCGAGCGCCGGCGGGATGTCATGGTGTTCGTGCTCCTCGTGTCGATGGTGCCGGGTCCCGCACTGGAGCCGGCTGAAGGGAGATGCGCGCGGCTGTGCCAGATGCACACTCACGAAGAATATCCCCTGCCCAGCGCCCTGTCGCGTACCGCGTCGCCGAGCGCGGCCCCTGCACGGGGCCAGCCCCGGGCACCGAGACTCGGCAGGCGCCTGCAAGTCCGGCCGTCCGGCTAGCATTCCTGCATGCCAACCGCAATCCGCGCTCGCCCCGCGCTCGATGCCACGCTCGATGTCGAAACGCCCGAACAGGTCATCGTGTCCTACACGCTGGCTGGCATCGGCACCCGAGGCGCCGCCGCGCTCATCGACTCGCTGGTCATGCTGCTGCTCTCCGGCACGCTCTGGTATGCCGTCACCGTTGCGGGGCGCGCGCTTTCCGGTGAGCGCTGGATCATGGCGGTTGCGCTGATCGGTCAGTTCCTGATCATCTGGGGCTATTTCGTTGCGTTCGAGACGGTCTGGGATGGACAGACACCCGGCAAGCGTCTGCTCGGTTTGCGAGTCGTGCGCAACGGTGGCGGTGGCGTGCACATCGGACCGAGCGCGGCGCGCAACCTGGTGCGCATCGTGGACTTCCTGCCGTTCGGCTACTTCGTCGGCATGGTCAGCATCGTCGCCAACCAGCGCAACCAGCGACTGGGTGATCTCGTGGCCGGGACCATCGTCGTTCGCGAGCGGCTCGTGAAGCACGCACGGACGGGTGTGAGCGCGTCTGTCTCCGGTGCCGACGCGCCCGTGGCCGCCGCAACCCTCGATGACGAACGCTTTGCGCTGCTCGATCGCTTCGTGATGCGCGAGGCATCGCTCGATGATGCGTCGCGCGCGCGGATTGCCAACGCCATCGCCGCGCGCATCGGTGCGAGCGTCCGGGCGGACCCCGTCGCCGCGCTGCGGATCCTCCACGAGCAGGAGGCGCGCGCGCGTCGTTCTGTCGGGCCGGTCAGCAGCGCGACTGCGACGCGGCGCGAGGAGTGGGCGGTGGTGGCCGAGGGTCGGCCGCGCTGGGATGCCTTCGCCAATGAGCTCACTGCCACACGCCGCCGCGGGCTCAGCAGGATGACGGAAGATGAAGTCACCGACTTCGTCGAGTCGTACCGGGAGGTGGCCACGGATCTGGCGCGACTGCGCACGGCGGATCGCGGACGTGGTGGTGATGCAGTGTTCATGCTGTCCCGGCTGGTCTCCGCTGGGCACAACCTGCTGTATCGGCGGCCATCGCAGGGCCTGGATCGCGTCGGTCACTTCATCGCGTTCGACGTGCCGCGTGAGGTGCGGCGGAGCTGGCGGCATCTGCTGGTGGCGTCGCTGCTGCTCTTCGTGCCCGCGATCACGACAATCGTGGCCATTGTCCGGCGCCCCGCGCTGGCAGAGCGCATGCTGCCAGCGGGAATGCTGGCGCGGGCCGAAGAGGGGCAGCGCCGCGGCAACACGGGCGCCGATTATCTCCCGAACGGTGACGGTGAGAAGGGCTCGGTGCTGTCCGCATTTCTCATGACCAACAACATCCGTGTTGCCCTCGTGGCGTTCGCCGGCGGCGTGACGGCGGGCGTGCTCACCGTGTACGCACTCGTGTTCAATGGAATTGCGGCCATCGGGGCCGGTGTCGGGCTCTATCTGACCCGCGGAATCGGCGGGCAGATCATCGGGTTCATCGCAGCGCACGGCGTGCTGGAACTGAGCGCCATCTGCATCTCGGGGGCAGCGGGTCTGCTGCTCGCGACGGGAATACTCGTTCCCGGCGACCGCACCCGGCGCGAAGCCCTCGCGGACAACGGTCGGCGCTCGCTGCATCTGGTGGCGTGTGTCGTGCTGTTCCTCACGCTGGCCGGCGTCATCGAAGGAAACATTTCACCGTCCAGCCTTCCCGACAGCGCCAAGTTCGCCACCGGTCTCATCACGGCGATTGGCATCGGTTGGTACCTGTCCCTGGGCCGCACGGCGGCCCCGCAGCAGCCGACTACAGCTCCCCGCGAGCCTTGATCGACAAGTAACGGTTCACGAGCGCCGCACTCATGCCTTGAGGTGGCACATCCAGGACCTGAACACCTGCGCGACGCATTCGCACCAGCGCATCCGCACGCGCGTCGAGCAGCGACTCGGCCGCCGCCCCGCGCCACGCATCGCCCTCGTTGCCGCCGGTCACGGGTTGAGCGGCCGCGACAAGTTCGTCGTTGCGCAGTGCGAGGAAGACCGTGATGTGGCGCAGCGCGGCATGCCGGGCCTGCGCGACGACCGCGCGACTGGCGCGCACGTCGATCACATCACTGAGGCAGATCACGAGGGCACGCGAGCGCTGACGCTGGGCCAGCGTACGGAACGCGAGCGCGTAGTCCGGCTCGACCAGACGCGCCTCGCAGCGTGCGAGGGTGCTTCGGATCGCGCGCATTGTGCTGGTGCCACTCGAGGGCTTCACCCAGCCGCGGATTTCATCGTCGAACACCAGCAATCCCACCTTGTCGCGACCCTGCATCGCCACGTCAGCGAGCACCAGGCAGGAGTTGATGGCGTATTCGAATCGCGTGCGGTCGCCTGCCACCTGCGTCATCAAGCGGCCGGCGTCGAGCGCGAGAATCACGGCCTGCCCTTGCTCCACGGTGTACTGCCGGACCTGCGCCGTGCCGCGACGGCCGCTCGCTTTCCAGTCGATATGCCGCGGGTCGTCTCCCGGCACGTACTCCCGGAGCGCATCGAAGCTCATGCCACCGCCGCGGCGCCGGATCTGCCGCACGCCCGCGTCGCGCAACCGGCGCTGCACCGCCAGCAGACGAAACCGGCTCACTTGCGACAGCGACGGCACGACGTGAACATCGCCCTCGAGCGGGAGCTCCCGAATCACATCCATCAGCCCTCGAGACCCATGCACGCGCAGCGCCACCGCGCCCATGGAGGCAGGCCCCCGCTTCAGGCCACGGATCAGTGTCGACGTCTCCACCTGCCCAAGTGCCGGAAGCGTCACCTCGTGCGAGCGCACGCCAGCACCACCGAGTGTCTCGGGGACGCGTTCTGCCAGCACCAGCTGCACTATCCGGGGCCATGACGACACCAGCGTGTGCGTGATCTCGCCGTCATCGCCTGAGCCAAGCTGTTCGGGAGCATTTCTCCTCACGTGAATGGCATCGCCGGGAGGAAGCTGGAGCACATCCCACACGGCAAGGGCCAGCACGACGGCGATCACGGTGAGCGAGACGATGGCGCTCCACGGCGCTGGCAGCGGCAGCAGCCAGACGCACGCCGCCAGTGCGAGCCACAGTGCAAGTCGTGGCGTAGGCACATGGCTCGTGACGAGTCGAAGCAGCCGACGAAGCACCGTATCAGACCGGTGCCGGCACGCGCAGCAGCACCGCTGCCAGCACGTCGTCCGTTGTGCGACCCTCGACATCGAGCTCAGGGCTCAGGATGATGCGATGGCGCAGCGCCGCAGGCGCGAGACCCTTCACGTCGTCCGGCGTCACGAACTCGCGGCCCGCAAGCACCGCTGCCGCGCGCGACACGCGCAGGAGTGCAACAGCCGCGCGGGGCGACGCGCCCAATGCCAGCGCGGGATCCTCGCGGGTTGCACGGATCACCGCGGTGATGTACGCCACCACCTCGGGCGCCACACTGATTCGGTCGGTCGCATCGCGCAGCGCGTCGAACTGCGCCGCGCTGATCGCCATGCCATTCTCGCTCACGCCTCGCTCCGGATCGTCACCGCGTGCATGCGCCTGCAGCATCGCCAGTTCATCGGCTGCGCCCGGATACCCGACCCGAACCTTCACCAGGAAGCGGTCAAGCTGCGCCTCCGGCAAGGGATACGTGCCCTCGAACTCCACGGGATTCTGAGTCGCGACAACGCTGAAGCGCTGCCCCAGATCGTGACGCGTCCCGTCCACCGTCACCTGTTTCTCCTGCATCGCCTCGAGCAGCGCAGCCTGCGTCTTGGCTGGCGCACGATTGATCTCGTCGGCGAGCAGCAGATCAGTGAACAGCGGTCCGGGCCTGAACTCGAATCGTCCGTCTGCGCCGCGAAGCACGGACGTTCCCGTGATGTCGGCTGGCATGAGATCCGGCGTGAACTGGATCCGGCCGAAACGAACGCCCGCCGCCGCGGCTGCGACACGCACCAGCAGTGTTTTCGCCACCCCCGGTACCCCTTCCAGCAGCACGTGGCCGCGTGCCAGCAGCGCGGCGAGGAGTTCGTCGATTGCGACGTCCTGCCCGACGATACGGCGCTGGATCGCGGTGCGAAGTGCGCTGACCGTTTCGGCGGGAGTCAACGTGTGCTCAGGTGTCGTCATGGGCGGTCAAGAGGGGCAGAAAGAAGACAGCGAAGATGAGCATCACGGCGCGAGGCACTCGGCATCGATGTGCGCTGCCGCCTTGCGCAGCGCGGAAAGCTCAGACGGAGCAACCGGCGCCTCCATCGCGACCGTCAGCGCAGTGACGTCATCACTGATCGTGTGATGTCGCTCGGCCAGCGCCGCGAGGAAACTCGCGTCATCGAGGGTCCGCCAGCGGCCCGCCGCGTGCCGCCGCCGGATTCCGCGTGCCAGCATTCGCGCGACGGTCCGCGTGCCGCGCACGGCGCGCCAGGCGGTCGCGAGCGCGTCCACGTGTTCGAGGGCCGATCGTCTCTCTTCACGCTCGCGATACACTGGCGCAAGCGTCCGTCGGCCCCGTGCACCGAGGAGAAGCGCGCAGGCCACGATCAGCGTCAGGATCATGCGGCCGGCACGACTCTCGCGCAGCCACTCCCAGAGCACCACGCCAGGGCCATCGCTGCTCACGCCCTGGTAGTACTCGGCGAACAGCACGGTGCGCTGTCGACCGGCGGACAGGTACTCGAGCCCACGCACGACCGTCAGCGCCGAGCCCATTGCGCAGTTTCGCATCTGATCGTTGCGCAGCAGATCAGGGTCTGCCATGGCCACCACACGACCGCGGCCGAGCGGGAAGGCGACAACCGTCGGTTGCGCCTCCGCGTCCTCAGCACCGGAGGGTACGATGACTCGTGCCTTGGTCTGCGTTGCTGATCTCACAGCAGGCTTCGCACGCACAGACGCGGCCGAACCAGCCGCGCTGTCGTCCGCCGACATGCTGTCCGATTCGACGCGGTCCTCCACAGCGACGTCGCTTGCGAGAAGTACCTCGACGTTCGACGGATATGGCACCTTCCCTGAGCGGGCGCCGCCGCGCGGTACTGCAGCCGTGTCGAACGTGAGCATCCGTGTCCGCACGCGGATTGCCGCCAGTGGATCCTGCGTCCGTGGACAGCCAGCAAGTGGCCTGGCGTGGACTCTGCCCGGGGCTAGCGTTCGCAGACCGAGGGAGTCAAGCAGCGAAAACGCAGCCGCATTCCCGAAGATTGCGCCGCTGTTTTCCTTTGGCGCCACCAGCAGGCCCGCGCCGTGGCGCACGGCAGCAAGCAGGGCGTTCAGCTCGGCGCTGCGCATCGGGGTCGGACCTTCGAATACGGCGTAGATGATCGTGGTGTCCAACGCGCCCGGAAGGGGGGCATCCGAACGCAAGGTGGACCAGCCAAGGCGGCGGATGAGATCAGCACCGAGGCGCGCATTTCCGGGACCGTACCGCGTCGTATCAAGACGCGTTTGTTCATCGGTGTCGCTGACCGGCGTGAGCAGCACGATCAGCACGACCAGCGCTGCCAGAACCCCGATCGTGAGCAGCGTTGCCTGCCGTGACCGGCGTGTCGTGAGTGCTCCGACATCAACCGACGAGAGGAGTGCGGGTTCCGTCGGTGCTGGCATCAGGCCGCCGCGCGAGCAGGCGAATGACCGCTGTTGGCCGTCAGGATCGGCGCGGCGAGTTGCTCCAGTTGTGCAAATCGACCGGCGTCGCAGACACCGTCACCATAGGCCACATTGTCGTACACGCGCGAGAACGACAGATACGGCGCTGCACGCGGGTCACCAGCGCTGCGGAGTTCGCGCCAGTAATCGCCGACCGTCTTCGATGCATGACGGCGCACCCGCTTCGCTTCGACGAGGCGGCTCACGACGGCAGCGTACAGTTGGTGCGCGGCAGGAACGTACGCTCCTTGCGCGGCCAGCCCGCGCGCGGTCGCCAGCTGATCGTCTGCCGTGCTCTCGAGCTCACGGCGTCGCGCTGCCTGACGCCTCGCACGGGCAACGATCGCCGCACGCGCCAGTGCCACGGCGATCAGTACGGCAAGGATACCGAGGACGATGAGATAGGTCCCGCGGCTGTTCGTCGCATGCGACAACAGCCTGCTGATACGTTCCGAGAACCAGTTCCATCCCCGCGAAAGCAGCGTCGCCGTAATGCTCTGCTGATACCCGCGCTCCAGCACGATCCGCGCGATCGTATCGCGGATCGCGTCGGCGGGTATGGGTGACTGAAGTCCTTGCAACAGCACAGCTGTCAGGCCCCCGGCAGCGTGGCGCCCGGAAGGGCGTCGAGCGCGGCGTCGAGGTCTGCGCCTTCGCGTCGTACTCGCAGATCAGCGTACGTGAGCAGCATCACACCGCCGATGATCGGCGTCACCGGGATGATCAGTACGCTCAGCAGTGCCTGAACCACTTGTTGCTGATCGCGGAAGGCACTGGCGATGCCCGCCATCACTCCGTACACGACCAGGATGATCACCATCACCAACCCGTACGTCTTCGCCAGCAGCAGGTAGTTGCCTTGCGACAGCGTCTGTGAGCGCCGGAGCGCCGCCATCGGGCCCAGCGTCTCCCCGACGACCAGCGATGTCATGACCGCCGAGCGCGCGAACACCGACACCGCCAGGAACAGCACCACGAGCAGCACGGCAATCGAGGCGACGACGCCTGCAATGAGGCCCACGGTACCCGTCGCCCCCAGGCCGATCAGCGTGGCGCCACCAGCCGTACCGAGGAAGGCAAGCCCGGCCACAACCGGCAGCAGAATGACGAGCAGCACGAGCAGGAGCAGCACATTCGCGCCGAGCAGCGCGGGAAATCGGCGGAACGCCGCGGAGTACGCCGCCCACACCGTGGGCAACGCATCGCCGCGCAGAAGCGCGAGTGCCCCGCTGATGATGGCACCTGATTGGACAGTCGCGAACGCGTAGGTCAGCAGCGTCAGCGGGAAGAGCTTCAGTTGCTGCTGAATCAGCGCGGCAGGATCGGCTGGCTGCGTCGGGAAGACGATCAGCGTGATGACCGACTGCACCAGGGATGGAATGGCACCGATGGCTGCGATGCGGAGGAAATACCCGAACTGAGGCCGGACCAGTTGCACGGCGCCGTCCACGATTTCGGTGGCCGAGCGCGGTGGCAGGGGCGGCAGTGCAGGGACGGACACGGAATATCGGGCAGTGGGAGAGTGATGCTGACCTCAGCGGCTCTCAATCCTACTGCACATCGGCCCCCGCAACGACAAGGTGCGGCCCCGCGCCGCTCTTCTGGTTGACAGCGGTCAGCCGCAGGACCGCCGGGGGGACGACCACGCCCAACGCAGGACACGCTCGATCAGTCGCCCGCACCCGGAAACGTGATCGTCGTCGGTCCGCGGCGAATGTCAACGTGGCATCGGGCGGCGTCCATGCCAATGATCAAACGCACCCGACGTGACCTGCCGGCGCGCGTGAAAGTGACATCGAAGGCCTCGCCCTCCGGTCGCAGATCCCGCACCACGTTGTCTTCGAGGATCTTGTAGTTTCCCTCCCCGCCGCCAAGCGGGTACGCATCTTCCATCAGGACCTTGGTGCGCACACGACGCACCGTCACCGCGGCATCGGAAATCGGCGCACCGGACGGTGTCTGCAGTCGAACGACGATGAGTTTGACTGACATGTCGCACATCCTCGGTGCTGGGACCCGTGGTGCTCCGGTTCGCTGTTGTGCCAGCGCCGGACCGGCCGTTGCCGAGAGGATGAGGAGAGTTCGCCACACCATTCGCATCTCACACCGTTCCATGGCTCATCAGTTAACCAATGCCGGGGATCCCTCGATCCCCCGCCGACCAGTCCAGACATCAGTGCGCACATGCAACACGCGTGCGCGCATCGGTCCGAATGCGTGACACGCGCATGCTCGCTGGTGATCAGCGAACGTGAATGCGTCAATCACTCGCGACCGGTCCTCTCGACGGAGAAGCGCACCGCAGCAATCCATGCACACAGCGCGCGCCGCCGCTCGTGCGGCAGCGGCAGCCCGCGGGCGTGGCAGGCATCCGGCCGAAGTGCGCCAAAGTGTTGTGGCTGAACGCGTTAGGCCGCATTGTCCGCCGCCTGCTACTTGAGTGTGAGCTTCGCGATCGTCTGCAATTGCATGTTCGAAGTCCCCTCGTAGATCGCGCCGATCTTCGCGTCGCGATAGAACTTCTCCACGGGATAGTCCTTCACGTATCCGTACCCGCCAAACAGTTCCAGCGACACACTGGTCACGCGCTCTGCCACCTGGCTGGAGAACAACTTGGCCATCGCGCCCTCGCGCTGGATATCCTGGCCGGCATCCTTCAGCCGGGCGGCGTTGTACACCATGAGCCGCGCCGCTTCGAGCTCCGTCGCGGCCTGCGCCACCTGGAATTGAATGCCCTGGAACTCGCTCAGCGGCTTTCCGAACTGACTGCGCTGTTTCAGATAGTCGCATGCCGCATTCAATGCGCCCGCTGCCACGCCGATCATCTGTGCGCCAATGCCTATCCGGCCGCCGTTCAGCGTGTCGATCGCGATCTTGTATCCCTGACCCACCGGGCCAAGAACGTTCGCATCCGGCACGTCCACGCCATCCAGAATCAGCTCGCAGGTGCTGCTGGCGCGGATGCCGAGCTTGTCTTCCTTCTTGCCGACGGCGAACCCGGCAAAACTCTTCTCGACGATGAACGCCGTGATGCCGCGGTAGCCCTTCGCGAAGTCCGTATTGGCGAACACCACGAAGATCTCCGCCTCGGCGCCATTCGTGATCCAGAGCTTCCGGCCGGTGAGCCGCCATCCGGTCGGTGTGCGTTCCGCCTTGCATCCCAGCGCAAATGCGTCTGACCCGGACCCGGGCTCTGACAAGGCGTAGGCGCCAATTGTGTCGGTCGTCAGGCGTGTCAGATATCTGGCGTGCTGGTCGGCGTTGCCATACGCGTGGATGGGGTAGTTCACGAGCGTGTTCTGGACATCGACCATGATCGCTGCGGCCGGATCGACCTTGCTGATCTCCTCCACCGCAAGCGCGATCATCATCGCCGAGCCTCCGGCACCGCCAGCGGCTTCGGGAAGCTCGATGCCCATGAGCCCAAGCTCGAAGTACTTCGCGACGATGACCGGGTCGATCTTGCCCGCCGCTTCCATGGCGCGGACCCGGGGTGCGACGTCCTCTGCTGCAAAGGCAGCGATGGCATCGCGGAACATGGTTTCGTCTTCGGACAGCTGCGTCAGGGCAGGCCGAAGGGTCGGGCTGTTGGCGTGGGACATGTTCTGAATCCGGAGCGAAAAGGGGAATGTCTCGACTGACGAAGATCGCACATCCGGAAGGCCGGTGAAGCGTCGACGCAGGTGCGTGGGTTACGCTGGTTCGGAGGTCGCCCTCTGGCCCTCGCCGGGGGAGCAGAAGTTCGCGTACGGCGGTTGACATATAAGGATACCTTTATATGCTTCCACCATGGCCGCAACTCCGATCCGTCTTCCCGCGATCACAGCGGAACCGCAGCCAGCCGGCTATCGGGATCTCCTCGAGGCACTGCGGGCCGCCGCCGAGCCCACGAGGCTGAGGCTGCTTGGAGCGCTGGCGTCCAGCGAACTGACTGTGACCGAAATCACCCAGGTGCTTGGGCAAAGCCAGCCAAGGGTCTCCCGGCACCTGAAGTTGCTCTGTGACGCCGGCCTCCTCGACAGGGTCCCCGAGGGGAGCTGGGTGTTCTACCGGCTCTCGGACAACCCGATCGCCCGGATTGTCGTCGATCTGCTCGGCAGCAATGACGAGGCACTCGAGGCGGATCGCGAGCGCCTGGCTGGCGTCCAGCTCACCCGGCAGGAAGTCGCGGACGGGTATTTCAAGGCGCACGCGCACGAGTGGAACGACATCCGCTCGCTCCATGGGCCCGAGGAGGAGGTCGAGAACGCACTTGTCGAGCTGGCTGGTCCCGGGCCGATTGGTGACCTGCTCGACATCGGCACCGGCACCGGCCGGATGCTCGAACTGCTCGCGCCTCGTGCCGAGAGGGCCATCGGCATCGATCGGTCCCACGAAATGCTGGCGTACGCCCGGGCCGCGCTCGCGCAGGCCGACTCGAGGCAGGTGCAGCTTCGGCACGGCGACATGTATCGTCTGGCACTGCCTGGCCGGAGCATCGACCTCGCCATCCTGCATCAGGTCCTGCATTTCGCCGATGATCCCGCTGCCGTCCTGCGGGAGGTCGCCCGGGTCCTGCGGCCGGGCGGACGACTGCTGCTGGTCGACTTTGCGCCTCACGGCGAAGAATCGCTGAGGACCGACCACGCGCACCGTCGACTGGGATTCGCCACTGACGACATCCTCCACTGGTGTGCGCTGTCCGGCTTGCGCGCCCGTGAAGCAAGCCGTCTCCTCGGGTCACCGCTGACGGTTGTCATCTGGGAATGCACGCTCCCCCTTGCCGAGTTCACGCCATGAGCCCCTCGATTCTCAACCGACCGGATTCCTCTCCATTCGCCGTCTCCTTCGAATTTTTTCCACCGAAGACCGACGAGATGGAAGCGCAGCTGTGGCGTGCAGTGGAGCGCCTTGCGCCGTTGAGCCCGAGCTTTGTATCGGTGACATACGGGGCCGGCGGGTCAACCCGCGAACGCACGCATGCCACGGTCAGGAGAATTCTCACGGAAACGTCGCTGCGGCCGGCCGCGCATCTGACGTGTGTGTCGGCCACTCGCGACGAGATTCTCGCCGTGGCGCGCGAATACTGGAACACCGGCGTCCGTCACCTCGTGGCGCTCCGCGGGGATCCGGTGGCGGGCATTGGCTCGGCATATCTGCCGCACCCCGGCGGCTTTGCGTACGCATCCGATCTCGTCGCCGGTCTGCGCCGCGAATTCGAGTTCGAGCTCAGCGTGAGCGCGTATCCCGAGGCGCATCCGACCGCCGGCTCGATGCAGGCGGAAATCGACAATTTGAAGCGCAAGGTGGATGCGGGTGCGACGCGCGCCATCACGCAGTTCTTCTTCGACAACTCCGTCTATCTCCGGTACCGGGACCGCGCGCGGGCTGCCGGCATCGCGGTGCCCATCGTGCCGGGCATCATGCCGGTGACGAACTTCGCGCAGACACGAAAGTTCTCGGCCATGGCGGGTGCCACGGTCCCCGACTCGATGGCCCGGCACTTCGACGGGCTGGAAGACGACGCGGAGACGCGCAAGCTCGTCGCGGCCACGCTCGCGGCGGAACAGTGCACGAAACTGGCGGACGAAGGCGTGGCGGACTTCCACTTCTACACGCTGAATCGGGCCGATCTGGCGTACGCCATCTGTCACATCCTCGGTCTGCGTGCCAGCGCGCAGCACGCACCGGTCTCCGCATGAGTTCAGGCTCGCACGCGCACCACCACGACCTCGACGCCGACTGGGCGCGCGAGCCACTGCCACCATTCTCGCTCGACGCCGCGCGAGCCGTCACGCCGGTGCGAACGCGCGCGGAGCGAGTCGCCCTCCTCGACACCATACTTCAGACGCGCATTCTGCTGCTCGATGGCGCGATGGGCACGATGATCCAGCGCGAGCGTCTCGACGAGGCCGCGTACCGTGGCGAGCGCTTTGCTGACTGGCACCGCGACCTGCGCGGGAACAACGACTTGCTGGCGCTGACGCGCCCCGAACTCATCGGCGCGATTCACGCGGCGTACCTGCACGCCGGTGCCGACATTCTCGAGACGAACACCTTCAATTCGACTTCCATCGCCATGGCTGACTATGGCATGGAGGCACTCGCGTACGAGTTGAACGTCGAGGGAGCCCGCCTGGCCCGCAGCGTGGCCGACAGCTTCGAGGCGCGTGACCCGTCGCGCCCGAGGTATGTGGCGGGCGTACTCGGCCCCACCAACCGCACGGCATCCCTGTCGCCGGAAGTCAACGACCCCGCGGCCCGTAACGTGACGTTCGCGGAACTCGTCGTCGCGTACAGCGAGGCCGCACGAGGGCTGCTGGACGGCGGCGCGGACATTCTCCTCGTGGAGACGATCTTCGACACGCTCAACGCCAAGGCAGCGCTCTTTGCGATCGAGCAGGTGTTCACGTCAACGCACGAACGTGTGCCCGTGATGATCAGCGGGACGATCACCGATGCCAGCGGGCGTACGCTGAGTGGGCAGGTCACGGAAGCCTTCTGGGTCAGCGTGATGCATGCACGGCCGCTCAGTATCGGGCTCAATTGCGCGCTCGGTCCAAAGGAGCTTCGCGCCTATGTGCAGGAGCTCTCACGCGTCGCTGACGTGCGAGTCTCGGCGCACCCGAACGCCGGATTGCCAAACGCGTTCGGCGGCTACGACGAAAGCCCGGATGACATGGCGCGTATCATCGGCGAATGGGCTCGCACCGGGTATGTGAACATCGTCGGCGGTTGCTGCGGCAGCACGCCGGCGCACATCCGGGCCATTGCCGGCGCCGTGGCAGGGGTCGCCCCGCGCCACGTTCCGGCCGTGCCGCATGCGTTGCGGCTGAGCGGTCTCGAGCCCGTTGTCGTCAGTGAGCGCACCAACTTCGTCAATGTCGGTGAACGGACTAACGTCACCGGGTCCGCGAAGTTCTCCAAGCTCATTCTTGCCGGTGACTACGAGGCGGCGCTGGAAGTGGCACGGCAGCAGGTGGAGAGCGGCGCGCAGGTGATCGACGTGAACATGGACGAGGGCATGCTCGACGCGGTCGCTGCCATGACCACCTACCTCCGCCTCGTCGCCAGCGAGCCCTCGATCAGCAAGGTCCCCCTCATGATCGACAGCTCCAAGTGGAGCGTGATCGAGGCCGGGCTGCAGCAGGTGCAGGGCAAGTCGATCGTGAACTCCATTTCCCTCAAGGAGGGTGAGGCGGAGTTCGTCCGTCAGGCGACGCTGGTCCGCGCCTATGGCGCTGCGGTCATCGTGATGGCGTTCGACGAGCAGGGACAGGCTGACACCAGGCAACGCAAGGTGGAGATCTGCACGCGCGCGTACAGGATCCTCACGGAACGCGTCGGTTTCCCCGCCGAAGACATCATCTTCGACCCGAACATCTTCGCCATCGGCACCGGGATCGAGGAGCACGCGAACTACGCGGTGGACTTCATCGAAGCCACGCGTGAGATCAAGGCCACGCTGCCGCACGCGCGCATCAGCGGCGGCGTGAGCAATGTGAGCTTCGCAT
Source organism: Gemmatimonadaceae bacterium (assembly GCA_031373905.1). Lineage (GTDB taxonomy): Bacteria > Gemmatimonadota > Gemmatimonadetes > Gemmatimonadales > Gemmatimonadaceae > JACMLX01. The sequence continues at coordinate 4,570 of JANMNM010000030.1, read as the reverse complement.
TCCGGGGCAACAATCCTGTCCGCGAAGCGATTCACTCGGTGTTTCTGTACCATGCGGTGAAGGGGGGGATGGACATGGGCATCGTGAACGCCGGTGCACTGACGCTCTATTCGGACATCCCCGCCGAGCTCCTCGAGCGCGTGGAAGACCTGGTGTTGAACCGCCGGCCCGATGCCACGGAACGGCTGCTCGAAGTGGCGGCCGACGTGAAGGGAACGGCGGCCGTCGCAGGCAATTCGCTCGCGTGGCGCGAGCTGCCCGTGCGTGAGCGGCTCACGCATGCCCTCGTGCATGGCATCGCCGATTTCATCGTCGACGACACCGAAGAGGCGAGGCTCACCGTGGAACGCCCCATCCACGTGATCGAAGGGCCACTGATGGATGGCATGAACGTCGTCGGCGACCTGTTTGGTGAAGGCAAGATGTTTCTGCCGCAGGTGGTCAAGAGTGCGCGCGTGATGAAGCGAGCCGTCGCGCACCTGATCCCGTTCATCGAGGCGGAAAAACTCCTGCAGCCGGCCGAGGAGCAGAAGAACAAGGGCAAGATCCTCATGGCCACCGTCAAGGGCGACGTGCACGACATCGGCAAGAACATCGTTGGCGTGGTGTTGCAGTGCAACAACTACGATGTGATCGATCTCGGCGTCATGGTGCCTGCCGCGAAGATCCTCGAGACGGCACGCGCGGAGAACGTCGACATCATCGGACTGAGCGGATTGATCACACCGTCGCTCGAGGAGATGGCGTTTCTGGCGGGCGAGATGCAGCGCGAGGGATTCACGATTCCGCTCTTGATCGGCGGAGCCACGACCAGTCGCGCGCACACCGCCGTGAAGATCGAGACGCAGTACGATGGCCCCGTCGTGCACGTGCAGGACGCCAGCCGCGCCGTCGGTGTCGCGAGTGCGCTCCTCAGCGATGATGGGCGCGACGCATTCGTGGCGGGTGTGAAAGCCGAGTACGAGGCGATCCGCGTCCATCGGGCAAGTTCCGGTAAGGCAACGCGATTGGTGTCGATCCAGGACGCGCGTGCGAATCGCCTGCAGGTGGATTGGTCGGCAACCGTCCCGCCAGTTCCGGCACGGCCGGGCGTGACGGTGTTCGACGACTGGCCGCTCGACGACCTGGTGGCGCGCATTGACTGGACCCCGTTCTTCCAGACGTGGGAGCTGGCCGGTCACTACCCGGACATTCTGCATGACGCGGTGGTGGGCGAGACAGCGCGCTCACTCTTCAAGGATGCGCAGGCGATGTTGGCATCCATCGTGTCGGAGCAGTGGTTGCGCGCGAAGGCCGTCATCGGACTCTTCCCGGCCAACGCAGTCGGCGACGACATTGCCGTGTGGGCCACGGAGGACGCCCGTGGTGGTGCGCGCGCTGCGACCATCCATACCATCCGCCAGCAGATGGCGAAGAGCGATGGTCGGCCGAATTTCGCACTGGCCGACTTCGTTGCGCCGGAATCGTCTGGCGTCCGGGACTGGGTTGGCGCGTTCGCCGTGACGACAGGCCATGGCATCGATGCGCGGGTCGCCGCGTTCGAGGCCGCCCACGACGACTACAACTCGATCCTGCTGAAGGCGCTGGCCGATCGACTGGCGGAGGCCCTCGCGGAACGGCTGCACGAGACGGTGCGTCGCGAGCACTGGGGGTATGCCTCTGGCGAGTCGCTCGACAACGCCGCGCTGATCAGTGAGTCGTATCAAGGCATTCGGCCCGCACCTGGCTATCCGGCCTGCCCGGATCACACGGAGAAGCGCACACTCTTCAGGCTCCTGGATGTGCCCGCGTTGGCCGGGATCTCGCTGACGGAGAGTTGCGCGATGCTCCCCACGGCGAGCGTGTCGGGCTGGTACTTCTGGCGCCCGGAGGCGCGGTACTTCGGCACCGGCATGATCGGGGAGGATCAGGTCGCAGATCTGGCAGACCGCAAGGGCATGGAGCCGGGTGAGATGGCTCGCTGGCTGGCACCGATCCGGGCCTGACTGCCGGAAGCGGGCACCTCCGGCTGCCCTCGGGTGATCGACGGGCGCGGTTCTGGTGCCACACCACCCATCTTGGCGGCGACTGTAGTGGTGATGCTACGATCCCACAGTGGTACGCGGCACTTGTTGCCTAGTCGGGTTGTTGACAAAAAGCGTGCCAGCGGTCCGAAAATTTGTAAAGTGTTGTGGAATAAGTGCTTGGGTTGAATCGCACCGCTTTGCTCGAGCTCGGCATGCCACCTGCCCTTGAGGTCGGTGTCAGCCATCGAAGCGAATCAACCTCTTGCAGACAAAGGATCCCACAATGCGTCGTTCTTCCCTGATGTCAGTTGCTGCTGCTCTTCTGAGTGTCTCCTCTCTCGGTGCCCAGGCAAGCTGGCAGGCGATCGGCACGCCGAGCAACGCGGGGACCGGCGCGTACTGGAACAATCGCTCTGACGACAACGTCGCCGCCGCCGTTTGCAATGTCGGCGCGATCCTGACGAATACGCCAGCGCTGACCCCGACGTCGTGCATCAACCAGGCGCCGGTGTATCTGCCGCTCATCGCACCGACGAACGCGAATGTGTTCCTCGGTGGCCCGAGCGGTGCGAACCCGGGCGCCTTCCGCTTTCTGGCCGGGACCTACCAGATCGGTCTTCTGGGCCGGATCGCCGGCAACACGACCAGCAACTGGGGCATCATCACGGACGGTGGTGTGGTGATGAATGGTGCCTCGCTCGTCGGTCTCGAAACGGTGATCACGGATCGCTTCTCGATCTGGATCACGCAGGTGCTCCCGACCGCCGGTGCTGGTACCACGTACAGCTCTGCGATGCGGACCGGGACTGGCGCCATCGGGTCGAATGCGGTGACAATCAATCAGCAGTTCGCGGTCTTCACGAACGGTTCGGCTTCGCTCCTGACGGACGCCTTCGGCACCCTGATCAATCCGTCGAATGCCGGTGAGACGTACTATGTCGGCATGGAAGACAACGTCAACGGCGGGCGCGACTTCGGAGCCGGTCTGGCAGGCACGAATCTCTCCGACCGCGACTACAACGACATCATCGTCTCGGTGCGGCCAGTGCCGGAGCCGGCAACGGTCGGGCTGATGGGTGCCGGACTGCTCGCCCTGGCCGGTGTCGCACGCCGCCGCCGCAAGGCCTGAGTTTCCGACAGCAGGGAGAGCGGGTTGCAGTAGAGGCCGGCAGTCGGAAACGACTGCCGGCCTTTCGCGTGCAGTGATGGATGTGGACCATCGGGGTTCAGCATGGGTCGAACCGCCGACTGAGAGCGAGCACAACTATACTCGCCGAGCTCCCTCGAATTTTCCTCGCCACGCAAGCGGCGTGGGCACGAACTCGCCGGCAAAGCAACGCCATAGCACGGCCACCGACGAGGGAGGCACGAAAGGGATACTGGACGCCAGTCGATATGTTGTTGCACCCGTGCAACGAATGGACGAGCTTCAACAACACTTCCCGCTTAAGCAGACTCTGCCATTCAGCCAGCTCGAGTCGTGCAAGTCGTTGTACTGCATTCTCTTCCGAGCGGAGGTGCTCCTCGAGGTAACGGCGGCCGCTACGGCACGGCGCGTGCTCTTGGAATGGATGTCCCGGTTCACTTCTTCACAGATCCACAAAGAGGATTTCCCAAATGCGTCGTATGTCCCTCGCTGCTGCGCTTGCTGCTGTTGCGGCTGTTTCGCCGCTCGGTGCGCAAACGTGGCAGGCCATCGGTACCCCCGACAACAGCAACACCGGGGCGTACTGGAACAACCAATCCGACGACAACGTCGGTGCGGCTGTCTGTAATGCAGGTGCCATCCTCACCAACACGCCGGCCCTCGCCGCTGCGTCTTGCGTGAACCAGGGTCCGGTGTTCCTCCCGGTTTCCCCGGCACCGCTGACCACGTCGAATGTCTATCTCGGCACGCCGGTCGTTGGTGGTTTCCGCTTCACCGGCGGTTCGTACAACTTCGGCCTGATCGGCCGCGTCGCCGGCGATCTGACGACGTCATGGGGCATCATCACGGACGCTGGCGTCGTGATCAACGCCGCCGCGCTCGTCGGTCCGTCGCCGGTGACTGTTTCAGGCCCGTTTGCGGTCTGGATCACGCAGTCCCTGCCATCTGTCGGCTCAACGCCCCCGGGCACGGTGTACAGCTCTGCCATGACGACGGGCGTGGGTGCCATCGGTGGCCGCGCCACGACGAGCAACCAGCAGTTCGCCGTCTTCACGAACTCGACGGGCGTCGGCTCGGGCAAGCTGAGCACTGATGTCTGGGGTCGCCTGATCACCGCGAACGGTGGTGACGCGTTCTGGGTTGGCATGGAAGACAATGTCAATGGTGGCCGTGGTTTCGGAGCCGGCGTTGCTGGCACGAAGTCCGATCGCGATTACAACGACATCCTGATCTCGATCCGGGCTGTCCCAGAGCCGGCGACGGTTGGTCTGATGGGCTTTGGCCTCCTGGCCTTGGCTGGTGTCGCAAAGCGTCGCAAGGCGTAAGAGATCCACATCGGTTGAAAGTGGGGGGGGGGGGGTGGGGCAACCCCCCCCCGAGAACGGTTAACGGAAAACACATAGCGGCGGTGGGACCG
>JANMNM010000021.1:0-7011 GCA_031373905.1 Gemmatimonadaceae bacterium | reverse complement strand
ACCCAGGTCTTCCATCCGATGAAACCGAACGCGATCAGGTACCCCGCCGCCACGGCCTGAAGCAGCAGTGCCACGCGGGCGGTGAAGAGTGACACGCGCCGCCAGCCTGTCGTGCCCTTCCTCCGGCGCAGCGCAACAAGTACCCCGGCAAAGGCAGCGGCCGCGAACAGGATACCCAGCGTCCACGCACCGGCGCTGAGCGCCGAGAAACTCCCGATCGCGTTCAGATCCTCCGAGGCCACGCTCAGCGCTCCCAGATTCGCGATCAGCAGCAGCGAGGATGCGGCCGCCCACCGCCAAAACATCGCCGCAGGGTTGTCGGATGGCACGTGCCGTTTGCGCACACGTCGTACGAGCCAACGAACGCCGCCGAACAGCATTGCCACGAGCGACAGCGTGAGCGCCACGGCCCACAGTGATGCGACGAGAAGCTGGAGCAGCGCGATCCCGGTCGGAACACGATGCAGCGAGTCTCCGAGAGCGATCTCGGCGCCGTCCGTGTCGTCATTCATTGCGGCCGGCACCAGCGCCAGTGTCGCAGCGCCCGCCCCTGGTGTGCGAAAGCGCAGGCTGTCGATCGCCAGCAGGTTCGTTGCCTTGCCAAGCACGGGCGAAATCCGCAGAGTGCTGTCGGTGAACGAGAAGCGCTGCAAGCTTACCAGATAGGACGCCATGTCCAGCCGCTGCATCCGTGGATTCACGGCGCGATACCACCCGGCATAGCGCGCCTGAACAGCGGCGGGTACTTGCCCCCGCGCTGGTGGCGCGGGTGGTGCGATCCCGCGCGTCAGGAACGCGCGCACCAGTTGCCCGATGCGCTGCAGCGCCTCGCCATTCCCGCTGTTGATCTGCACCGCATAGCCAACGCCAGCCTCGGGGATGTAGCTGAAATCGGACAGTCCTCCCTCGACACCGCCATTGTGCCCAGTCCAGATGAAACCCGTGCTGTCGGTGGTCTGGTACAGGTGCTTGCCATAGCCAAGCGTGAGCCCCGCGCGCGCGCCGAGTGAGGACTGCGAATGCTCGAGCGTCGCGAAGTCCTCGGCTGGCAGGATCACCCGGCCGTCCACCGTTCCACGCCCGAGCACGAACCGCAGGTATGCCGCCATGTCGGTCGCCGCTGCATTGATCGAGCCGGCGGGTCGCGCAAAAATATGCCAGTACTTCACCGGCGTCACGCCGTCGTCGCGATAGAGCGTCGCGCGCTGCGTCGTGGTGCTGTCGGGACGGAAGTACGTGGCTGTCCGCATTCCGATCGGCGAGAACCATCGCTCCTGCACCACCTGTTCGAACGGCTTGCCTTCGATGAGCTCGATGATGCGCGCGACGATCGCCGGCCCCGTGTTGCAGTACGAAAACCGTGTGCCCGGGCGCCACCGGGATTCGCGCGACAGCGTGTCCAGCAGCAGGCCCCTCTCCAGCGTCACCGGTGTCGGATCGTTGTGTGCGTAGGACCGGAGCGAGTTGTCGTCAAAGCCGGCGGTGTGCTCGAGCAGATGGATGATACGGACCGGGTCCGTCGACTCCCATCGGTTCCTGAAGTAGAAGCCCGGCAACCGGGTGGCGAGTCGATCGTTCAGCGAGAGCTTCCCCTCGCGCACCAACGCCATCACCGTCAGTGCAACGAACTGCTTCGACGTTGATCCGATGCGAAACAGCGTCGCAGCTGTTGCCGGCATGGGTGGGGCCACGCGAGCCAGTCCGATGCCGCCGGTGTAGATGATGCTGTCGTGTGAGACGATTGCCAGTCCCGCGCCTGGCGTCTTCGTGCTGTCCAGCACCTTCCTGATGCGGGCTTCCAGTTCGGGAACCGTCTGCGGCACGACGAACGTCGGTGTCGTGTCTGCCAGCGCCATGGCCATCGGTGCCAGCACTGAGGAAATGAGGAGGGTCAGCACGGTATCTGTCGATTGAGTATTCGAGTGTGCGTCGGGGGATCGATCATGACACGGGAGCGAACGCAAACCCGATGTCCCCTCCACCGCGTCGTCTGCCGGCAGTACGATGGGCGGCGGCGACGGGTTCCACTGATCGTGCAGGCTCCGCCTATCGCCGCCGCAACCGCGCCAGCTCCGCCTCTGATACGATGAACCCGAATCCCGGCCACCCGCCCGACGCCACCGCACGCTCGAACGCGGCCCGCGCACGTACCGTGTCGCCACGCACCATGTACCAGTTGCCCAGACCGTAGCTGAGCGTGGCGACCTGCACGTCCGTCGTGTCGCCGGCTGCGAACAGCGTTTCCGGCGTCAGCTCGCCGCGATACAGCCTGAGCCGTGTCACGTACGCATACCCTGGCGGTGCCGGCAGCGTATCCGGCCGAGTTGCAAGCATCGCTGTCGCTGCAGCCTGTTTGCCTGCGCGCGACAATGACATCCAGAGCCAGTCAGTGCTGCCGGCTCGCTCGCCGCCGTCCGGTGCACGCGGCTGCGCGCGCGCGAACATCTCCGCTGCACCGCTGAAGTCACCCCGCACGAAACGCAGCACACCAAAGTGAAACAGGATCCCGTAGTTGGTGCTGTCGAGCGCAAACCCGCGCGTGAGGTCGCGACGCGCACGGTCGAACTCGCGGACCGAGATGTAGCGATGGCCGCGCCAACGCAGCAGGCTCACATCGTTCGGTGCAATCGCCAGACCTCGGGTGAGCGTGGCAATCGCTTCGCGAAACTGGCGCGCACCGGACTGGGTCACCGCCAGTGCGACGAACTTCTGCACGTTGCGCGGGTCGGCCGCGAGCGCCGCCTCCGCGCGAGCAATCGGCCCGGTATCCACCTGCGCGCGATACACCACGCCGGCAGGCGAACGGTATTGCACACTCTGCGCGTTGACGCCGCGCGTGATCAGCATGAGCGCAAGCGTGAGCCGCGCAAACGCCACCAGACGCACCACTGCAATTGCCATTGAGCCAGCTCCCGCAAAAGGACGCGCCGACCGGTGGCCGCGGATGGCCGCCGCCCGGTCCGGTCCAGACTGACCTCGGCGCAACAGGAAAACTGCGAGCCGGGACGCTTGACGCACAGCCTTTGCCCCGGTTACGGTTCGGAGAGCCGCACCCCGGCTCCGCCTGCTTCATTCTCACACGACGTGTTTCGATGATCAGCCCCCGCCCACGCCCGACCCTCTTTGCCATCCCGGTTGATCCGGCGATGACGGACGTCGTCGCGTATCGGTTCATCGAAGCAGCGCGTATCGGGTAGCAGCCGCGAGTCTTTCGCCGCTCCTCGTCGTCAAACGCCCCGACTGCTTCGACCTGCAGACGGGGCGTTTCTGATTTCAGGAAGATGGGAGTTCATATGGAAGACACGGCGAAAACCATTGCACCTCAGGAACCGGCGGCCTCCGCATTCGGACGCATGACCGGCGACATCCGCGACGCACTCCGCGGCCGCCGGCACGACTACACCACGGGGCCGATCGGGCAGTCGATCTTTCTGCTCGCGATTCCGATGGTCCTCGAAATGGTCATGGAGAGCCTGTTCGCGCTCTCCGATGTCTTCTTCGTCGCACGCCTTGGTGCGTCGGCCGTGGCAACGGTCGGCCTTACCGAATCGATGATGATCGTGGTCTATACGCTGGCCATGGGGCTCGCGATTTCGGGCACGGCCGTGGTGGCGCGGCGCATCGGCGAGAAGGATGCCGATGGTGCCGGTCGAGCCGCCGTGCAGGCCATCCTGCTCGGCGCGCTGATCGCGACGCTCATCGCCGTGACTGGTGCGCTGCTCGCGCCCGGTTTGCTGCGCGCCATGGGCGCGGGCGACGATGTGCTCGCCACCGGCACGATGTTCGCACGCGTCATGCTGGGCGGAAGCGTGACGGCATTTCTGCTCTTCGTCGTCAACGCCACCTTTCGAGGTGCCGGCGACGCGGCGGTCGCGATGCGTGTGATGTGGCTGGCGAACGGCATCAACATCGTGCTCGGACCGATGCTGATCTTCGGCATCGGACCCTTTCCTCAACTCGGCGTCACCGGTGCTGCCGTCGCCACCACGATCGGTCGTGGGACCGGGCTGCTCTTCGCCCTGTCGCGGCTCGTTCGCGGTACGGGGAACCTGCGTGTGCGCCGGGCACATCTGGTCGTCGAACCGGCAACAATGCTCAGCATGCTGCGGCTCTCGGTGAATGGCACCTTTCAGGTGCTCGTCGGAAGCCTGAGCTGGATCGCGCTGGTCCGTTTCATCGCGGTCTTCGGCAGCGCGGCGATGGCCGGGTACACGATTGCCGTGCGCATGGTGATGTTCGCCATGCTGCCCGCCTGGGGGCTGGGCAACGCCGCCGCGACGATGGTTGGACAGGCACTGGGCGCCATGAACCCCGACCGCGCGGAGAAGGCGGTGTGGACGGCAGCGCGGTACAACGTCGTTTTCCTTGGGCTGATGGGCCTGATCTTCGGCGTGTTCGCACCACTCATCGTGCGCGGCTTCACCAGCGATCCAGCGGTCAGTGACGTCGCGGTGGACGGCCTGCGACTGATGGCGCTCGGGTTTCCGCTCTTTGCCTTCGGCATGGTGCTCACCCAGTCGTTCAACGGCGCGGGTGACACCGGCACGCCCACCCGCATCAACATCGGCGTCTTCTGGGTGTTCGAGATTCCCCTCGCCTGGCTCCTCGCGCGCTACACATCGCTCGGCTTTCACGGTGTTTTCGCGTCGATCACGGCCGCGTATTCGCTGCTGGCTGCCGTCAGCTTCGTCATGTTCCGGCGCGGCACCTGGCGGACGCGAAAAGTGTGATGCACACCTGTTTCCCGGCTCGCGCTGGCAGTCGCCGCTGCCAGCGCGGTAGCCCGCTCACGACACGCTCACTCTGGTGCCTTCACCTCCGGCAGCAGCACGAACCTGGCCCGGTTCGTCTCGCTCAGATAGATGGCGGCTGCGGCCGCGATCTTCTCTGGAGTGAGCGCTGCGATCAGCGCATCGCCACTGAGGACGCCCGCAGGGTCGTCAGCATGTTCCAGGCGGTCACGCAGCCCCTGCAGCCACCATCCGTTCTGTCGTCGCGCCACCTCGAGCCCGCGCCGTTGCTGCTCGCGCACGCGATCCACTTCCGCTGCACGCGGCGGCACACGACGCAACGAGTCGAGTTCCTGTCGCACGGCCGCGAACAGTGTATCCGCCTTCTCCGGCGCCGATGAGTAGTCGATCAGGAGTTGCCATTCCGCCCGCGGCTCGCGTGCGAACAGCGCGTTCACACTCACGGAGTATGTGGCACCGAGCGCTTCGCGCAGACGGTCGAGCAGTCGCATCTCGAGCAGCTCGGCAACGGAAGACAACAGGAACGCCTCCTCGCGGCTCCAGGCCCCCTGACCGCCGAGAATCAACAACGACCGGCTCTGTGGAGCGACACCCTTGCGAACGACCTTTTCCACCTGTCCCGTGAGCAGCTTCGGACTCACGTCGCGCCATGCGTCCTTGCGATCCGTGACCGGCAGCGCCGCCAGCCACTGCTCCACGAGCGGCTTGAGCGCCGCAGTCGTGACGTTGCCAACGAACAGGAATGACATCTTCCCGGCGTTGCTGAAACGATCCCTGTAGATCGCCAGCAGGCGATCCGGATCCAGCTCCTGCAATCGCTCCAGCGTCAGTGGACGCACCCGCGGACTTCCATTGCCGAGCGTCATCTGCACCGTGTCGATGAACACGGCGGAGGGATTTGCATCCTTGTTTCGCAGCTGCGCGTCGAACTGCTGCAGCAGCGCCTGAAACACCGCACTGTCTGCGCGCGGCGCTGTCATCCGCAGCCATGTGAGCTGCAGGAGCGTCTCGAGATCAGCCGGGGAGGCCTGACCGCTCACGCCTTGCGAGAGGTCACTGATTCCCGGCACCGCGCTCGCCACCTTCCCCGTGAGTTTCTTCCGCAGGTCCACCGCCGAAAAATTCCCGACGCCGCCATTTGCGACGACCAGCGCCGCCATCGTACCACGGAACACATCGCTGTCCGGCAGCACGCTCAATCCGCCCGCGCTCCACGATGACATGAGGACCTGATCCGCATCGAAGTCCGTTGGCTTCACGAACACGTGCACACCATTCGAGAGTGTCCACTCCGTCAGCCCGATCGTGGGATACTCCCGCTCCGCCACCACACGACCAGCCGTCGGCACCTGTGCGACAAGCGCGCCGTCCACCAGCGTCTCCGTCCAGGGCTCGATGGTGGCGGAGTTGACCTTCCGGAACACGGCCCGCACCGCAGCCTCTGTAGGCGGCGTCAGTCCTGCTTTCGCTGGCAACGTGACCGTGACCACCCGATTGCCTTCGCCGGTGCGAGACGCTCCGACTGCGTTGAGCTCGCGCAACGTGACCTCGGGCAGCAAGCGCTTCGCCACGTCGTATTCATACGCGATGCCGGGAATCGCGTCGCCCGAAAGAAAGTTGCCGACGTATTCGTCGACGAAAGACGCCGACGGTGTCTTGTCACGTTCAGCGAACGCGCGTTCGTAGCTGCGAAGCAGGCTTGTGCGTGCACGGTCGAGTTCCGCCTGCAGGAATCCGTGTCGCTGCACGCGTGCCGCCTCGGTCAGCAGCAACTCGAGCGACTCGAGCAGCTTGCCTTCCTTGGCACCGGCGTCGAGGGAGAAATAGTCAGCGCTGCGAACGAAGTTTCCGCCGCCGGCACCAGCGCCAGTGATCGGCGCATCGGGCTTCCGCGACAGCTCACTGAAGCGCTGCGAGAGGATCGTCTCGTACAGGCTCTTCAGCAATTCAGTCCGGTATCCGCGCACCGTGCTGGCGCTCGTCGGCGGCAGTTTCCACAGCACACCGACGCTGGATGACGTCAGCTCTTCGTCCGTCGCGATCGAGACGAGCGTTGAGTCGTGCCTTGGCACCGCAGCAACGACACGCGGCCTGCGCGCCGAGCGCCGCGGGATCGGGCCGAAGGTCCGCGTGATGAGCGACACGAGTGAGTCCGGGTTCGCGTCACCAACGGCGACGACGGCCATCAGGTCCGGGCGATACCAATCCCGCCAGAACCGACGGAGTGGTCCGGGCGTCGCGCCATCGATCACCGCGGGCA
>JANMNM010000253.1:0-2447 GCA_031373905.1 Gemmatimonadaceae bacterium | reverse complement strand
CGCGGCGAGCACCCTCGACGCCGTTCCGATCCCTCCCTTGAAGCCAAGACAGACCATCCCCGTTCCGCCGCCGACCACACCTTCGCGCACGGGTCCGCTGCGCGCACTGTCAAGTGCGGCGAGCACATGTTCGGTCCTGACATGGAACCCGTTGATGTCATTCAGGCCGCCGTCATACGTCTCGGCAACGACAGGCAGCCACCACGGCTGCTGCACCGTCTTGCGTGACACTTCCCACTGGATGATCGCGTCGCGCACCACTCCGACGCTGTGTGTGTTCATGATGGCGATCGGCCCTTCCAGATAGCCACTCTCCTGAATCCATGTCGTGCCGGTCATCTCACCGTTGCCGTTGAGCGTGAACCAGGCACTGAAGACCGGATCCGGATTGGATTTTCCGCGCGGGTGAACGACCGTGACGCCGGTGCGCACCGGGCCCTTGCCCACGACCAGCGGGCCACTGCCGGCGATGAGCGTGGCGTGACCGACCTCGACGCCAGCGACGTCCGTAATGGCGTCGAGACGGCCGGGCGTGCCGCCGATCGGGAGGCGGAGGTCGTTCTCGCGTGGTTTCTGAAGTGCGTGGGCCGAGTCAATCGGCGCGAGGGCGAGAAGGATGAGCGAGGCGGGCGCAATCCAGCGAGTCGGCATGAGATGCGGGGCGGGGGTGGGAACTTCCGAAAGAATAGCGAGTGTGGCGGGTCTCGTGCGGGACCTGCAGGCGCCCGTTCGGTGCACTGGAGCGCTTTCGTGATCGGCCGCGTTGCTGTGGTGCGTGACGAGCATGGCAGTGTTCCCGCGTGGAGTGCGATGGGGACGACGAGGTGTCCGCATCGAGCCTTCATGCATATGATTGTCCCGAATGACCAAGCCGTCTGCTGCCTCACTCCCGCCAGTCGCACCTGGATCGCCAGACTGCTGGCCCGCAAGGGCACAAGGGGCGTCGACGCGATCCCTGTCGGCGGGTGAACCTTGCAGCAGGGCTGCGGCGCGCGTCGCGACGCTGATGACTGACTCCGACAGACGCTCGCGATGAATCTCTGGTTTCGACTGCTCTGGCTGTGGATCAAGGGCCGCACGCGTGCACCGGTCCACCCACTTGGTCCCTGCCGCACGCCGTTCCGTGTCAGCCTCTTCGACCTCGACGTCTTCCGGCACATGAACAACGGCCGGTACTTCACGATCATGGACATTGCGAGGGTCGACATGATGCGCCGGTCGGGGATGCTCGCGAAGCTGGATCGCGCCGGCTTCTTTCCCGTCGTGATCGCCGAGTCGATGCTCTTCCGCAAGTCACTCAACTGGGGTCAGGCCTTTGAGATCGAAACGGAACTCGTGGCGTGGGATGAGAAGTCGTTGCTGGTGTCCCAGCGATTCCTCATTGGCGACGACGAAGTCGCGGGCGGGCTCGTTCGTGCACGCTTCCTGCGGCGGAGCGGCGGCAGTGTGCCGACGGCGGAGATCGTCGCGCTGGCGGGCGGCGACATCGAACACCCCGAGAAGCCGGACGGGCTGGACGACTGGATTGCGCTCTACAATGCTGGAATTCCGCGCGTCATGCGCGTCACGACGATTGTCTCCACCTGTCTGGTCCTGCTCGCGGCGTGCTCGCGACAGTCGTCGGCAACTCACCCACTGCCAATGTCACCAAGCACAACCGCAGCTTCGGCCGCGATCTCCGCCGCGCGTGCACGCTCGAACGCGGCGATCGCGGCGCACGATACGGCAGCGATCGCGCAGGAATGGATGCCCGACATCCACGTCGTGTCATCAACCGGAGCGCAGAACGCCGGCGCCGACACCAATGCCCGATCGATGGCGGCCGCATTCGCGCGACGTCCCGATACGAAGTGGGTGCGGACTCCAACGCGCATCAACGTCTTCGAGGCCTGGGCGGTCGCGTCCGAGGAAGGGGAGTGGGTCGGCACGTGGACTGATCCCGATGGCCCCGTGCGTATTTCGGGCACCTATCTCGCGCAGTGGCGCGAGACGAATGGGCGCTGGCGGATTCAGGCGGAGGTGTTCGTGCCGACGCGCTGCGAGGGAGGTGCGTATTGCGCCCGGCATCCGTGATGCGAGAGGGGTGCCGCGACGAGAAGACCGCGAGGCCACCAGCGTCTGGCGTCATCTGCAGCGAGGCCCAGGCGCGACCGATTCACGCAGCGATTGGAATCGTCATCCTGATCGTGAGGACGCCTGCGCGGGTCAGCGGTACAGCGCACTTGTGAGAATCGGGAATGGCATGTTCCTTGGCGCCGCGCCAGCGCACTGAGCGAGCGCAGGCCGAGCATGTCCACGTCGATCGAGTCCTGCACCAGCTTCACGCAACGGGCGGAGCACTCGGCGTCACCGAAGAGTCGATGCCGATTGAGGTTGACGAACGGCGCACCGGGCCACGGCTCACCGCCGGAGTCCCACAAGGCGCTCCACCTGCTCGCGTGCAAACG
>JANMNM010000246.1:0-5250 GCA_031373905.1 Gemmatimonadaceae bacterium | reverse complement strand
CTGCGCAGTCTCATCATGATGTTATGCGACCCGCAGCGGCTTGATGCGCGCCCCTTCGGCCTTCAAGTCGCGCTCCGCTGTCCAGAGATCCACGCTGCGCTGCAAGTTCAGCCAGAACTCGGCCGTATTCCCAAACAGCTTCGACAGCCGCAGCGCCATGCTCGGACTCAGGGCCCGACGCTCACGGAGTAATTCATTTACCGACTGGCGCGACACTCCGAGCGCCACGGCCAGCGTACTGACGCTCAGTCCGTAGTCCGGCAAGAATTCCTCACGGAGAATCTCGCCCGGATGAATCGGGGCACGCTGCCGACCCCGGCGGTGTTCGATGGACATGGCGGACCCTCGCTCAGTGGTAGTCACAGAATTCGACGTCGTACGCGTCCCCGTCATCGAAGCGGAAGCAGATGCGCCACTGATCGTTGACGGCGATGGCGAATTGCCCACGCCGGTCCCCACTCAGGGCGTGCAACCGATTGCCGGGCGGCACCCGCAAGTCGTCCACGGTGGTCGCTGCGTCCACCGCTTCGAGTTTCCGCAGCGCACGCCGCACCACCTCGGGCGGGACGCGTCGAGCCCGTCCCATGACGAAGAGCTTCTCCGTACGCCGATCCGCGAACGACTTGATCACACATTACTGTAACGCGTCACGTGACATAGGACAAGCGGGCGACCTTGCCCTCCACCCAGACCAGAGTCGCGTGTCGCATACACCAGGCATAGGCTGCAGAGTGCCCGCCGCATGATTCTATCGCGCAACCGAACGTCTGGCACTCTGCCAGCCTCAGTTCCTTGTTAGGCGACACGCCGGCGACGACGCGTGGTTTTGAACGTGACTGACACGCCCAGCCGGTTCAACATCTCGACCAACGTGTCGATGCTGAACAACTCGACACGACCGCGCACCAAATCACTGATGCGGGGCTGCGTTACATCAAGCGCCGCCGCTGCCGCACGCTGTGTGAGCCCGCGCTTCTCGATGATGTCACTGACCTGCAACATCAGATCTGTGCGAATCAGCAAATGCGCGGCTTCCGCCGGTGGGAAGCCTGCGTCCTCAAATACATTGCCGGTCGATCGGGTGCGACGGACGGTCATGCTCAATCCTCCTGGCGAGCTCGCCGAAGCGAGGCATAGCGCTGTCGGGCCAGCTCGAGATCCAGACTGGCCGTCTTCTGCGACTTCTTCTGAAACACGTGCAACACGTAGATCGCTGCCGCAAATTTCGCGACGTACATCAGCCGAAACGCGCCGGACGAGTCGCGGACACGGATCTCCGCCACACCCGGACCGACAGCGGGCATCGGTTTCGAGTCATGCGGTGCGCGGCCTTGTTGCACACGGCGGAGCTCCACCCCGAGCGAGCGACGCGCATCCTCAGGCAATGCCCGGAGATCGGCGCGCGACGAGCCGAGCCACTTGACGGATTTGTCGGTCACACCAAACTATACAATATTTTGGATCGCGATGCAAGCGTCCGACACGAGAGCTCACTGCGTGGCACCTAACACCAGGATTGGCTGCGCAGTACCGCGCGCCGATGATTCTACCACGCACGATTGCTGGCGGTACTGCGCTGCCACATCCAGATGTTAGGCGGGCGCGTGAACGGCAAACCTCTCGCGCGCCGTCATGCGCCGTGGTCGCGGCCCACAATCACACCCGGCACCGCCAACGACGCGAAGCGCTGCAGGTGCACGTAGAACTCTGCGTGACCGACGTGCTCACTCGGCGTAAGGAACGCGTCGGTGCCCGGCGATGCGTGCCGCCAGCGGTCTGCAGGTAGACTGAACTCGGCCTCCGAGCCGTCATGCGCATCGCGCACCGTCCACCGCTCGCCGGCGCGGCGCGTCACCGTACCAAACGTGTTCACGCGCTCGGTGACGATGCCATCGTCGTTGTGTGACGTCAGGTCCACGCGAACCACGCTCCCGAGTGTCGGCACAAGCACCGCATCCTCCATGCGAAAGAGCTGACATCCACCTAACACCAGGCATAGACTGCGCAGTACCGCGCACCACGGATACTAGTGTAGTGTCGCCAAAGTAGCCTTCGCTTTGCGAACCTTCTGGAGAATCTGTCGCACGGTCGCGGTCCACACAAACGGCGTGGGGTGCGCGTTGCGGTGATCGATGTACGCGGTGATGGCGGCGATCAGTTGCGCAACGCTGGTGACAGCGAGGCGACGAATCTGCCGCTCGGTCAATTCGCTGAAAAAGCGTTCGACCAGGTTGAGCCACGAGGCGGACGTCGGGGTGAAGTGGAAGTGCACCCGTGGGTGGCGGCGGAGCCACCGCTGCACCTTCTCGTGCTTGTGCGTGGCGTAGTTGTCGAGAATCACGTGGATCGCGAGGTCCGGCGGCACGCTGCGTTCCATCTGCTTGAGAAACACCAGGAACTCTTGATGCCGATGGCGCGGCATGCAGTCTTGCAGCACGTTGCCGGTCGCGACGTCGAGCGCCGCGAACAACGGGGTGGTGCCATGGCGCTTGTAGTCGTGCGTCATGGTCCCCGCGCGGCCTTTCTTCATGGGCAAGCCCGGCTGCGTGCGATCGAGCGCCTGAATCTGACTCTTCTCATCGAACGAAAAGACCACCGCGCGCTCCGGCGGATCGAGATACAGCCCCACGACGTCATGCAGTTTCTCGACGAACAAGGGATCCCGCGACAGCTTGAAGCGTTTCACCTGATGCGGTTTCAGGCCGTGGGCCTGCCAGATCCGCGCGATCGTCGCGTGATGGTAGCCGGTCGCCTGCGCCATTAGCCGCGTACTCCAGTGCGTCCCACTGAGCGGTGCGGTGTGCAGGGTGCGCGCGACGATCGCCGCTTCGTCGGCCGCGGTGAGCTGTTTCGGTCGGCCCGGACGCGGATGATCGGTGACCAACCCGTCCACGCCTTCGGCCTCATAGCGATCCAGCCAGAGCGTCACCGTCGGCCGCGACACCTGCAGCTGCGCGCAGATCGCGTTCCCCGACGCGCCATCCGCCGAGGCCAGCACGATCCGCGCCCGCTCCACCACGCGCTGCGCGGTCGTACGCGTGCGCGTCAATTGCTCCAGGCGTCGGCGATCGCCCCGACGCAACGCGATACAGCGAATGGGCAGCGGCATGTCCGCACGATACAATCCCGCTGCTCGTTACACAAGCTATTTAAGCGACACTACACTAGTGGTGTGATGCAGAAATAGCTTGCATAATAGTGTGCTCGGCAGTATACTGAGGGCGATGCCACTTCCTATTCGCAGCGTCAAGTTGAAGCGCGGTGATCGCCCGGCCCTCGAGGCGTTAGTGCGCGCACGGACGACGCCGCAGCGCGTCGTGGAGCGCGCCCGCATTGTGTTAGCGTCGGCCGACGGCGTGGCGGGCGACGCCATCTGTACGCTGGTGGGCGTGTCGCGACCGACCGTGGGGCTGTGGTTGAATCGGTACGAGGCCGACGGACGTGCCGCGCTGCTGGCCGACCGGCCGCGCTCGGGACGGCCGCGGCAACTGGACGCCGCGGAAGAAGCCCGGATCGTGGCGAAAACGTTGGACGAGACGCCACCCGATGGCGGGCACTGGAGCACGCGCCTGATGGCCGCCGCCACGGGGTGGGATCAAGCCACCATTTCGCGGTTGTGGCGAGCGAACGGGCTGAAGCCGCACCTGATCGACTATTTCAAGGTGTCGACCGATCCCGCCTTTGTCGCGAAGCTGCGCGACGTCGTGGGTCTCTATGTGAATCCGCCGAAACGCGCCGTGGTCTTCTCCATGGATGAGAAGAGTCAGATTCAGGCGCTGGATCGGACGCAGCCCGGGCTCCCGCTCAAGAAGGGTCGGGCGGGGACGTTCACCCATGACTACAAGCGCCACGGAACCACCACGTTGTTCGCGGCCCTCAACGTCCGCACCGGCGATGTCCAGCATGAGTGTCGGCCCCACCACACGCAGCACGACTTTCTCGCCTTCATGACCCGCGTCGAGCGCGCCGTGCCGCCGGGCTTAAGCGTGCATGTGATCCTGGACAACTACGCTACGCACAAAACGCCCGACGTCACCACGTGGTTGCGCCGCCACAAGCGCGTGCATTTCCACTTCACGCCCACGTCCGCCTCGTGGTTAAATCTCGTGGAGCTGCTCTTCAACGAACTGACACGGCGCCAGCTGCGTCGCCTCGCCGTCACATCGGTCGCCGACCTCAACGCGGCCATCACCACCTATCTCGATCGTCGGAACGAGGCGCCGACTCCATTCGTCTGGACCGCCTCGGTCCGATCCATTCTCGCCAAGGTGCGCAAAGCGCAAGACACTTTAGCATCACACCACTAGCGCGCATCGATGCTGGCGGTACTGCGCTGTCTCATGTCCTTGTTAGGTACCGCGCACGAGGATCGCCGTGGCTAGTTCCTCCCAAAACTCGCAGGCATCATCGAAAAGCTGCCTTAAGTCGGCCTCGCAAACGTATATGCCGTCTCCCAACAGCGGCATTCTGGCCCGCCTGCAAGCGCCTGAGAACTCGACACTTCTTTCTCGCATTGAAGGCGGTGAAAGAAACCTTGAGTTCAGTTCTTTCAGCTCCTCGTGCGATCGACCTTCACCATGCTTTACCGTGTTCGCCAAACACTCGAGCTCCTTGATGGCACGCCAGCCAGCAATCGTATCGAGGTGCACGTCAGCGTCCTCGAGGCGCCTCGCGAATACTCTGAGATCAGCGAGTTTGAGGTCGGCTTCCTCGGACGGCGTGAGAACTTGGCGGCGATGGAACACCATCAACTGCTGTTCAACAACATGCCAGAGCGCGACCGCAAAGAGATTCTGAACTCCTTGCTGAATGTCGTGCATATCCATCATGTAATTGAGCGCTCGATCGGCCGCCCATTCCGCGAGCACAGCTTCGTCGGAGTAGCTGTTCCTCGGGTTCTGCGAAGCTAGCTCGTACTGACTCTGTGCAAGCGCATTTGCTTCCGCCTCCACGCCACTGAATGAGGGTAGGAGCCGGAACTCGATAGTTCGCTGCAACAGCCGGATCTGAGGAATGAAATCCTCTCGAAACCGGCGCGCCCAATGGGACTGATCAAGGTGAATCATAACCGAAGTCATTGTGGTACCTAACACCAAGATAGCCTGCGCCGCCCCCTGTGTCAGGATAGTTGTCGCATCACCGCTGGGGTGAGGGCGGTGGGGTGATGGTTCATGCAGGGGGCGCAGGCGAGGCGGTGCAATGCAGCAGTACACGGCAGCATTTAAGGCGAGGGTCCTGCAGCGGTTAGTG
>JANMNM010000235.1:0-59840 GCA_031373905.1 Gemmatimonadaceae bacterium | reverse complement strand
TGTTCCCGTCCGGCTTCATTCACCAGCTGGCGCGTCGTCTCGAGATCGCGACCGTTCCGCGCGACGAGGTGGATGCCTTCTCCCGCGACGCACTCGCCTGGCGCGTCGAGTCCCTGCTGCGCCGCCTGCCCGACGAAGCGGCGTACACGCCACTGATCACGTATCTGCGCGGCAGCGATGACCGGGCGCGTTTCGGCCTCGCCGAGCGCATCGCAGCGCGGTTCGACGATTACCAGTTGTATCGGGCCGATGTGCTCGCGGGGTGGGAGCACGGCTTACGCGGCGATGACACGCCACACGCCGCCTGGCAGGCTGCGCTCTGGCGCACCCTCGTCGCGGACGCCAAGCACGCGGTTCCGCCCGCCGGGCGCAGGCTGCGTCAGCTCATCGATCGGCTGAACCACGACACACCGGCGGACCTTCCGTCACGCGTCACGGTGTTCGGGGTCAGCACACTACCGCCGCTGTTCGTCGACGCGCTGGCGGCGCTGGCAACACACATCCCGGTGACCGTACTGTCAGCCTCACTGACGGCGCACGATCCGCACCCGCTGGCCACCGCATTCGGCGCACAGGGTCATGAATTCGTGGAGGCGCTTCGGCTGCGGGGCGCGCGGGTGACGGTGCTTCCGGACAACGCTCCACAGTCTGGCGCGTTCCTGCACACACTCCAGGCTGAGCTTGCCGCCGGCGGCGCTGGCAGTGCGCCGCTGTCGTTTGTGGCCGACGATGCGTCACTGCGCGTCCACAGCGCGCATGGCAATCTCCGGCAGGTGGAGATTCTGCGTGATCAGTTGCTTTCCGCGCTGGCGGATGACCCCACGCTGCGTCCGCATGACCTGCTGCTGCTGGTGCCGGACGCCGGCGAGTGGGCACCGTGGATCGATGCGGTGTTCGGCGCAAGCGATCCCGCCGTACCGCGCATTCCATATCGCATTGCCGATCGACCGACGCACGGCGACGACGCTGCCGCAGCGGCGTTCCTGCTGCTGCTGGCGTTGCCCGACGGGCGGTTGACGCACAGCGAAGTCTTCGAGCTGCTGGCATATCCACTTGTGCACGACGCGGCGGGACTGAGCGAGGCGCAAGTGGATGCCCTGGCGTCACTGACCCATCGCGCCAATGCGCGCTGGGGATATGATGCGGCGTCGCGTTCGGCCGTCGGGTTGCCCGCCTACGAGGAGGCAACGTGGCGCGCGACCCTCGATCGTCTGTTGATCGGTGTGACGACGGGCCCACACAACGATCTGGTGCTCGGCGTCCTGCCGCACATCGGAGATACGGTCGGTGACGTTGCGGCAGTGGCCCGTCTCGCCACGTGGATCGATGCGCTCGCGGACACGCTGTCTGGATGGGGCGAACCCCGCACGCTCGAGCGGTGGGTTGACGCCATGCACGACGGAGTGGACACCGTCTTCGGCTCGCCTGAGACGCGCGATCCGCAAGCCGTGGCGAGCGTGACGGAACTCCTTGGAAACCTGCGCGAGCTTGCGCTGACCTCGGCGTACGACGGCGACGTTCCGTTCGGCGTGGTGCGCGACTGGATGGAGACTGCGCTCGATGGTGACGGGTTCGGCACTGGTTTCCTCGCTGGCGGCTTGACGGTGGCTGCGCTGAAGCCGATGCGCAGCCTGCCGTTCCGTGTCATCGCCGTTGCCGGCCTGGATGACGGTGTGTTTCCCCGTCGCGAACGTCGTGCCGCCTTCGATCTGCTCGAGGCGGAACACCGCCCCGGCGATCGGGACCTCCGCAGTGATGATCGTCAGCTCTTTCTCGATCTGCTTCTCGCGGCTGGCGACCGGCTGATCCTCGCGTACAGCGGGCGTGCGGTCAGTGACAATTCACCATCCGCCGCATCGGTGGTGGTGGACGAGCTGCTCGATCATCTCGATCGACGGTCCGACGGCGCGGCGCGCTGTGCACTGCTGGTGGAGCATCCGCTCCAGCCGTTCTCCCGGGCGTACTTCGATGCGGCGCGTGATCCGCGCCTGTTCACGTTCGCGTCCGCGCATGCGATGGCTGCCCGCGCAGCGCCGACGGACGGGCTGTCCGACTTCCCGTTCGTGACGACGCCGATTGAGGGTCTGGGGGAGCCTCTCCGCGCCGAAGCGTTCGACCAGCCACTGGCCGATCTCGTGGCATGCTGGTGCAACCCCAGCCAGTATTTCTGCCGACACACGCTCGGGTTCACGATTGCTGAGGGACGCGATGAATCGAGTGACGACGAACTGCTGATGCCCGATCGAATGGAGCAGGGTGCGGTGCGGGCACGAATGCTTCGTGCGGCCTTGGCTGGCGCCGACGACCCGGCGCGTGATCTTCGGCAGCTTCAGGGCGATGGCAGTCTTCCGCCGGGGGCGCTAGGCGCAGCGTGGAGCGCGCGCCTACGCGCGAGCGTGGATGCGGCGCTGGCCGGAATTCCGACGACGGAACCTGGTCGTACGCTGTCGCTGCAGGTTCAAGGCGCCGACTGGCGCGTCAGCGGTGTGCTGGACGGGATCCGCGGCGCGACACGATATGTGGTTCGTGCCGGGAAATTCCAGGCGAAGCACGAGCTGCGCGCCTGGATCGAGCACATTGCGATGTGCGCCGCACGTGAGAGCACTGCCGATGGCGCCGTGATACCGGAACGCACCGTGCTCATTGGCGTCGAGAAGGATGTGGCGAAGATCGTCGCGACATTCGAACGCGTCACCGACGCGACGATGCACCTCGGTGCGCTCGTCCGTGCCGCGCGGGCCGGTCGCGAGATGCCGATGGTGTTCTTTCCAAAGGCGGCCGGCGCGTGGTTGAGTGCGCATCTCACGAACGCGAACCCAACCACCCGAGCGGCGAGAAAGGACCCGGTGGCTGAAGCGTACGAGAGATTCCATGACGAGGGTGGCTGGAGCGGAATCGCGGGCGATCATGCCGACCCGCACATCGCACTCTGCTTTCGCGGTGGCGATCCGGTTGACGAACAGTGGCCGGAATTCGAACGCCTGCTCGGAATCGTCTTTGGCCCACGCCTGCAAGGCATGACGGCAGCATGACCATGCCGTCATCGCAGCCAGTGTCCGAGCCATTCGACGCTCTGCAGGTGCCGCTGATTGACGGCGCGACGCTCATCGAAGCCAGTGCAGGGACGGGCAAGACCTTTGCGATCACGAGATTGGTGTTGCGCCTCCTGCTCGAACGCCGCGTGTCGTCATTGTCGCAGATCCTCGTCGTCACGTTCACGGAGAAGGCGACCCAGGAACTCGTCACGCGGCTCAGGGGAGTACTGCGGCAGGCGGACCGCGTGTGGAGCAGGACGCCGCCCGCGCGCGACGGCGCCAACGACGATCTGTTCGTGTTGCGCGATCGGCACGGCGCCGACGGTGCCGCGATCATCAGGGGAGCGCTTGGCAGCCTCGATGACCTGGGCGTGTCGACCATCCATGGATTCTGCCAGCGGATGCTCGCAGAAAGTGCCCTCGAGACGCGTCAGCCATTCCGGACCACCTTCGTCGAGGATGAAACCGAGCCGCTCGTGCGCGCAGGGATCGACTGGATGCGACGACGCATCCTGACGGACAGGCCGGCGGCAGAGCAGTTGGTCGATGCGCAGGCTGACATCGGTGCAATGGTCGACAAATACGTCCGCCGCTTTCGTCGTCAGCCAGGCACCGTGCTCGACTTCGATCCGTACCAGCCCGCGCAGGCGCTGGTCGCGGACTTCATCCATTCTGTCGATCACGGGTTCAACCGCGAGAAGTCCCGTCGTCACCTGCTCGGCTTCGACGATCTGTTGCGGACGCTCTCGACCGTGCTCACGGCCGAAGGTCCGGAGGGTCCGCTGGCGGTGCGCATCCGCATGCGGTACCGCGCTGCGCTGATCGACGAGTTCCAGGATACGGACAGCACGCAGTTCCCTATCTTCAGCACGGCGTTTCACGGCTGCCCGCTGTTCCTCATCGGGGACCCGAAGCAATCGATCTACGGTTTCCGCGGTGCCGACATTCGCGCGTACTTTGCCGCCGCCGATGGCGCTGCCCGCCGATACACGCTGACGCGGAACTACCGCAGCACTCCGGCGTACGTCAAGGCCGCTGACAGTCTCTTCACGCGTGCGCCGAACCCGTTCCGATACGAACAGGCGCCGATCGGGTTTCCCCTGGTCGCTGCAGCGACGACACCCGTGCCGCCGCCAGAGCTCGCCGCGGATGGACGCGGTGCGATGGTGTGGTGGTGGCTCGACAAATCACTGGGAAAGAACGGGAAGTACATCGCGAAGGATCTCGCACTGACGATCGTGGTTCGCGCGGTCACAAACGAGATCGTCCGGCTCGCGGCCGCGGGACTGCCATATCGCTCCATTGCCGTTCTCGTTCGAACCAACATCGAGGCCACGGCGATCAAGGGCGAACTCACCGCTGCGGGCGTCCCGGCCGTCGTCGGTGGTGCCGCCGACGTGCTGCAGTCGGACGAAGCGTCGGAGCTTGTCAGGCTGGCGGCCGCCATCTCGTCGCCGTACGACTCACGCGCGATTGCATCGGCACTCGCCACGCGACTCTGGGGTTGCGACGCGGCGGAGATTGACCGGCTCTCAGGTGACACGGGCGACGCGGGGTGGAGTCGTGTGACGGAACGCTTCGCTGAGATCCGCGAGCTCTGGCGCGCGCGTGGTGTCTCGGCGGCCATTGGTTCCGTGCTCATCGAGCGTCGAACCGCCGAACGACTGCTCTCCCTGCCGGATGGCGAGCGTCGCCTGACGAATGTCCGGCATGTGGTCGAGCTGTTGCACGAGGCATCCGCCGCCGACGGGCTGGTGCTGGAGTCAGTCGGCGCCTGGCTTGCGCGTGAGCTGAGTGTGAGCAACACGCCGGAGCGACGCCAGCAGCGGCTGGAGACGGATGGTGAGGCGGTGCAGATCCTCACGATCCACAAGGCCAAGGGACTCGAGTTCGACGTGGTCTTCTGCCCCACGCTGTGGAGTGAACGCACGCCACAGCAAGCGCCGCTCGGGCTCACTCCGGCGACCGCGCGAGATGCACGTGGCTACGTGCTGGACATCGGCTCGACATCGCACGCACAACGCCTCGACGAGTCACAGCAGGAAGACGACGCCGAGGCGCAGCGGCTGGCTTACGTTGCGCTGACGAGGGCGGTGCATCGCTGTTACATCGCCTTTGGTGAGATCGGAAGGAACGAGGCCTTTGCGAGGTCACCGATCGGGTATCTCCTGCGGCCACCGGCCGGTGACAGCCTGCTCGGTGCGCTCCAGACGATGGTGGCTGCGTCAGACGGCACCATGAGCTTCCACGCGTTGGAGCGGGACGAAGCCCTGCGTGTGACGGCGGGCGTCAGCGTCGAGGAACCCGCGCAGATGGCAGCGACGCTCCAGCTCGCCCGCTCCCAGCTCGACACCTGGCGCCTCAGCAGCTTCACCAGCCTCGTGGCCGACGCGCCGGACAGTCCCGCCCGCGACGTGGTTGACGTGGCTGACGTGGCGGTACTCGCGGAAGGCGCAGAGGTCGCGACTGGATTTCGCGCCTTTCCGGCCGGAACGCGTGCCGGTATCGCATTGCATGACGTCCTCGAACGACTCGATTTCGCGCGCGCCACCGACGCGAACACGCGCAGCATGGTCCGGCGTTCACTGGCAGTGCATGCCCTCAGTGGCCGCCCCGATGAGGTGGATGCGCGGATCGACGACGTGACGGGCATGCTCGAACGCGTGTGCCGCACAACTCTGCCGGGCGCCGGGTTTTCGCTCGCCGATGTGCCCGACGCGGCGACGATGCGTGAATGGAGGTTCGACCTGTCGGTGGCCACCACGTCACCGCGGCGCGTTGCGAACGCGCTGGCGGCGCACGGCTCGTCACACGCACAGGAGTACGCTCCGCTGCTGCGCACCCTGCGCGAGTCGGCCATGCCCGGCTATCTCAGCGGCGTCATCGATCTTGCATTCGAGCAGGATGGCCGATGGTGGATCGTCGACTGGAAGTCGAATCAACTCGGTGCGACTGACGACCGATATGCGTTCGACGTGCTTGGCGATGTCATGATGCAGTCGCACTACACGCTGCAGTATCACCTGTACCTCGTGGCATTGCACCGGCACCTCAGCGTCCGCCAGCCGGGATACGATCCGAGTCGACACATGGGTGGTGTGGCCTACGTCTTCCTGCGCGGCGTGGATGGAACATCATCCCGCGGATGGTTTCACGACACGCCAACCGCGGCGCTGCTGGATGCCCTCGATGCGGCACTGGGGCGGCGGACATGACGCAGCTGGAGCGTGAAATCCGCCTGCATGATGTCCTGCGCGCAATGCCTGCGGTCGACGAGGTCGATGTGCAGCTCGCAACGATGCTCATCCGACGCGCGGGCGATCCTCACGAGCGCGGCGGAGTGATTGCGATGGCCGCTGCACTCCTCAGCCGCGCGCTTCGCAATGGACACAGCGGCATCACGACCACGCAACTCGCACGTCAGTCTGCTGAATTCATGGCGACGCTGGCGCCTGAGCGCCGTGACATGCTCTGCGCGGATTCCGCACCAGTGCACGAGTCTGCGTGGTGGGACGACGTTCTGTATTCGTCACCGCTGGTGGGGCACGGGCAGTCTGTCACGCCACTCGTCCTCCGTGATGGCCTGCTGCAGTTTCACCGGTACTTCGCGGCCGAGCAGCGCATCGCGAGGCGTCTCAAATCGATGCTTCGCCTGTCGCCGCTGGGCGGAGTACCGGCATTCGCGCTCGTCACGGGTGGCCCTGGCACCGGCAAGACGACATTCGTCGCCACCGTGCTCGCCACGATTGCGGGATCATCTCCTGCGGCGCGCGTCGCACTGGTGGCGCCGACCGGAAAGGCCGCGGCACGTCTCTCCGAGTCAATCATTCGCAACATGCCGCCAGCCGAGGCAGAACGCGCCGCGCTGCTGGCGGCACTGGGTCCGCTGAAGGCGCGTACGCTGCATCGGTTGCTTGGCTACAGGGGAGATACCCAAACGTTTCGGCACAACGCGGGCAATTCGTTGCCGCACGACGTCGTGATCGTGGACGAGGCGAGCATGGTGGACGTCCTCATGCTCGATGCGCTTCTGCAGGCGCTCAAGCCGGATGCGCGGTTGATTCTCGTTGGCGATCACCATCAGCTCTCGAGTGTCGAGGCAGGTGACGTGATGGGTGTGCTCTGCCGTGCTGCGTCGCAGCCGTCTGGGGAGGTGCAGCTGCCCGGCGTCGTGACACGGCTCACCCGGAGCTGGCGGTTCAGCGCAGAAGAAGGGATCGGTGCGCTGGCGGCGGCAATTCTCTCTGGCGACGCAGATCTCGCGTGGCGCCTGGGCACGGATACAGGCGGCGGGTCAGCGCAGATTCTCGTGCCCGCATCGACGGGTGAATCCTTCCTGACTGCTGTGCTGCCGTATCTCGGCCGATGTCTCGCGGCGGAGTCGGTCGTCGAGTTGCTCGACGCGCTCGCGGCTTTTCGCCTGCTGTCGCCGGAGCGCGAGGGGCGCAGCGGTGTGCGCGGCCTGAACGCAACCGTGGAACGCTGGCTCGCGCGAAACGGACGGCCTGTCAACGATCCATGGTATCACGGCCGGCCGGTTCTCGTGACGGCGAACGACTATGCCACAGGCGTGTTCAACGGCGACATCGGCGTCGTCTGGCGGTCGGAAGGGCATGTGGCCGTGCACTTCCGCAATGTCGATGGCAGCGTTCGCGCCATCGCGCCGGGACGTCTGCCCGCCGTCGAAACGGCGTGGGCGATGACCGTGCACAAGTCGCAGGGGTCGGAGTTCGACGCGGTGGTCGTCGTGCTGCCCCCCGATGACAGTCGCGTCATGAGTCGCGAACTGCTCTACACGGCCGTGACGCGTGCGCGGCGGTCCGTCACGATCATCGCGACAGAAGCGTCGGTGCGTGCCGCCATTGGTCAGGTCACCGTCCGGACCAGCGGACTCGCGGCGAGACTGTCTGGCTGAGCGGGATCGGCGTCCCGCTCAGCCACACATCACAGGTCACGCGCTACAGTGGACTACTGTCGGCACTGCCCGCGAGGATCCGGCTTCGGCTTGTCCACCACGATGCGATGATCGAGGTTCGCGATCGAGGTCGCCGCGCTGTGAACGAGCCGTGACACCTGAGCCATGCGATCGTAATCGAGGTACTGCGGCTCATCGGTCACCTGGTGATAGTCCGCGTGACCACCCGTAGTGAAGAAGACGACGGGAATGCCATAGCGGGCGTATTCGTAGTGATCGCTTCGGCAGTAGATGTTCGCCGGATGGCCATCCGCATCGATGCTGTAGTCGAAGCGCAGCCCGAGCTTCTGCCTGGTATTGACGGTCTCGATCAGGTTGCCGAGTTCCGTCGAGAGCCGGCGCGAACCGACGAGCTGCACGTAGCCGGGTCCGCCGTAGATCGGCGCTCCCGCTTTCGTCAGGCCACTGAAGTCCTTGCTGCCGCCGCGACCGACCATGTCCATGTTCAGCTGGGCAACGATCGAATCACGCGGCACCGTCGGGTGATCCGTGAAGTACTGCGATCCGAACAGCCCCAGTTCCTCCGCCACGTGCCAGACGAAGAGGATCGATCGCTTCGGGCGTACTGGCGCGGTGGCGAAGCGTTCGGCGATTTCGAGCACGCTCATCGAGCCTGAGCCGTCGTCGTCCGCACCATTGTAGATCGAATCCGGCCGCGCGACGTGCGCGGCGCGGAGTGAGTCCTTCATGGCGTTGATCCTGGCCCAGTCTTGCGGGCTCGGGTTCGGCCTGTCGTTGTCGGCACCCTGTGGCGCAGCGATGTGCATGAACGCATACACGGAATCGTGGTCCGCCGGTGACTCGGAGAACCCGATGTGGTCGTTGTGCGAGCCGATCGCCACGTACTGGTTGCGCAGCGCGGGATCAGAACCGCGCAGGACGGCGATCACGTTCCGCCCGGGTGCCGGCGCGACATCGGCGATGACCTGGCCGAACACCGGGCTTCCGAGCTGGCCCGTGCGTGCAGAGTCCGGGTCGGTACCGAGCATTGCGCGCCCGGCCGCCTCCGTCACGTACAGATAGGACGGAAGCACCGTGGTTGTGTCCGGCGCCGATTTCACCGTCGGGCTATTCCCCCGGAATACCGCGTCGACGTAGCCGGGCGGGAAATATTCCGCGCCGATCACGGCGATCGCGGTCGCCGTCCCATAGCGTGCGACCAACTGCGGGCGGTTGACGAGCGTGTACGATGGCTTTCCGTCCGGCCCTCGTCCGAGTCGCACAACCACGACCCTGCCCGCGGCCTGATCCGGCTTCAGGTACGACGCAGTGTCGCCGAATGTGCCGCCGTAGATCGCGACCGCTCCGCCGAGCGGGCTGGCGCGGACGCCCTGATCACGCGGTATGAACTCCTTCCAGAGTTCGTACCGCTTGTCACCGACGCGGAACCAGGACTCCGAGGAGATGCTGCGCCGCTGCAGTGCCGACTGGAAGAACGTGCCGTCTTCCCCGGCTGGCTCGAGCCCGAGTCGTTTCAGCTCGCCGGCGATGAAATCGGTCCCCTTGTCATTCCACGCCGTACCCGCCAACCGCCCCATCATCGAGTCATCGGCAAATCGGTACACGCGTGACATCAGGTCGCCCGACGTGATGGCCCCGACCGTCGGCGGACCGACGAAGGTGCGCGGCAGCGGTCGCGCAATGCTCGCGGCGCTGGACCGCGCGCGCTGCGCACGCGCTGGTTTCGTGACTTGCGCGGACAGGACTGGCGCGAGCAAGGCAAGCGCTGCGGCGGCATACCAGACTGATCTCGAACGGCGCATCGGGTGACTCAGTGACGTGAAGGTGAAAGGTGCGGCGGCGTCCCGCATCCGCGCATGAGTGTCGGCATTCGACACGGAATGGCGCAGAACCGTTGGCCAGCGTTGGCGCAGTGAACCAACGGACGGCAGGGCGTTCAGGTTACAATCTCACGCCTCCCCTGTGATCGGCGCAGCGCGTAGGCTTCGGAGCGCACTCAGGCGCATTCATCTTCGCGCGCGGTGGAAGCCGCTCAGCGCCAGACCCCAGCCCCCAAGAGCCCCGATCATGCCAGCGCACCTCCTTGCTCCCGGCGCGACCCCGATTCCCGTCCCGCGGCGGGCGGAGCCATTTCGACGGGCTGCGCCATTCGCCGTGGCGGTCCTCGTTCTCGCCATTGCTGAGCCAGCGCGGGCGCAGGCACCTCTGGTGCCGGGGCAACAGCGCTCGGGACCGGTCATCCAGAGTACCGGCACGTCGATCAAGGTCGATGACCCGACCTTCGTGGCACCGGATGGGCACGTCTTCAAGGCCGTCTTCGAGATCAACGCTGGTGGCGGCGACAGCGTCGTCGTGAACGAGCAGCTCACGAATGTGGCGCGCTACATCAACGTGCATGCACGGCATGGATACCCGAAAAGTCAGGTACTCTCCGCCGCAGTGGTTCATGGCAGCGGATGGCCTGCGTTGCTGACCGATGCAGCGTTTGCCGCCCGCTTTGGCGGCAAGCCCAATCCCAGCCGTCAGCTCGTCGAGGAGCTCGTGCAGCAGGGTTCCCAGATCGTGCTCTGCGGTCAGACTGCCGGCGTGCGCGGGATCCGGCGTGACGAGCTTCTGCCAGGTGTGAAGGTGGCGATCTCCGCGATGAGTGCACTCGAGGTGCTGCAATCGAGCGGATATCGGTTCATTCCCTGGTGACGCCACGCTGACGCGGGCACCGACGTCGAGCCTCGCCGCGCCGACAGCGCTGGAGGTGGCGTTCGCCGCTGGATTCTCCAGCAAGGCATCATTCAATCGCGCCTTCAAGCGCCATGCCGGCGCAACACCGAGCGAGCATCGCTCGGGCGCCGTGACCGTGCTCCTCGGCGGGTCACGAGTCGATCCGAAGGGCAACGATCAGGTGCCGGAGTGAAAATCGGCGCTGCCCGGGATGACCCGAGCAGCGCCGATTCTCCATTCCTGCGGTACTCAGGACGTCGCAGCGTCCTTGAGCTTCTTCATCGGGCGGACCTTGAGCTTCCGCGACGCCGGCTTGGCGGCGAAGGTCGTCTCCAGGCCAGTGAACGGGTTGATACCCTTGCGCTTCGGCTTCGCAGCGACGCTGACGGCCGTGATCTTGAGCAGACCAGGCAGCACGAACATGCCAGCGCCCTTCTTGCTGACCGAGGCGTGCATTGCGCCCTCGAGCGCGGCCATCACGGCCTTGACGTCCTTTGGTGCAACGCCGCTGGCGGTGGAGAGATGGGCAGTCAGGCCCGACTTGCTCATCACGTCCTTGATGACCTTTGGAGCTGCAGCCTTCTTCGTTGCGGCCTTCGTTGCGGCCTTCTTCGTGGCCTTCTTCGGGGCCGCCTTCTTGGCGGCCTTCTTTACGGACTTCTTCGCTGTAGCCATGGCGTTTCCGACCTCAAGAATTGGAGTGGGAGCGTTCGTCCATACGTGAACGCGAGCAATAATCTATGTGTCGGTGCGCGCAAAGCGCGAGCCCCTTTTGCCATGTTTTTGGGGAAATTCAGGGTTTCGTGAGGTCAAGGCGCGTTGGGGAGGCCTCGCTCGGAGGCCAAAAACACCTCAAATCGCGCACGCCGTGAGCAGAAAAGCGCAAAAACTCCGCCGTTTTCTCGCTGTTGCTTCGTTGCACGGGCGGGCAAACCGGCGCTCCCGTCGGTCGTCAAACTCGGCACGGTGGGCAGGTGCGATCGTCGTCGCGCCACTGGCCTGCGCCGCGCGGCACGCACCGCTCGGCCGGGGTGTCGTGGTTGATTGGCTGCTTGGTTGACCGCTGTCGGGCAGCCGCCGACACCGCGGCCTTCCGGGGCCGTGTATGTAGGTGACGAGGGTTTCGCGCGCTCGATTCTCAGGCGCGTGCCGTGAGGCTGCGCAGCGGGTACAGTGATATCGGGTCCCAGCGAAACGTCCAGCGCACGCGGCGCGGCCTTGAGAGCCGTCCTGCAGGATGCGCTTCATTCAGCCAGTGGAGAAGAAATGCGGAGTCCATATGCCGCAGTATTGATCGCCGTGATGGTCGCCGCACTGCCCGCGTCACGATGCCCCGCGCAACAGCCTGGTGCCATGCGCATGGCGGGCGCGGGCGATACGACGTCGATGGGCATGATGCGCCTCGTGCACGAGATGATGACGAATCACGACAAGCTGCGGCGCACGGTCACCAACCTGCCAAACGGCGTCCGGACCGTCACGGAGACCGACGACGCGGCGCTGCGTCAGACGCTGCGTACCCACGTGGCCACCACCGGAGACCTCGTACGCACATCGCACGATCCGCAGATGCCGATGGAGACACCGGCGTTGCGTGGCGTGCTTCGCAACGGCGCCAAGGTCACCAGAACCGTCCGGCAGACCGCCACTGGTGTCGTGGTGACTGAGACTTCCCGCGACAGCGCGACCGTTGCGCTGCTGCAGCGGCACGCGGCCGAGGTCACCGATCTGGTGAACCGCGGGATGGTTGCCATGCACGAAACGATGATGAAGAACGGCGGGATGCACAGTGGCATGGGCGGGGGAATGGGCGCAGGGATGGGCGCGGGGATGTCGCGTGGCAATTCGGACAGCGCATTCACGGCGATGCAGGCGCGCGGCAAGGTGGCGATGGGCGTCGATCAGTACACGTCGGTTCATCACTTCGAGACGCTTCCCGACGGCGGTCGCATCGAGTTGCAACGCGATGTGGATGACGCAGTGGGCGTCGCGGTCATCCGTACGCACCTGCTGGACATCGCGAAGGCCTTTGGCAGCGGCGATTTCTCGACGCCCGCCTTCGTCCACATGCAAACCGTCCCAGGCGCGGCAGTCATGGCGGAAAGGCGAACACTGATCACGTACGCCTTCAGGGCTCTGCCGCGAGGCGGTGAGCTGCGGATCACCACACAGGACCCGAAGGCGCTGGCTGCCGTGGCGCAGTTCCTCGAGTTCCAGCGTATGGATCACCGGGCACACTGATGAAACCCGCAGCGGTGACCTCACGGAATCAGGCGCGTGTCGACGTGCCGATCATTATGTGCGTCGGACGCGGGAATCGTCATGACTGACACAGCGACGAAGCGCCTCGCCGTGATCCCCTGCGGCGCATGTGGGAAGCTCAACCGCGTTGACCTCGCCCGCGCGGACGACGTGGCGAAGTGCGGTTCGTGCCGCACCGCGCTCGTGCTCGACGCGCCGATCACGTTGACCGATGCGACCTTCGACAAGGTGGTCTCGGCGAGCGCCGTTCCGGTGATCATCGACTTCTACGCCGACTGGTGTGGTCCGTGCAAGCAGATGGCACCGGTATTTGCCGAGTTCGCGCGGCGACAGCGAGGGCAGTCGCTGGTGGCCAAGGTCGATACTGACATGAATCCGGCGGTGTCACAGCGGTTCGCGATACGCAGCATCCCGACCATCGCGGTCATGCGGAATGGCAAGGAGGTTGCGCGCCAGGTTGGTGCCGCGCCGATGTCCGCCCTCGAGCAGCTCGTCGGACGCTGAGCCGGCGCCGCTGTGCAACGTCATCGGGACGAAAAGGGTCGCGACCATCAACGCCAGTCCTGACGAACGGCTTCGCCACACACGGACATCAATGAGAATTGCGTTTGCTGCGCTGATCGCACTGCATGGCTTGATCCATCTCATTGGGCCAACAAAGGCGTTCGGATGGGGAAACGTCACGCAACTCCGGCAGCCGATCTCGACGACGGGAGGGATGTTGTGGTTGCTCGCGGCCATTCTCCTGCTCGGCAGCGCGATTGCGGTGGCGATCACTGCGCGATGGTGGTGGTACCTGACGCTGCCTGGCGCACTGCTCTCCCAGTTCCTGATCATGCAGGCATGGAGTGACGCCAGGTTTGGCACTCTCGCCAACATCGTCATTGCCGTGCCGCTCGTGCTGATGGCACTCGATGCGCGCGCCGGGAGTTTTCGTTCGCGGTTTGCCCGTGATCGCGCAGTGTTGCTGAGCCGCCCGGTGCGACCGGCGCCGATCGTGACCGACGCGGACATCGCGGCGCTGCCGCCGCTGATGCAGAGCTACCTGCGTGGCGTGGGTGCGGTCGGCCGGCCGCGTGTGCGCAACATCCGGATCGCGTTCAGCGCACAGATGAGGAGCAGTGCCACGTCGCCCTGGATGAACTCGACGATCCAGCAGTACGAGTTCTTTGATCCGCCAGCGCGTCTCTTTTACCTCAACGCCACGCGTGCCGGCGTGCCATTCGACGTGTATCACCGCTACGTAGACAGCTCGGCGACGTTCCAGGTGCGGATCGCGGGCCTCGTCCCGATGGTCGATCAGCGGGGACCGGAAATGACCCGAAGCGAGACCGTCACCCTCCTGAACGACATCGTCGTCATGGCGCCGGCAGCCGTTCTCGATCTGCCGTTCACGTGGGAGACGCTCAGCGATCGTACACTGCGCGCCACGTTCAGTAACGCCGGCTACTCCGTCTCGGCTGTGCTGACATTCGATGCCGAGGGCGATCTAGTTGGGTTCGTCTCCAACGACCGTTCAGAGATTAGTGGCAAGGTGCGGCGCACCTTCCCTTGGTCGACGCCGATCTCCGGTTACGCGGAAGTGAATGGCATCCGTATCGGCACCAAGGGCGACGCGAACTGGATCGAGCCGGGTGGCGAGTGGACTTACGGGAAGTTCACGATCCTGAACATCGAGTACAACGTCACGAAGTAGGCATTCGATCGCGTTGGAAGGCGAGAAGAGCGATATGGGTGCTCACGCATGCCGGCGACGGGCGGCGGTGCCGTGCATGGCCCGGGAAGTCAACCGATCACGCTGGCTGTGACGCTGATCGGCAAGGTCATGACGTGAGCGCCTCAGACGCTCGTGTTGCAGCCCGCCTGAAGAACAGGGCCAGCAGGATCGCCGAGCCGGCAATCGTCACGGACCAGAGCGCGGCGACCCACATGAACGAGCGATTGACGAAGTAGGTGAGGAAGATCGGTACGGCCAGTGCGCCGTTGGCGAGAAAGAGCCCGCGAATCCATCGTTCGAGTCGAGTCTGACCGAACGCCTGCGCCGCGAACAGCGTGGCAAGGCACATGAAGACGTAGCCGATGCCGTCGATCGCGTTGAACACCGAATCGCCCCGAACCAGCGTGAGCAACGCAGTCTCGGTCGCCGATCCACGCAACACGCGCGGCTCGACCACGAACAGTTCTACGATGTAGGCGGCCACGCACAGCGGAACGTAGACGCAACCGAAGGCGACTCCGAGATGACTCCAGATCTTCGACCGGTCTGGCGCGAGGGCATTCACACAGACGAGCATGCTGAGGAAACTCGGCGCGAGCAACAACGACGGGGCGATGGGGAGGACGACATCCCACGGCGCCTTCAACAGGCGTGCCTCCGTCAGCACGGCAGCGATCGTGAACAGCACACAGAACAGCGCGGTCAGCATGGCTGACCAGTAGCCGAGACGGATGACCGCAGGCGCTCGAACGGTGGACGATGGCATCAGGTGCGACGCTCCGCTGCGGCAACGGGTGGTACGCGGAGGGCGGCGTGGCTCAGCCGTTGCGGAAGCAGCAGCCAGAGCACGACGAGGGTTACCACAGCGCCGACCTCAATCGGTATCGGCGCATACCACACGACAAGCCACGCCACGCCGGCAAGGAATGCACGGAGCCAACCGGACCAACCGGGCGGGCGTCGAAGCAGCAGCCACGCGGCAAGAAGGAACTCGAGCAGCGCCAGGACGAAGACCCCGAACTCGGCTGCCTGCCGCGCAAACGGTTCGGCACGACCTTCGGCGCGATCCTTCACTCCGTGCAGGATCTTGCGAACCGCGATGTGGTCGGTGAACTCGGTGAACAGGTCCATGAACATCGACAGCGGCGACGTCCAGCGATGACTCCACTGAATCCGGCTGACGAGCCGTGTACGGCTCGCGTCATCGGGATACAGCGCCCAGGTGAAGGCACCAGGGTACGTGCCCGTCGTTCCGGACCAGACGAGGAACTGGTTCGGTTCGATCGCGTTGACGATCAGCCCTCCCGCCGCGCTGAGTGGAAGGGGATCACCCACAGCAATTTGCTGCAGTTCCGGCAGAATGCGGTCTGCGCTGCGAATGCCTTTTGGACTGCCAATGTTCTCGATGATGTCGTAGCCGTAGAAGCCGGCACGACCGTAGCCGATCTGCACCAGCCACGGCCAGATGACCTCGGGCGTTGCGTCGATCGTGATCGCTCTCGTGGAAAGAAACGTCGGCCTGCTGCTGAGCGCATCACCAGGCATTGCGCGAGCGACCTCCGCATTCGTCGCTCCCCAGCGGAGCTGGTACGGGCGTGCCACGAGCAGATATGCGGCGAAAACAGGCACGATGGCGGTGACGACGGCGACCGTCTGGCGAAGCAATCTGTTCATTGACACGACATTCTCCTCAGTACTCCCGGATCTGGGCGGACCACGACGATGCGCGGGAGAAAGTATCCATGCGATCCGCATTTCATCTGTCAGCAGTAACCCGACAGCGCCGAGCGATGACCGGCCAGATCCTTGTCATGCGACAGAGATCCGTCAGCAGATGCCTGTCACGCCGATGTCGGCGGTGCTGCTCGCGGCACGCGATTTCCTGAGGGCATGATTGCATGAAGCTCGCTGAAACGCATTACGACAACTCCGAAACCGGCTGTTGTGCACCGCTCGACGTTGCGAAGTGGAACGAACGCGAATTCGTGTGGGAGAACAAGCTCTTCCTCAAGGATTACATCCGCGCGCTGCTGCACATTCCGCTCAACATGGGATCAGTCATGGCGCGGGATCAGAAGGCCGTCGAGGATGCTGCTGCCTACCCCGAGGACTCGCTCTGGTTGTCGGACGAGGTTTCGCCATGGGGCTCGGACGTCTACGTCGCGGTGGATCATGCGGTGCCCGGCACCGAAACCGTCACGATCAGCGGCAAGTTCCACACCAAGGTGTTCGAAGGACCGTTCCGGGATGTCGGGCGCTGGGTGAAGGAGATGGATGCTTACGTCCACGCCAAGGGGTATTCGACGACGCGTCACCTGTTCTACTACGCAACCCGTCCGAAGTGCGCTGCACACTTCGGGAAGAATCAGGTGGTGCTGTTCAATCAGGTGGCATAGCCGCAGCCGACGAGCATCACGACTGCTGCTCTCATTTTCCCGACGGGATGTACGGTGTTGCCTGACGCCGGCATGTGTGGGACCAGAGCGATTGTTCGTTGTGCCCTTTCTTCCTGACACTGGTGCTCCAATGAACTGGAACTTTCTTCGACGACTGCTCGGTGTTGCGTTCGTCCTGCTGACGGGTGCGTGCGCGAGCGTGAACGCCGGCGCCGACTTCACCCCTGGCGTCAGTCTTGGCCGGTACCGGACGTTCGACTGGGGCGGCGGGGATACGCTTCCTGTCGGCGATCCACGTCTCGACAACAACCCGTTCTTCGATGCGCGCGTGCGTGCGGCGGTCGAGCTCGAGCTCGCGGCGAAGGGCATGCGTCGCGTAACGACGTCTCCGGATCTCCTGGTTCACTATCATGCCAGCGTGAGGCAACGCGTCGACGTCATCAGAATGGACGAGGATCGCGGATACTCCTCACCGCCCAATCGGACGGGGGACAAGGTCGTTGACTTCGAGGAAGGCACGCTGATCATCGACGTGGCGGAGCCGAAGGCAAAGACGATTCTCTGGCGCGGATGGGCGCAGACCGACGTCCGAGGCATGCTGGATGATCCCCGGGAAATGGAGAAGCGGATCGCGACATCCGTTCGCCTGATGATGCAGCGCTTCCCGCGCACGCCCTGACCGTTCGCCCACAGGCAACGCAGGCTCGTGGCCGGGCGGTCCTGGTATGATGCGTGGTCGGCGGCGCTTGCCAGGCAGAAAACGAAACTGACTGACGTGTCCACCTGTGCTTCGTGATCAACGGCGTCACAGCATCGCGAACGCGTGTCGTCTGGCGCGTCACACCGGCCACGGGCGTGGAGCTCGTCAGGCCAGCTGCGGCTATGTTTGGGAGTGTGCAAGCAACGATTTTTCCGAGGAAGCATGTCGCTCGAGCCGGAGTTTCGATCAGGGAAGACGTTTGACGAGTTCGTCGATGGTGCAGGCGAGCATGGTGTACTCCTTCGCGCGGTTGCGCGCAGAACGGTCGTGGCTGCGCCGCTGAGTGCGAAGATCGCGGCGACTGGAAGGCAGTGGCATCTGCTCGTCATGACCGAGGACTGGTGCGGCGATTCAGTCAACTCGCTGCCGGTCATCGCACGATTGGCGGCCGACGCCGGCAACGTGGACCTCCGGGTCGTGAGCCGTGAGGCGAATCCTGCGCTGATGGACGCGCATCTCGCCGTCACCGGTGCCCGTGCGATCCCAGTCGTCATCGTCCTCGACGATTCATTCGAGGAGAAGCGCTGGTGGGGATCGCGCCCCCGGGCGCTACAGGCACGGATCGATGCCCATTGGAAGGTGCTTTCCAAGGCCGATCGTTACGTGGAAGTACGGCGCTGGTACGTGGCTGACAAGGGAGTGTCGACCGCGGAAGAAATTGCGGCACTTCTGCTCGAGATCGCCGCGCGGGAGCCGGTCGCATCGAAGCAGGGGTGAGGGGTACACGCGAGGCGAAACACGCATTGCATTTCGGCGCGGCGACTGCCACTGTCGTGTCGAGCTGAACGCCTGCCGCCTCATCCCAGCATGTCTCCTGCCATGAAGAATGTCTTTGACCCCGCGACCGTGACGGAACTCACCTCGCGTATCAACCGACTGACACTCTCGACGCGGCCGACATGGGGCCGGATGTCCGTCGATCAGATGCTGGCGCACTGCAACGTGACCTACGACATGCTCTACACCGACAAGTACCCCTGGCCCGGAACCATCAGGCGGCTCCTCCTCAAGGCACTCGTTAAGCGGGGAGTCGTGGGGCCGAAGCCGTACCGCAGGAACTTGCCGACGGCACCGCAGTTCAGGATGGTTGGCGCGAAGGACTTCGCGGCCGAGCGCACTCGCCTGCTCGACTACCTGAATCGCGTGCAGCGCGAAGGCGAGCAGGCGTTCGAGGGACGAGAGTCAAAGTCCTTCGGGCCGCTGACTGCCAACGAGTGGAGCACGATGTTCTACAAGCACCTCGATCACCACCTCACGCAGTTCGGGGTGTGACACAGGCGCGCGTGGGGTCAGTACTTCGGGATCCGAGGGTCCACGTCGTCGCTCCACCGCAGAATGCCACCGGTAAGGTTCGTGACGTGCGCGAAGCCCGCCGCCTTCAGCTGCTGTGCGGCGTCTGCGCTCCGCTTGCCGCTCCGGCACATCACCACGATGTCGCGCGACCGATCCAGCGTGTCGAATGCCGCCGAAATGCCACCGAGTGGGATGAGTCGGGCACCGGCGATGCTGGCGATCTGCGCTTCGTACGGTTCGCGCACGTCAATGAGATCGAAGTCGTCACCGCGCGTCAGCCGAGCCGCAAGCTCGGTCGGTGAGATCTCAGGAATGTCGTCGTGCCCCATTGATGGCGCCTCCATTGCAGTGCCGCAGAACTCATCGTAGTCGATGAGATGTGTGATGGTGCGTGTGCCGCAGGCCGGGCAGAGCGGGTCGCGGTCGATGGCGAAGGAACGAAACTGCATCGTCATTGCGTCGATCAACAACAACCGGCCGGCCAGTGTCGTGCCTGTACCAAGGATCAGTTTCAGGGTCTCCGTCGCCTGGATGGTGCCGACCAACCCGGGGAGCACGCCGAAGACGCCGCCCTCCGCGCAGTTCGGGACTGACCCCGGAGGAGGAGGCTCAGGATAGAGGCAGCGGTAACACGGCCCATCGGCCGTCGCGAAGATCGATGCCTGCCCGTCGAACTGAAAGACCGAGCCGTGCACATTCGGCTTGCCCAGCAGGACGCAGGCATCGTTGGTGAGATACCGCGTGGCGAAGTTGTCGGTACCGTCGACGACGATGTCGTATTCACCGATGATCTCGAGCGCGTTGGCCGACGTCAGCCAGACATCGTGGAGCTCGAGCCGCACATTCGGATTGGTGTCACGCAGTCGATCGTGCGCGGACTCGAGTTTCGGCCGTCCCACGTCTCGAGTGCCGTGCAGGAGCTGACGCTGCAGGTTCGTGACATCGACGACATCGTGGTCAACGAGCCCAAGTGTACCAACACCCGCCGCGGCGAGATAGAGGGCCGTTGGTGATCCGAGCCCGCCGGCGCCGACGATCAGCACACGCGCCGCCTTGAGCCGCCGCTGCCCCTCGAGTCCGACATCCGGCAGCGTCAAATGCCGTGCGTAACGGTGCAGCTCGTCGGCAGTCAGCGTCGGGGCGTCGTCATTCCGGTGGCGGTGAGTCGCGGCGCTCGCGTCCATGGCGGATTGCTGGTCGATGGGGAGTGTCATGCTGGTCATTCGCCGTGCGGATCGCAACTGGGCGGTCGCGTGCACACCCCATATACTTGGCGTCACCACGTCCCGGAGGAGCGAACCATGAGTCACGTTCGTGTGCTGGTCGGTACCAGGAAAGGCGCGTTCGTCCTCACGTCAGATGGAGCGCGACAGCGGTGGGCTGTGGATGGTCCGCACTTCCCGGGGTGGGAAATCTACCACGTGAAGGGATCGCCGGCCGACCCGGATCGTCTCTACGCGTCGCAGTCCAGCGGGTGGTTCGGACAGCTCATCCAGCGTTCAGACGACGGTGGCCGAACGTGGAACCCGGTGGACAACAAGTTCACCTACGCTGGCGTCCCCGGGACGCACATGTGGTACGACGGCACACCGCACCCATGGGAGTTCAAGCGCGTGTGGCATCTCGAGCCATCGCTCACCGATCGCGACGTGGTGTACGCCGGCGTCGAGGATGCCGCGCTCTTCAAGTCAGCGGACGGCGGTGCCAGCTGGACGGAACTGTCGGGACTGCGGAGTCATGGATCAGGGCCGCACTGGCAGCCGGGTGCCGGCGGGCTCTGTCTGCACACGATCGTGCTGGACCCGACGAACGAGCAGCGGATGTTCGTCGCGATCTCCGCCGCTGGTGCGTTTCGTACCGAAGACGGGGGCAAGAGCTGGACCGCGATCAACAAGGGGCTGCACTCGGCGCAGATCCCTGATCCGGACGCCGACGTCGGCCACTGCGTCCACCGCATCGCAATGCACCCGTCAAACCCGCAGCGGCTCTACATGCAGAAGCACTGGGATGTGATGCGCAGCGACAACGGTGGCGATTCCTGGTATGAAGTGAGCGGAAACCTGCCGAGCGATTTCGGCTTTCCGATCGATGTACACGCGCACGAGCCGGAAACGATCTACGTGGTGCCGATCAAGAGCGACCACTTTCATTTCCCCCCGGATGGCAAGCTGCGGGTGTATCGGAGCCGAACCGGTGGCAATGAGTGGGAGGCATTGACCAACGGCCTGCCGCAGCAGGACTGCTACGTGAACGTGCTTCGCGACGCGATGGCCGTGGACTCGCTCGATTCATGCGGGATCTACTTCGGGACCAGTGGCGGGCAGGTGTATGCGTCGAGGGATGCCGGTGACCACTGGACGCCCATCGTTCATGACCTGCCACCTGTGATGTCGGTCGAAGTGCAGACCTTCGCATGATTCGCGTGGTGCTGCCGCCGCACCTGCGCTCGCTGGCGCGGGTGGGATCGGAGATCTCGGTGCCTGTTGGCGGTGCCGCGACGCAGCGCGCCGTGCTGGATGCGATCGAAGCCGCGTATCCTATGCTGCGCGGGACGATGCGGGATCACGTCACCCACCAGCGGCGTGCCTTGGTGCGATTTTACGCCTGCGAGCGTGATCTGTCGCACGAGTCACCGGATGCATTGTTGCCGGTGCTCGTGGCCGAAGGGCGGGAGCCGTTGCTCGTGGTGGGGGCGATGGCTGGTGGCTGAGCGGCGAATGCTCGGGTACGCCGCTTCCACACTGCGTCGCGGGCCGGCGCACATCCTGACTGCGGCACCAGGCATTGACGGCACGCGTGACCAAACGGGCTGGTGGAATGCGGCATGGTGGGAGTCGTCGTGATGCCGGCGGCGGTGGTGCTGAGCGTCGCGCTGCTGCTGTCAGCACCCCCGACGTCAGCCCAGCGTTCCGCTTTTGTGTCGCCACTGACGCTGAGCAGCGAGAACGCGCGTCTGGTCGCGGCATTCGGCTGGGCGAAAGCGCAGGCGACGGCGTATGCGTTCGAGGGTGACGCCGTCGGCCCGTGGTTCGAGGCAGCACTGCCTGGTCGCGAAGCGTTCTGCATGCGCGATGTCGCCCATCAGGTCATGGGCGCGCACGCGCTGGGCATGCAGCGACATGTGCACAACATGTTGCGCCGCTTTGCGGCCGGGATCAGCCCCTCGCGTGACTGGGCCAGCGTGTGGGAGATCGATCGCCACGGCCGCCCGGCGCACGCGGATTTCCGCAATGACCGTGATTTCTGGTACAACCTGCCGGCCAACTTCGATGTCATCGACGCCGCGTACCGGATGTACCTCTGGTCGGGTGATCCCTCGTATGTCCGCGATTCCGTCTTTGTTTCGTTCTACAGGCACTCAGTCACTGACTACGTCGATCGATGGGCGCTTGGCACAGCGTCGATCATGACGCGAAAGCGGATCATGAACAGCGCCAGCGTTGCCGACCCGGACGCGAAGTTCCAGGGCTCGCGCGGCATCCCAGGCTACAACGAGGAGTCGGACGATTTTGTCCTCGGCCTCGATCTGCTTGCCGCAGAGTACGCTGGATTTGCCGCATTCGCACGGATCGAAGAGGCTCGCGGCGACCTCGCGAGCTCGCGCACCTGGTTGAGCAAGGCCGACGCGGTCAGGAGGCTGGTGAACACCACATGGTGGGACGCCGGCACGCAGTCGTTCTACGACTACCTCTCGACGAGCTACAGGCTCGCGCACCGCAGTGCGGACCGCTGGAACTCAGCTGTGCTGTACTGGCCCGTGGCGTGGGACGGCGCGCAGTCGCAGGCGACGCTCGATGGCCTCATGCGTCAGATACGCGGGGCACC
This sequence comes from Gemmatimonadaceae bacterium, assembly GCA_031373905.1. Lineage (GTDB taxonomy): Bacteria > Gemmatimonadota > Gemmatimonadetes > Gemmatimonadales > Gemmatimonadaceae > JACMLX01. Next base: position 36,898 of record JANMNM010000235.1, on the reverse strand, counting down.
ATCGGCGCCAATCGAAGAACAGTCGCATCACCCCGAGGTGCTCTACCGATACGGCGCGAGCGATGTCGCGTACGACCAGATCCTCGACCTGAGTCGTGCCGATCGGGCGCGCCGCGAATACCCGGAGGTGAGCTTTTCGGTCGTGGGTGCGATCGTCACGGGGATGATCGGCGTGAGCGCCGACCCTGTGCCGCAGGGGCGGGAGGCGCGGTTGCTGGATTACTTCGCCGGTTCACATGTGCGGACGTTGTCACAGCTCACGGCGGCAAGCTCGTGGGTGGTGTTGCAACACCTTCCGGTGAAGTCCAACGAGGTCAGCATTCGACACGAGGGCAGCTCCGCTACCGAGTTCACGAACAACCACGGTCCGGCGCTCGTGTGGGAGGCGGCGTTCGCTGGCCGGTTCAGCGAGCTCGTGGTCAACGGCTCGCGGGTAAAGGCAACGCAAATCAGCCTGCCTGCGGGACGGGAGGCCAGCGTCACGCGTGTCGTCGTGCCGCCTGGTGCGATGGTGCGGGTGAGCGCCGCGCCCTGACGGGGGCGTTGGATGCCGCGAGGAAACATCGCAGACACGGCGCGACGTCGAGGCCTTCATGGCGGCGCACGACGCGCTCAGTCGATTAGCGAACGAGCCATGTAGTAATCCTGCTGCGGATCGCTTCCTAGCATGAAGATGTGCTTCCCGACGATCCGGTATCCCTGCGCCTCATAGAACCGGATCGCGCGCGGATTCCGTTCCCATACGCCGAGGAACATCGTTGTCGCTCCGGCTGCGCGAACGTGCTCCACGCAGCGTTCCATGAGACGCTGTGCGAGGCCGGTCCCGTGCCATGGCAAGTCCACGTAGAATCGGAGCAGTTCGACCGCCGACGTGTCAGCGACACACGCAGGCACTTCCCCGCGAACCAGATGCGCGAACGCAACGAGGGCGTCGCCCGACTCGGCCACGAAGAACGTCCGGTTGGGATCGGAGAGTTCCACTCGCTGCAGTGACTCGGAGAACGTTGCAGCGACGAACGCCTCCATGTCATCCGGATCGTTGTCTGCGGCGAACGTGTCGCGATACGTGCGTTCGCCCAGGGCGGCGAGTGCGGCGGCGTCGTCCGCCGTTGCCGGGCGAATCGCCGGAGTCGATTCTGGCGCAGGCATGTGAGCCGAAGATCTCGCAGTGTGGGTGACCGGGGCTGCCGCAGTGATTCCGCAGACGCGAATTCTACCGCGCCGGGTCCGCCGCGGTACCGGCAATGAGGAGAAACGCGCGATCTGTCTGCAGGGCCGTTGCGCAACTTCCGCCTTACGCGACGGTCATCGTACGTTGCGGCGCGAGGCGGCTGATCTGCCGCCGTGACGAAGCCATGGTGTAGAATGGTCGTGTTCACGATTCGTGACCAACGTCGCCCGCTCCGCATGTCGCGTCGCCGCCTTGTCGCTGCCATCCTGCTCGTGACCGCCTGTGGCGGCTCGAGCGACGCACCCACCACGGCACCCGTCACGCCGGTCGTGGACCCATGCGCTGCCACACCGGGCGTTGGCCTCAACGTGCGCGCCGCCAGTGGCCTGACCGTGACGTCGGTGCTGCCAAGGAGCACTGACGCCTGCATCACCCAGCGTCTCGACAGCCACTTCGTCTTCCGCGCCGCGGCGGTCCCGGCACTCGGCCGCCTGCTCGTGTTCCTCCCTGGCACTGGGGGCATCGCACAGAATTACCAACTGATCCTTGCCCAGGCTGCCCGCGCGGGATATCACGCGATTGGCATCTCGTACCCGAATGAGTCTGCCGTCGGCACGCTGTGCGCGTCGCAGCCTTCGTCGTGCCATGGGGCAACGCGGCTGGAGATCCTCACCGGGCAGGGGACGTCGGGTGTGGTGGATGTCAGTCGCGCAAACAGCATCGAGAACCGAATCATCAAGCTGTTGCGGTTCATGCAGGCCACGGAGCCAGCCGGGAACTGGCGGCAGTTCCTCAGCACCGACACCACGATCTACTGGCAGAGAATCTCCGTGGCAGGTCACTCGCAGGGCGGTGGCCACGCGCTCTACATCGCGCAGCGTTACTCAGTGTTTCGCGGCAGCGCGTATGCGTCCGCGGGTGACCTTCTGGCGAGTGGCGTGCCGGCGCCGTGGGTCACGGCGCCGTACACCACGCCTGCCGCTCGCCTGGCGGGGTTCGTCTCCACAGACGACGAGTTGGTTTCTCCGTTGGCTGCGCTCGCGACGTGGAGCAGCATCGGCATGGCCGGACCGCTGGTCAATGTCGACGTCACCGCTGCTCCATACGTGATAGGTCAACGCTTCGTCACCGCAGCGTCGCCTGAGAACCCGTCGCTGGCGATCGGACCCAATCACAACGTGGTCGTGGTTGACGTCAACACGCGCAAGGCCGGGCCGTTGAACACGCCGGTATTTGCCGAAGTGTGGCACGCCGTGAGTTTTCCGTGACGGACGAACCATCGCACAGCACTCCGGGACGAGCGCTACGCGCCGGCCGCCGGCAACATCAACGGCGCGGAACGGCCCATTCCAGGAACGCCCGGGCAAACGGTGAGCGTTCGATCGCCGCCTCGTCGAGCGCGGACGGCCACTGCAGTGCGTCACTGTTGGCCAAGAGGATGAGCGTCGCGCGCTGCCGTGGATCATCGCTCAGTACCTTCAGATAGAGCGCGGAATAGCGCCCTTCCCACAGGCCCGTGTGCCAGGCCACGCGCCGTCCGTTCCAGCTGGCCAGGAACCATCCCAGGCCGTACGGCAACTCGGTGCCATCGGTCGTGACCGTGGGCGTCCAGAGCGCCGAGCGTGACGCGCGCGTCAGCAGTCGATCGGTCATCAGTGCGACGTCGAATCGTGCAAGATCCGTGGCGCTGGCAATCACGCCGCCTGCGGCGCCATCGCCCTGCGGTGGTGGTGGACCTGACGGCGTGACGCGTCCGGCCGAATCGAGATGGTACGGCTGCGCGAGCCGCGCCGCGAGGTCGTCGCGCAGCGGCAGGCGTCGGTTGATCCGCGCCGCATTTCGCATGCCGGCCGGACGCAGCACGAGCGAGTCCACCAGCGCGGAGAACGGCACGCCGGTCACTTCAGCCATTGGGCGTGACGCCCAGGAGTATCCAGGTGGGTTGTACAGGAAACGACTGCCAGGTGTGCCGTTCATCGTCATCGACAACACGTGACGCAGTGTCAGTCGGTCGTCGAGACAGGCGAAATCACCAAAGAAGATCCCTCCGTCGCCGCGCGCCGCGCTGCAGAATTCGTCGAAGCCCGCGTATTGCCGCATCGGGCGATCGAGACTCAGCACGCCGCGCTCGACCAGTTGCATCGCCACCACGGCTGAAATCGGCTTGCTGACCGATGCGATGTTGAACGGCGTCTCCGGCGTGACGGGTCTGCCCGACACGATGTCGGCGATCCCGAACCCCTGTGATGCGACGACGCTCGTGTCTTGCATCACGACGGCAGCGAGACCAGGGATCAGCGCTGCACGGCGCAGCGAATCGATCGCCACCAGAAGCGCCGCCGGGCTCACGGCACGTGCGGATGCCGCGCGCGGCAACGTGCGGCAGGCTGCGCACAGCAGCACAGGGGGCAGCAGGAGGCCGAGGCTGCGAAATGGTGAGCTCATGACGGCCCTACGAATGCGTGGCCTGGCAAGTTCCGGCGTCGGCATACAGACGTGTCACCGGTCCGACCTGCAGGGGGCAGACATGGGTCAGGTGCGGGTCGAACACCCCATGCGCGACCAGCCGGCGCAGGTCGCCTGCGACGTGGGCATCATCCCCACCAGAACGCCGCCGCGATGATGCAATACAACCCGATCAACGCCGCCTTCACGACATCCACCAATCCGGCCCGGAGCGCGAAGATGCAGACGAAGAGCTCGGGAAGATTGCCCAGCGCCGACTGCAGGATGCCTGTGGCCCCCGGACCCAGTCGGCTTCCAAGCTGTTCGGTGGCATCACCGACGAGCAGCGCGAGCAGCGCCAGTGCCGCGGCCGTGACGCCGAAGGTCAGCACCACGTTCATGTGCATGTAGTGGAGCGCACCGGCGGAGATCGTGGCCAGGACGGCCAGCACGACGGCGACCTTTTCTTTCTGTTGCATGAACGGGTCGAGAGTGTGTGGTGCAGGCAAAATGCGCGCGGGGCGCACGGGGCGGCACTCCTGCCGAACGACTCGGTCTGCGTCTGAGGACAGCGCATGGGACGATGGCGCCGCCTGCTCGCCGAGGGTCCGGCCTCGGATGTCATTCCGTCCTGGAAGGCTCGCCGGTCGACACGCTCGGGTCAGGGGCCGGGTGATTGCGCTGCCCTCCAGGCCGGGTCATCGCGTCGGCGCCACGGCGCCAGCGGAATGGGTCCAGCCCGCGTAGGACGGTCAGGGCGCCGATGGCGCCGAGCTGGCGATCATTCCAGAATTCACGTCGCGTCTCCGCGCGTTGGCCTATCCCAATACTTCCGCTGCCTTGATGCGACGACTGCTCCGGCCCCTCGCTGCCACCATCCTCCTCAGCGCTCCGAGTTGGCTGCACGCGCAATCGCCAGCACCCGCGGCAGCCGATGCGCGGCGGCGCATGGTGGCCAGTCGCACGAGCACGGCCATCCGCATTGATGGCGTCCTTGACGACGCCAGCTGGCAGGCCGCGCCCGTCGCCACCGGTTTCATCCAGTCGGAACCGCTCGGTGGTCAGCCCGCGTCGCAGCAGACCGACGTGCGGGTGCTGTTCGATGCAGATCAGTTGTACATCGGCGCGTTCATGCACGACAACACGCCGTCACGAATTGTCATCAATGACATCCGCAAGGACTTCCGCGAGGAGGATCAGGACGACTTCGAGGTGCTGCTGGATACCTTCGGCGACCGGCGCAATGCGTACGTCTTCTCGACGAACGTGAAAGGCGCACGACACGACCGGCAGGTTGCCCTCGAAGGTCGCGAGATCAACCAGAGCTGGGACGCCGCATGGGAAGTGCAGACCAAGAGGGTGAGTGATGGCTGGAGCGTCGAGATGCGCATTCCGTTCCGGTCACTGCGTTTCGACAAGACCAACCATGTCGCGTGGGGCATCAATTTCTCCCGGCATCTGCGACGCCTCAACGAGGTGTCGTTCTGGGCGCCCGTCCCGCGCGCGTTCAGCCTCAATCGCGTCTCGCTCGCGGGAACGCTGGACGGCCTCGAAACGGGCAACGCGGGACGCGACCTGCGCGTCAAGCCCTACTTCGCCAGCAACGCGGTCCGACCGCTCGGCACGACGGCAGCGCCGTCACCGAGCATGACGAACAACATCGACGTCGGTGTGGACATCAAGGCGGCGGTCACCTCGGGCCTGACGATGGACCTCACGGTGAATCCCGACTTCGGCCAGGCGGAAGCCGACGAACAACAGGTGAACCTGACGCAGTTCTCGCAATTCTTCCCTGAAAAGCGCGACTTCTTTCTCGAGAACTCCGGTGTGTTCTACGTCGGCGATGCCGCACGCAACAACCGTGTCAATCCGACGCCGACCCCCGACGAGGACAACCTGCTGTTCTTCTCGCGCCGTATCGGCCTCACCGCAGGGGGGCTGCCGATTCCGGTGCTGGGTGGATTCCGACTCACCGGACGGCTCACCGACAAGACGCGGCTCGGGATTCTCAGCGTACAGGATCGCGCCCTCGGCACTGATCCCGCATCCAATGCCAGTGTCTTCCGGCTGCGACAGAACCTGGGACGCACCGGCAATGACATCGGTCTGTTCGCGATGCAGAACGTCCACACGTCGGGATCGAGTTACGCCAACCGTGTGGTCGGGATCGACAATCAGGTGCGGCTCTTCGGCAACCTGGATTGGAACTCCTATGCCGTGAAGACCTCCACGCCCGGTATCACCAGTGGCGACTACGCCTGGCGATCCACCGTGAACTGGGAAGGCAACTTCTTTCACGGAAAGGGCGGCCTGATGCAGCTTGGAGATGGCTTCCAGAATGATCTCGGGTTCTATCGCCGGATCGGCATGCGCAAGTACCTCGCGGACGTCGGCGTACGCCCGCGCACGAAGTGGTTGCGCGCACATGGAGTGCGGGAGATCCACCCGCATATCGTCTGGGACTATCAGGAGAACCTGACCGGCCAGATGCTGGCAAAACGGCTACACAGCGGTGTCAGCTTCTTCTTCAACAACGGTGGCGTGGTCGAGTGGTCGGAGAACCCGACGTTCAACCGGCTCCTGGCGCCATTCAGGCCGAACGCGAAGATGGCGTCGCCGATTCCGGCCGGTGGATACGGATGGAACGAGCATGCGGTGTTCCTGACCACCGATCAGAGTCGCATGTTCTCCACCAGCACGCGGATCATCTTCGGCGGGCTGTACGCCGGCACGCAGAAAACGGTCAATGGATCGGTGCAGTTCCGGCCGAACTACCGCTTCCGCGCCACCGTCGGCCTGCAGCGCACGGAAGCAAACCTGACGCTGCCGGCGCTGCGCTTCACGAACAGCCTGACCACCGTGCGATCGAGCTACTCGTTCACGCCGAACATGTTCGTGGACGCGCTCTCACAGTACGACGCCGTGAGCAAGCTGTTCAACGCGAACATCCGGTTCAACCTCATTCATCACCCGTTGAGCGACCTGTTCATCGTGTACAACGATCAGCGCATCCTGACGCCCGATTCACCCATCCCCGGCAGGTCGTTGCTGGTGAAGTTCACGCAGATGGTGTCGTTCTGAACGGCGGCTGAATCGCGGGCAGCGTCTTCCGTGCCGCGGACCTGTCCCCCGGAACGGTCACAGGTTGGCAGTCTTCGCCTTGCCCGCGCCAAATGCGCTGAAGAGCACTTCGAATCCCTTGGGCCCCACGTACCCGCCCAGCGCGCCGGCCAGCACCGAGATCAGTGCGCCACCGCCGGCCGGGAGCGTGAAGCCCGGGATCTTCACCAACCCCGCCGCCGCGACGATCGCGGTCAGCAGCCCCGCAATCACGCCGCTCGCGATGAGCCAGCCGGCCGCCGGTGCGTCGGGGCGTTTGCGTTCGCGAAGCACGAGCATGATGGATCCAAGCAGCGCACCAAGCACCGCACCGAACAGCAGGCCATAGGGAAAGCCGAATTGCACCTTCCGCTCTCCGGCGAGCAGGACGCCCGCGCGCGCCGTGATCAGCTGCGGGCCCAGACCGCTCGAGCGCAATCGGGTGACGACCGGTGTGCCACCCTTCGGATACACCACCGGACCCGTGGAAAACGTGCCACCGGTTGACGACAGCGAGACGGCGATCGAATCCGTGGGTGCCGCGGCACCAGGTGACAACTCGACCGTCACGTTGACGTCCTCGAGTGCGAAGCCGGCGATCTCGGGGCGGTCCACGCTGAGTATGACCGAATCAGGCTGGAACGGGATCCACAGATCAACGCTCTTCTGCGTGAACTCGGGCCAGACCGTCACGCGCAACGCATTGGCGATGCGTCGCGTCACCAGTCGTGCCTTGGTGACGAACAGATTCGTCTCGCTGATCTCGAGCACCTCCGGCGTCACCGAGTCCGCGGTCGACGTCACGGAGATCCTGATCCGCGGCGAGAGCGCACGCCGTTGCGATCCGTGCAGCGTATCGCGCAGCCCGATGCGCAACGTGCCGACGTACGCGCCACGCCGCGAGTCATAGCGCAGTCCACCACCATCGTCGAACCACGGCTTGAGTGCCATCATGTCGCCACGGGCACGGTCGAGCACGATGTAGCGGAACGGGAGCACGACGCCTTCCTTCACGTCGAGTCCGGGCGGCGCAGGCTGTTTTTCCGCCGCATCGCCAACCCAGACGCCCGCCGCGCGATCATTGATGACGGTGACAGTCTCCAGCTTCGCTTTTCTCCCGTATAATGACGTCGCAAGGCGCCGCGCTGCCGCTTGCGGCGTGACCGCTGAATCAATCGCGGGTGCAGGAGCGACCGGCGTGGTGACTCTGGTCCCCGGAACGCGTCGCGCCGTGTCGCGCGGTGCGCGCGTCGCGGCAATCACCAATGGTGATCGTGGGTCCGTGCGCGTCGCGCCGGCCAGGACCGCCGTGTTTACTGATGCGCTCACTGGACGCGTGGGTGCGGCGGCGACGACCGTGCTGTCCGGCGGTCGAAGCAGCACCGAGCTGCGCGCCCGGATTCGTGGCTCCTGCTGCGCGCTCGCGGCAGCGGGCAGCACCGCGAGGCCGATGACACACGCGCGAATGGCGGGAAGGAAACGGACCAGCATTGGGCCAGCTCCTTGATATGCGAGTCCGAAAAGGCGGCCAACAGATCGTACCATAACAGGAAGCACGCTCGCTCCGTCCCAACGGTCCCACTCACTCCGGCGCCGTGCCGACGCACCGGGTTCACATACCGCCGTGCTCGCCAGCAAAGGGGAGAGGCTCTATCAGTGCGAACCGCGCGGTCCGATCCACTTGTACACGATGCCGCCACGCATCACGAATACCACGCGCCGCACCGCCGTCGGATCCTTGAGCGGATCACCATCCAGCGCGATGATGTCCGCGTCGTAGCCCGGTGCCAGCGTTCCGATGCGATCGCTGAGGCCCATCGCTGTCGCGGCGAGTGACTGCGCAGACACAAGTGCCGCCATCGGCGACTGTCCGCAGTGTTCAATGCGCCCTATGAACTCCTCGGCATTGCGACCATGCGCGCCGGCGGTCGCGTCAGTGCTGAACACCACCTTGGCGCCCGGCGTCTGGACCGCCATCCGGCAGATGGCAAAGTCGAGCGGCAGGTCCTTGTCCATCGTCTGCATCCCTGCTTCGGTGTAGTTGCCCACACCGAGGTACCGCGCCTTGTTGGCGATGTAATTCTGCACGACGAGGCCCACCTGCGGACTGATGAATGTCCCCATCCGCGCCGCGGTGGTGAGGTCTTCCTGCGTGGCGTAGGTGGCGTGCTCGATCTGGTCGCATCCGGCGAGTGCGGCGGCGCTCACTTGCGAACGGTAAGCGTGCACCATCGAACGCATGCCGAGCGACTTCGCCTCACTACACAGGATCGCGAGCTGCGCCTGCGTCAGCGTTGGGCGCGCACCGACGCGTTGACTGGTTGACGCGAAGATCTTGATCAGGTCTGCGCCTTCCGCCTGTCGCTGGCGCACGAGTGCACGCATCTGTTCCTCGGTGCCCGTGCTGTCTCCCTTGCCTTCGATCCACGCCAGCGATGTCAGCACGCGCGGGCCGGGGAAACCGTGATCGCGGATCATGTCGCGGAGGGGCTTTTCGCTCGGATCACCCACGGTCTGCACGGTCGTGAAGCCGCCCATCAGCGTCTCCCACCCCGCCATCGCGATGCCGAGTGCCGCTTCCATCGGCGGTTCCGTCTCGGTGGCGATGCGCCCGGTGCGATCCCAGTGTGAGTCGAGATGCACGTGCGTGTCGATCCAGCCCGGCATGACGGTATACCCGCTGAGATCGATCACATGTGTGCTGCGCCCTGCGCTGAGCGACGTGATGCGCCCCTGACTGATGCGGATGCGGCCTGGCCCGAGGACGTTGCCGCGACCATCCAATGCGCGATCGAACGCAAGCACGACCTGTGTGGTGTTGGCTGGCAGCGGCACCGGGGTCACGCCTGTTACGCCTTGCGCGCGGATCGGCGCGGTGGCGCCAGCCGTCACAGTTGCCAACACGACGATGCAGCGCCGTGCAGAATGCTGCACCGTTCCTGCACGAGATGAAATGACGGACACTGACATGCTCCTCGATGCGCCCTTGTCCAACGATGGGCTGGATCCACGAAGTTACAGCACGCGAGTGGCCTGGACACGCAAGCGCGGCACGCGTGCAGGTGCGGCGGCACAGCCGGGCTCTTGCACATCGCCGCGGAACAGCCTCGAACGCGGACGTGCGGCTCGTCGGTCACCCAGCGCCATGACATCGAGAGCTGTTGAGTGCATGTCTGGATTGCGCTCCCACTGCCGATGGCGCTACCGTTTGAGCATGCCAAACAACGTCGCGAGTTTTGCCATCCACGCCACAGACGTTCACCGGGCCCGGCGCTTCTACGAAGCTGTCTTTGGCTGGCGCTTCGAGCCGTGGGGGCCGCCGGACTTCTACCTCATCCATACCGGTGATGACACCAGCCCGGGAATTCAGGGCCTGCTGCACGCCCGGATGGCACCGAAAGGTGACGGCGGCCCCAATTGCTTCGAGTGCAGCGTGTCCGTGCGCGACGTGGATGCGATCGCCGCCGCCGTGACTGCGAACGGAGGCACGATCGTGATGCCGAAATCGCCGATCCCGACCGTCGGTGAGGTGCTGTACTTCGAAGACCCGGAAGGGAATCGTGTTGGCGCAGTGCGCTACATCACCGAGCCGCACACGTAGATCCCTGCAGGCGCCAATCCGCGAGCGTCGATGCTCGCGGGCCATCCCGCGTTGGTCAGCGTCGAGTCAGAACAGCCCCGGAAGCGTCGGCTGAATGTCGCCCGCCTGCACCCGCTCGAGCATCAGGAGCCGTTCCTTCGTGCGTGCTCCACCTGGCGCGGAGAATCCGCCGAGGCGAGCGCCTGCAGCCAGTACACGGTGGCAAGGTACGATCACCGGCCACGGATTGCGCGCCATCGCAACACCGATCGCGCGCGCCATGCCAGGCTTGCCAGCGGCGGTCGCCAATTGCCCGTACGTCGTGAATTGACCCCAGCCGATCCGGCGCAACGCCTGATAGACCGGCACGGTACCCGGGTCCACGCGCTCGAAGTCCAGCGCGATGTCCGAAAAGTCAACTGCGGCACCCGAGAAGTAGGATTGCAGCCCGGCAATGCAACGCATCGTCTCGCTCGGGGGAGTGGCGGTCACCCCGTTGGCTGCCGCGCCGGCTGCCCGATCCGGATCCGGGAGCAGCAGGCGCGTCACCCCGCGATCAGACCACATGATCGTGCAGACACCGAGCGCTGTCGGAAAGCTCGTGCAGAAGTCACGCGACATGACGAATGGCTTCAGGTAGGCGATGGGAGCGGGGCATGCCGGGATGAAGTGTATTGCGGTGCCGCCGGCGTTGCGTGCAACCCGTCGATGCTGCTCGCACCGGTCATGCCTCGCCCGTGCCCGTCGCGGTGATCGCCTGCCACCGGTCTGAAGGCGGCGACCGTGCAATTTCCCGCTACGTTTCAGCTTCAGTCTTCCACTGACGCAGGCCACACAGGGATCGCCGCCATGTGCATCTACGCCAACTCCGATTCAACGCCTGAGCCCGAGAAGGCCGTCGTCGAAGACGAGGCAATGCTCGACTTCAGCGAGGCGATGAGCTACGGCGATTATCTGCAGCTCGACGCCGTGCTCGGCGCGCAGAAGCCGCTCTCGCCGGCACATGACGAAATGCTCTTCATCATCCAGCACCAGACGAGTGAGCTCTGGATGAAGCTGATGCTGCATGAGTTGCAGGGCGCGGTGAAGCACATTGCGGCCGATGACCTGCCGACCGCATTCAAGATGCTGGCGCGCGTCTCGAAGATCATGGAGCAGCTCGTGCACGCGTGGGACGTGCTGGCGACGATGACGCCGCCGGAATACAGCGCGATTCGCGGCTACCTGGCGAATTCGAGCGGCTTCCAGAGTTTTCAGTATCGCTGCATCGAGTTTGCGATGGGCAACAAGAACGGAGTCATGCTGCGGCCGCATGCCCATCGCCCCGATCGACTGGCGGGTGTCATCGCCGCATATGAAGCGCCGTCGCTGTACGATGAATCGCTGCGGCTCCTCGCGCGCCGTGGGCTCGAGGTGCCGTCGAGTCATCTCACACGTGACTGGACCAGGCCGTATGTCGCGGATGCGACGGTCGAAGCGGCGTGGTTGCACGTGTACCGCAATCCGCGTGAGTACTGGGACCTGTACCAGCTGGGTGAGGAGCTGACCGATCTCGAGGACGCATTTCGCCTCTGGCGGTTCCGGCACGTGACCACCGTTGAGCGCGTGATCGGCTTCAAGCGCGGGACCGGCGGCACCGGCGGTGTGAGTTACCTGCGCAAGATGCTCGACGTGGTGCTGTTCCCGGAAATCTGGCGGCTGCGGACGTCGCTGTAGCGCCGGCGACTGACGCAGGTCACTGCAGCGGGAAGGACAGCCGGTGACTCTGCCCTATCTGCTCACGCCAGGCGTCAGAGAGCTGCGCCGTCGCGGCGAACTCCGGCCAGCGGCGCACTGCCGTCAGGACCTCGTCGATGATCTGCGAGGCGCGACCGCGCTTCATCAGCGCCGCCTTCGCGCACGCGTCGAAATCCGCGAGGGTGAAACCATCCCGCTTTCCATTCAGCGTCATCTGGTGCGTTGACGTCCACGCACCGTCGGGATTGAAGCTGTACGTGACGTCGAACGCCGGAGCCAGCGACCACTCGCCTTGCTTGTTCATCAGGAAGGCGATGTTCTTGACATGGTCATCCTGGTTCCTCGCCACGATGTTGAACACCATGCGACGAAACTGCGCTTCAACGGCCTCCATCGGCAGGCCGATTTGACGGATCGTCAGCAGCGCCTGCTCGTAGGCGTAGGCGCCCGCCTGATTGAAGTCGAAGTGGGCCATCGCACAGAGCGACTGCATGTGCAGCTTCTCGCCGCCGGCACGCCGGTCGAATCGGAGCGTCATGAAGTGCCGCCGTCCGTTCTCCTCCAGCAGCCGGCATTCACTCATGGTGATCCCCGCCGCCAGCGCCATCAGGTGGTACGCATACTCGATGACCCCATATCCCTTCGGGTCCTCCATTTCCTTGTCCCGGTTGCCCGTCACGCCATCGAACTTGAGCAACCAGTAGTCGAATCCGTCGCCTGCCGCGATCTGCCCGGACCGCACCTCGTTCGTCGCACGATTCCACGCGATGACGGCTTTCGCCCGCGCACCGCCGGCTGACGTGCCGACACGAAGGATCTCCTGCAACGCCTTCGCACGTTCCGTGTCGTGGAAATGCCCCTGCAAGTCCTCGCGCCGGGTGAGCACGTCACTGGCGAGCTGCACGAGTGTGTCGACATCGATGGCGGTTGCCCTTCGTGATTTCGGACCAAGCCCCGGAGCGAACTCCAGGGCGCCCATGCCGCGTGTCCCCGTGTAGCAGAGCCGCTCCACCGGGCCGAAGCTCTCCGGGGTGCGGCCCGTCGTCGCGAGCCACGCGTCGATGAGCGCGTTCCCGAATCGGTCCGGCAACGAGTCGGCGAGGAGTCCCGGCAACCCATGAAACGTCTGCCGCGGCAGGGCGGGGAACTCGTACACCCTGTCACGCAGTGGCATCACGAGCGGCGACAGCTCGATGCCGCTCCGCTGGAACGCGGGGTCGTATTCGAACGCCGCCACCTCGCGCCCGTCGTCGAGTGCGACCGCGCCAATGGTCCGGTCCCACAGCCGCACCTCGGCGATCACGATTGCTCGCCCCAGCGCCACGGCTCGTGTGCGTCGCCGGCCTTCCTGCCGCTTGCCCGCTGTCGCTTCCGGCGCTGGAGCTTCAGCAGCGCCATCGGGCTCGGCACGGGTTCCGGTACCAGCAGGTCCAGCCGGTCCGCGATGCCAAGGGCTCGGCAGACGCGGAGGAAGCCCGAGAGCTGGGTCGCGACTTCGCCGGATTCCAGCCGCTCGATCGTGCGTTTCGAGACGCCCGCCCGTTCCGCGAGGGCCTCCTGTGTCAGGTTCTGCTCGAGTCTGGTACCACCGAGCCGGCTACCCAGCTCTCGCAGGATGCCGTCATCCGACAGGTGCTCTGTGATCTTCATAATACGACAAATATGGCGAGTAGATAGGAAAAAGCAATATTACTCGCCACAATAGGCGATTATCGCTTACTCGTCTTATCAGTCGATAAATGTGCAGAAATGACATTGAATTCGCCGATTATGCCGAGTACAGCAGAATATTAATGGAACCAAGCACGGGCGATGCCGCCGCCGGATGCCGACCGCCCAGCGTGGCCCGGCCGGGCCCGCGGGGGCCGCGCGTGGCGCGATGAGCGCTGGCCGCCGCCTAGCGCGGCGTGCGCGACGGGGTCACCGAGCGCGCGATGCACCACTGAGCGAACCAATAGGTCGCGAGCACGAGCACCGTGCTGCCCGGCAGCTCGCCGCGAAACCTGCCGAACGCGAGCGACGCATCGGAGACCAGAAAACTCATCGCACCCACGGCGGCCAGTCGTGCGTCCGCAGTACCCAGCAGGCGCCAGCGCGCGATCGCCTGCCACGCCATCGTGGCGATCACGACGACGTAGATGGTGACAGGAATCCTCAGTGCGCCGAGTGTCGGCCAGAGGACGGCGAGCATCACGATGCCGATCGCGAACACCAGTGCTGCTTTCGGGTCGCGCAGGCCCCCGCCGTGTCGTACGAACGCCGTGATGTAGAGCAGGTGCGCAACCAGGAAGCTCGAGAGCCCGGCGACGAACTGATCGCCTGGCAGCATGAGGAAGACATCGCCTGCGAGTGAGCAGACGAGACCGGCGGTGATCAAGGCCTTGTACCGTCCACTGACCGGATGTGTGCTGCGTGCTGCAATCAGAATCACGGCGATCGTCGCAAGCGGCTTGGCGACGTACACCAGCGTCCGAAGGTCGAGGTACTCGCCAAGGATGCAGGCGAGAGCCGAAACGATGAGAAGAGCCGTCATGGGACGAAGAGTAGTGGCGTGCCACGACGCGATCGAGGCACGCCACGGCACGAGCGACGCGGCGGATTGTGCGGAGAGGAACTCGGCCGCCGCAAGGGCCCGCTTGCACTCCTCGCTGACGGCATCCATGGTGACATGTACGTGCGGACCAAGCGGTGCACGGATTCCTGCCACCTGACCCAAGGGGGAGTGATGCCACGCCATAATGCGTTGTGCTGTCGTGCCGCTGGCGCCCTCGCGCTGTCAGCCATGTCGCAGACCCTTGCTGCCCAGAGCGCCATCGAACGCCTCGGCGATGCCACATCCATCGCCGTCACACAAATCGTCAGCGTCCCACTGGGTCCCGCGCGCTTTGCGACGGCGGTTCGCGCGTCGGACGGCACGCTTCGTGTCATCGCCTGGCAGCTGGGCAGCGATGGGCTGGTCTCGCAGATCGGCAGCGAGTCTGCGGGAGCAACGGACCGCATTGCGGCCGCACAGATGGGACGCGATCAACTCGTGACGGCGGTGCGAACGGAAACCGGCGCACTGAAAATCATCAGCTGGCGCATTGGAGCCACGGGCATCGTCACGCGGTCCGGGTCCACAGACGC
Source organism: Gemmatimonadaceae bacterium (assembly GCA_031373905.1). Classification (GTDB taxonomy): domain Bacteria; phylum Gemmatimonadota; class Gemmatimonadetes; order Gemmatimonadales; family Gemmatimonadaceae; genus JACMLX01. Next base: position 21,740 of record JANMNM010000235.1, on the reverse strand, counting down.
GGGTGCAATGCGAGACGTTGCGATCGTCGCGATCAATCGCAACACGGCCGTGACGGCGGTACGAACCAGCGACAGCGACCTGAAACTCATCTCCTGGCGTGTCGACAGCGTCAGCGGTGCGATCACCAGGCTGCGTGACACGACGTTCGGCAAGAGCGTTCAGCAGGAAGTCGTGAGCGTGGCGCCAGGCCGGATCGTGGTCGCCATCCGTCCGACCAGCGGCCACATTCTGCTCCGGGCACTGGATGTCGATGCCAGCGGTGGCTTTACGTCACGGAGCACCATCTCAGGCCCGCGCATCAGTGAGTTCACGATGGCCACACTCTCAGGTGAGCGCGTCGTCACGGCTGGGCGGCGTGCCAACGATGGATCGCTGGTACTCACATCGTGGAATGTCACGCCATCCGGTGTGCTGACGCAGCGCTCGGAGGCGAACGCCGGCACAGCGAATGCCGTTGCGGTCACCACTCGCGGCACCGCGCACGCGATCGTCGCAGTCCGCCTGGCCGCCGGGACGATGCGCCTGATCGCCTGGGACGCAGTGGGTGACCTGGTCCGGCTCAACACCGTTGATGCCGGGAATGCATCGCTGCTCACGGCAATCACGCTCGGCACGGACCGCATTGTCACGGCCGTGAAGTCCGAAAGCGGCACAATGAAGGTCATCGCGTGGCGGGATCGTTCGGTGACGTTGCTGCGCGGCGAGTGGGGACGCCAGTTCCGCATGGTACGGAGCCCGATCGTGACCGCACTGCCCGACGTGTCGGAGGCTCACACCGGCATCGATGTCGGTGCGTCGCGCGGCGTCCCCGCGCGACGCGGACCGCGGCCGGGCGGACTGCGCCCAGGTGACCTGGGCTGGAAGCCGGCCGGCGAACGCATGGAACCACTCGAAGCCGATTCACCGTCACCCGCGCTCCTTGGCACGCCCATTCGCACCGGTGTGAACTCCGCGGGATTCGATCCGATGATTGCGGTTGGACACAAGTTCATCATGGTGTCGCAGGATCACGAGGTGGCCTTCTTCAACCGTGACGGGCAGCTGCTCGCGCCGCGCAACGGTCTCCCGGTGCAGATGGCGGCGGACGAGTTTTTCGCGACCTTCGTGGCCGCGGACAATGCGAACGGGACACCAAACGAGCAGAACATCAATCGCCACATCGGGACGGGCCCGTGGTTCGCGGAGTGTCACGCCGTCCAGACGCCCAACCCGTGCATCGTCGAGTTCTACGATACCCGCGTGATCTACGATCGGACGAGCCGTCGATTCGTCGTCGTCTCGGCAGCGCGTGGTGACGGGCTGACATTCGCAGATGGCACAGCCACGAAAGCGACAGACCCGGCGGTCAGACGGTACTTCGCCATCGCCATCTCGAAGACGGAGGATCCGCGTGATGGTTTCTGGCAGTACATGACGACGGAATCCAGCTACTCCGACTGGCCGCGCGTGATCGCGCAGCACGGCGTGGTCGTGATCGCACACAACAGCTATCAGACGCAGGAGTGGCGCGAAGGACCGACGCCGACTGCCTACATCCTCCCAATGGATTCACTGAAGAGTGGACGACCCCGGCCGCCGTCGTGGAAGCTCTTTGCGAGCGAGACGGACGCGAATGTCGTGCCCGTCGCGAACCACGGGACGATCACCGGTGACTGGACATCGTTGACGCGGCGCGATGGCGACGTCCTCCACCTGTACTCCTTCAGGTCATTCGCATCGCTGTCGCAGCCGTCCTCGGTCAAGCAGACGAGCGTCACACTGGACGCCACGCTCCCTGATCAACGCAACGTGTTTGACGTTCGTCGTGGCGACAACCTGTACCTCGCCGGACACCTGAAGGTCGAGGACATGGTCGCGAACGTCCGCCCGGCGCGCTACAGCGTGCGGCTGGTGCGGATTCCGCTGGTACTCGGCACGGCCGGGCTGCCGGCACCGAGCACGTTGCCAAGTCGCGGTTTTCTCGACACGTACTTCGGGTTGCACGCGACGAGCGACGCAGCCAGCGATCGCGTGAGCTACGAGGTCCCGTCGGTGGCAGTGACGCAGGATGGCAACATGGTGTTCGTCTACGGTCGCATCCCCGTAGAAACCGCGTCGCCGCTGTTCCCCGAGGCGAGGTACAGCGTGCACTACGCCGATGCGCGCGGGCTGAGCCGCAGTCGGCTCCTGAAGGCCGGTGAATGGATGCCGACCGCGCGATTCGACTCACTCGCAACCACAGTGACCGTACGCCCGTTCGTGAATGGCGGCGGTAAGCTGGACCACACCTCGGCGAGCGTTGACCCGGTTGACGATCGCACGGTGTGGATTGCCGCCGCCTTTGCCGACAGCACCTTGCAGAGTGGCTGGGATACGACGTGCGGGCAAACGGGCAAGCCGAAGTGCAGGCGGTGGCGGAGCATGGTGATCGGGCGGGTCAAGCCATAGCGGGTGACGTGATGCCCACCGCAGCGTGTTTCATCCGGCGCGCAGCTGCCACACGCCCCGATCCGCATCGACACGCGTGACGCCGGCGCGTTCGAGCTCCGTGCGCATCCGACGCAGTTTAAGCCTGACACGCGTCTTGACGGTGCCGAGTGGGACGCCGAGTTGATCCGCCGCGATCGTGTGCGATGTGTTCTGCAGGAAGACGAGAGCGATTGCCTCACGCTGCTTGTCCGGCAACGTCAGCAGTGCAAGAGACAGCGCGAGCTCGCGCTCGTCGGTCTCCAGTCTGCCGGTGATATCCCACGAAGTGGAGCAGCCGATGCTGACGGGGGTCGCGTCGATGACAGCGTGCGCCACGGCGCGGTCGTGGGCGCGATCCCGCCGTGCGCGCACCCGCACGAGATCGCGCGCGCGACTCCGCGTCATCATGGTCAGCCATCCAGTCACGGAACCGCGTGTCCGCAGCGATCGCGCGTGCAGTCGATGCACTCGGGCGACCTTCGTGAGATCGAGGCGCACGACTTGCTCAGCGCGCGGGAGAAGGAGATCCTGAGCCAGATCGCGGCCGGACTCGAGACGAAGGAGATTGCCGATCGGTTGCGCATCAGCGTCAATACCGTCGGCAACCATCGCAACAACATGGTGCAGCGCCTCGGTGCGCGCGATACGACCGCGTTGGTGCAGCTCGCGAAGATGACCAGCCTGATCTGAGCCGCCGTCCTGTCCCACGGCGCCGGGTTATAATTCGGCATGAATGTCACAGATCTGACGCTTGCGTACGACCTGGAAAGCACCGAGGCGCTGAGCAACAAGGCCTTCGTGACTGCGCGGGCGCAGCTCGACCCCGGGAGCGGCGCGACGTGGATGATGGCCGGTGGAGGCTACGCCATGTACGATGGCGTCGGATCACCGCTCACCCAGGTCTTCGGGCTCGGGCTCAGCGAGGTCACCACTGAAGATGATCTCGCGCGGATCGAATCATTCTTTGACGGTTTCGGTGCTGATACGACCATCGAACTCTGTCCACTCGCCGCTCCGTCACTGTTGCGCTGCTTGCCCACGCGCGGCTACGTGCCGGTCGAGCTGACCTCGGTGTTGCACCGTTCACTCGATGATCTCGCGAATGAGGTGCATCCGCAGTGGCCCCATGTGCGCGAGATCACGCCAGACGAGCGTGACGTGTGGGCAGCTGCGTCAGCCGAGGGTTGGGCGACTGACGCTGAGTTGTCGCCGGTTGTGAAAGAGCTGGCCTGGGTCGGCGCGCACAGTGAAGGCATGCACTGCTTCGTGGCGGAGTTGGATGGGCGGTTTGTCGCGACTGGCGGGCTCGCCATGCACGGGGAGGTGGCGTTGCTGGCTGGTGCGAGCACGGTGCCTGCGTTTCGCGGTCGTGGCGCGCAGTCTGCGCTGCTGGTCGAGCGACTGCGCTTCGCGCGCGGTGCCGGCTGCAGACTGGCGATGATGTGTGCAGCCCCTGGAAGCACATCTCAGCTCAACGCCGAGCGGCAGGGGTTTCACATGGCATACACACGGATCAAATGGCAGCGACCAGCGTATGGTGGTCCCGCCGCGCCCACGCGGTAGTGTGTTGAAGCGGAAGTTCGCAGCAAAGAAGGGCCGGCAATTCTGATGCGAACTTCTACTTCATCACAGTAGGCCCGTGTCCACCGGTTCACCGGCTCGTGCAGATGCGGGCTACCTTTGACGCGGTGCAGGTTCACTCCTCGACGCAGCGGAAAGCGGATGACAATCGGATACCGAACACACCTCGCAGTCGCCCTGCTCCTTGGTCTCGCAACCCCGCAACGGGCGACGACCCAGGTTGCCGTCGCTCCCGTCGCGGTCACGCGCGCGGACCTCGGAAAGGCCTATATGCGTCTCGACCGCGTCGTCTCGGCGCTGACGCTGGACGATACGACGCGTGCCCGTGTCAACCGGGCCTTCGATGGCTCGACGCTGAGCTTCTTCGGCGGGCGCTTTGCCGCGGCCGTGGGGACGATTGACTCGATCACCGTTGCACTCAGCGGTGCGCCAGTGTCTCCGGCCGCGGCCGCCGCGCCGCGCCGTGTCGATGGGCGAGCGCCGTCAGTGACGAGGGATGCGTTGCTCGCGCGACTGTCACGGATCGACTCGACAGGCCCACTCGCGCAGGCACTCGTTTCCGCACGGGCCCGCGCGGGATTGCTGGTGGATGTGCCGTCACTCGAGCGAGGCGCGGAGTTTCTCAGTGATCCGGTTCGGCTCGCGGCAGACCTCCGACGGGAAGTGGCGGCGCTCGAACGCGGCCGAAACCCGTACGCGTCGTTTGCCGGTGACCTGTGGCGCAGCTTTCGCGGCGTCAACAATGCCGTGATTCCGTACAGGATCGTCGCAGCGCCATCCGTCGCCAGATCGAAGTCGCCGGTTCCGGTCCTGTTCGCGTTCCACGGTGCGGGTGCCGACGAGAACATCTTCGTCGATGCCTACGGCGCCGGAATCACGCCGACGATGGCACGGTCGCAGGGTGTGTTGTTCGTATCGCCTGCGACAACTCCATTTGGCGCATCGCCAGTGAACTTCGACATCCTGCTCGCCCAGCTTCGCGCTGAGTACAACGTGGACACGACGCGAGTGTACGTGCTTGGTCACTCGATGGGCGCGGGGCTCTCGGCCCGACTGGCCTCGCAGCGGCCCGCAGCAATCGCCGCAGCGATCTGCCTGGCTGGCGGGTCGCCGGTCAACGTGGATGGCGCACCGCCGATGCTGTTCATCGGCGCGGAGCTCGATCCCATCATCCCGGCGAGAAACGTCAGGCTGGCCGCAAGTGGCACACCAACGGCGACGTATCAGGAACTGCCACACGAGGGACACACCTTGATGGTTGCCAACGGGGTCCGCATGGCATTCCCGTGGATGCTTGAGCGGCATCGATAGCCCCGTCCCGTGGCGCTCAACCCTGGCCCTGCACACACCCTACGACCTCCGACAGCTGCGCACACCGCACGCGGCACGGCCGTCACGGCCGCGCAGAACGCGCACACGGAACGCTTCGTCCGTCGTCCGCCGATGCTGCGCGCACGGCCCACCGTCGCCTGGAGCAATCCCGGAATGCGAGATGCGATGAGCACACGCCGCCGCGCCGCAACAACGCCCCGAGCTCACCCGGTTTCGAACTGGCAGCGGCAGCGGTCAGGACCTGCCGCTTGTACGCGGTAGTGAACCGCCGACGGGTGCAGGTGGCTGACACTTCGGTTTCCGCATCAGACCATGGCAGGTCGACATGAGCGGACGACAGGGAGACTTCCTCGATCACCCTCGGAGAGTAACCTCGGGATGGATCGGAGTCTCACGCATAATGGCAGAGAGGGCCGCTGCACGACGACATCTCCATACGTAACGGTCCGACCAGGCAATGAAAACGACAAGGCGCGGGCGCATCCACAACGTGGAATCGCCCGCGCCTTCAACTGCCGAGCCCAACGTCGCATCCGTCAAGGGTATCCGCGCCGCTTGTCGGCGGACTATCCGGATGAACTAATGGCAGCCCATGCCTTACACGCACGCCCCACCTGTTGCTTCACTCCGGTTGGGTGCCCTTCATCGGCATGCCGGTGGCAGAGTCGGAGAACGCGATGGTCGTCAGCGACCCGTTGGGTTTTGCCGCCAGCACAAAGGTGTAGGCCGTGCCCGCGTTCATCGCCATGCTCTTCTGCGTCAGCAGAGACCGATTGCCCTCAGCCTTTCGGACGGTAAACCCAGTGGTCACCGGCGCCACATCCTTGAATCCGGCTTCCGACCCGTAGTCCACGTCATTGAAGAGCGCGTCGCGCTGTCCGGTCAAGGTCAGTGAAACGTCATCCAAACCGGGAGCGGCGTGAATCACGCGCACGCGCGCCTTACCACCTTCGGGCACGAGGTCATCGCGAATCACACGCATGCTCACCCCACCTTCACGATCCGACATGGCAACGATCGTGTAGTGATTGCCATCAGCCAGGGTCTCATTGTTGGTGGCGAGCGCCGCCGTTGACGAGCCGGCGTGAACGGTGAACTTCACCAGGTTGTCTCTGACTTCCTTGAATTGGGACACATCGCCGAACGCCACATTCGAGAAGAGCGACGTGGAGTCGCCCATCATGTCGAGGGGCGCGCTACCGGGCATCGCATTCACGAAGCGCACCATGGATGTGCCCTGACGATCGGCGCTTGCCGCAGAGGGCGACGTGGTTGTCGAGTCTGCAGTCTTGCTCTCGATGGCGCTTTCCGACTTTCCCGAGCATGCGCTCGCAAAAAGGGAGACCATCATCAGCCCGGAGGCGGGCAGGATCATGCGGGAATTCATACGCGGACTCTCTGTCGTTCGGAGTTGGCCATCCAGGATGCCGCACGGCACAGCGCAAGCGTCGTCTGCACAACGAGCATGCAAACGCAAAAAGGCGATCCGCCGGCCCGAGCCGGGAATCGCCTCCAACTCGCGGATCACGCTCCGCGCGGTAAGGCTTACGTGTTCCGCGCGATGACGCCGGAACACGATGCACAAGATAGCACATTTCATGCCATGCCGAAACGAAGTGGTCCGACTGGTCCGATTCGTGCGGTCGTCACGACGCATATGAATCTCCATTCCGGCGCGGCATTCTGGCTCGTCCGTAACGGACTGCGAGCGTCGAGGCCTGTGCTCACCTCACCGGAATCCTGCGACGTCACTGTGGTTGGCGCAGGGATTACCGGAGCCCTCGTCGCTGATGCGCTGACGACCGCCGGCTTTGATGTGGTGATCCTCGACCGACGCGAGTCCGGGCTCGGCAGTACCAGCGCCAGCACAGCGCTGCTGCAGTACGAGATCGACGTCGAAATGCTGCGCCTCGCAGACAAGATAGGCGAGGCCAAAGCTCGGCGAGCGTACGTGGCGTCGGCTGGGGCCGTCGCAGCGCTCAAGACAATCTGCGAAGGGATTCCCGAGTGCAGCTTCACACCCCGGCAGAGTCTCTACCTTGCCTCGACTCGCCGCGATGCGCGACGATTGCGCGAGGAATGTGACGCGCGAGCTGCAATCGGACTGAGGGCCGAGTGGTGGGATGGGAAGCGCGTGAGCGCGACGTATGGATTCCCGTCACACGGTGCCATCCGCAGCGGGCACTCCGCCGAGGTTGACGCGCTGTCGCTCACACGCGGACTCCTCCATCGGGCGTTGCAACGCGGCGCGCGATGGTACGAGCAGACGAATGTGAATAGCTATGGCTTCGCCGACGGTGTGGCACGCCTCACTTGTGACAGCGGTGTGAGCATCAGGTCGAAATACGTGGTCTGCGCGGTCGGGTACGAACTGCCGGAGTTCCTGCGACAGGATCGCGTGGCCCTTCACAGCACGTTCGCGCTGGTCACCGAGCGTGTCCGATCGTTCGGCGCGTGGGATGATGGAGTTCTCGTGTGGGAATCCGCGCGACCGTATGTCTATATGCGCACCACTCCCGATCGGCGCATCATCGTGGGCGGAGAGGATGTGCCGTTTCGCAACGCCACATGGCGTGACAGGCTCATCCCGAGCAAGACGCGCCGACTGGAAGCGAGACTGCGGAAGCTGCTTCCAGATGTGCAGACCGAAACGGCATTCGAGTGGGCCGGAACCTTTGCCGAAACACCCGACGGTCTTCCGTATATCGGCGAAGACGAGCGCTACCCCGGCGTGCTGTTCGCACTTGGCTACGGCGGCAATGGGATCACGTTCAGCGCCATCGCGGCCGGCATCCTGACGGCCATGTGCCAGGGGCAGTCGGATCGTGACGCCGATCTGTACCGAATGGATCGCGTGTAGTGCGCGAAGGGATGTGCCAGCTGATGTCCAGATGCCGACGTCGGCGTGGAGGTATCATGATTACTCGCTTCGTCACGCCGGAGCGGGTTGTGTACCTGAACGGGCGTCTGGAGCGAACGAACGGATCCATTGCGCGCTCTCCTGATCTCGCCTGAGGAGATGGCCGCGTTGACCATCGTGAATGGGTCTACTCGCGTGTCAGTGTGAATTCAGTTGTCGAGAACGTGCGAATCATCGGCGCGACGGCGTGGATGTACGTCGCGCGTGACGAAGTCGTCTGGCGCAGGGCATCACGCCCGCCCGAAGCAATCATTCGTCGCACGTATCTCGAGATTCTCGACCGGGCACACGCGGAGTTGGGTGAAGAATTCCAGCGTGAGTGCGACGCAACGACCGGCGCGGTGCCGATGCACCTGGTGGTCGATGATATCCCCGGTTGACGGAGGATATCACCCAGTCGGTTCGGCAGCGGGGAGGGCATGACGTGTTGGGGCGTGTCCGTTGAAGAGTCGGTGACGGACCATGTCGGCGAGGTGTCGCGCGACGGTCGCAACGCGCCGCGCAGATCCACCGGCCGGAACACACAGTGCACGCGCACCAGCCGCTGGATAGCAAAGTGCGGACACGCCGCCGCAGGGCAACGCGTCCGTGCCATGGCGTGCGGGCGGCAGCAACGGCTGCCGCCCATCACGGTCAGTTTGCGGGGACGTTGTAGCCGGATTTCGCGGTGCTCTGCGGGCTCTGCTGTCCGGTGGTGCTCGTCGGCGTCAGGCTCGACGGTCCGGAACTCGACGGTACGGGACTCGACGGGGCGATGGCTGACGTGGGGCGCTTCACCGAGGCCGAGACCGTCAGGTAGCCAGACTTTGCTGACGTCGGCTCGGTGATGCTCCTGCTGCCGCAAGCAGTGACGAGCAGCACGCTGCAGCCAATGAGGACGCGCTTGGCAAGTGTCGAAAACGGCTTCATCTCGTGTGGGGCTGGGGGTTCGATTGGCGGCCTGTCTGATCACCGCAAGGGAATTGATGAGCACGTCATGTGCCGAACCCAACCATTGATGATACGGTCGGCTCCTGTCTGACGCGGCGACCCCTGTGCTGGCCCGTCCGTGCCACGGAGTCGAGCACCCACACGACTGCCTAAAGCATTGTCTCTCCTCATGTTGGCCGTTCGCCGTACCCACCGGCAAACCCGCCGGCAGACTCCGATGTTCGCGTTTCCGCGACAACGCGGGTCAGGCAGCCCTGGTTACTGATGCTGTTTGAGTTTCACCTCACGAGGGGTGAAACGAATGATTGGCTGCGCAAAATGCGAGTCAGTGGCAATGTGCGGTGGGCAGCGATTCCGGGCCGTATCCAACGCCCCGCCGTTGTGCCGGTCGATTCCTCGCATGAGCGCGCGCCACTGCCGGCACCGTCACCTGAACGATCTACGAGATCGTTGCCCTGACGCCGTGCCTCTGGCTCATGAGCGAGGCATATCTCGCTGTAAGCGGCGCGTAGTCGAGCCCTTTCGCCAGGTCGGCAAATCGCTCCACCTGCTGGTCTGCCAGCGGGACACCCACGGCGCCCAGCGGCCCTGCAACCTCCGCGACCAACCAGGCGGCACCGTACGTATCCGACTGCTCCGCCAGCGCGAGTGCATCAGTGAAGCGTTGCCGCGCTGCGGCAACGTCCTTGAGCTCCAGGTGGATCCGAATCGCGAGCGCTTCGAGCAACTCGCGACCCTGGAACCACCAGTCGGCCCGGTCTCGCACACGCATGCTGCACGACTGCAGACAGGCGCGCGCATCCGCCAGGCGGCCGAGGCCGAGAAATGCGAGACCCTGACCTGCGCGTGCGCCGAGTTCCACGTCGAGCTGGTCCATCGATGTCGCGACGACCGCGGCGTCACCGTACAGGCGCATTGCTCGCTCCCGGTCGTCCCGATCGCGCGCGAGATTGGCCTGATTGTAGAGCGCCGCCAATCGATGCGGCTCGTTGTTCAGCAGCGCAAACCGCTCCATGGCCTCCGAGAAGCAGCCGTCAGCTTCATCCAGCTGGCCGACCTTCATCTTCAGCACGCCGAGGTTGAGCGACGCGAGGCCGGTCATGTCGGGTGAATGCGTCGTACGTCCCAGATCGATCGCTATCGCGTACGCAGCCGCTGATTCGTCGTTCGCGCCGCAGCGCGACTGTGCGATGCCGACGTTGATCTGCGCGCGCGCCTGGCCGATCAGGTCCCCAAGTGACGAGAACGAGGCAAGGGCACGCTGATAGCAGCCGAGCGCCTCGGTCGCCTCTGCTTCGATGAACGACGAGCCGAGGTGCATCAGCGTGTTCGCCAGCATCACAAGCTCACCAAGACCTTCGGCGACCTCCACGCTGAGGCGCGCCAGTCGGCGCGCTTCGGACGGGTCGCCGCGTCGGGCGTAGTTGCGCGAGAGCATGCCCAGCAGCTCGACTTCCTCACGCCTGTCCCCCAGCTGCACCGCTTCGGCGAGCAGTTTCTCGACAGCCTCGCACGTCTGTTCCAGTGCCAGCCCGCGCAAGCTGCGCAGCCGCTCGCGCATGCGGCGCACGCTGATCAGCGCGCCGCGATCACCGAGCGAGACCCGTTCCGCAATGATGAGGTCACAGAGTGCTTCCGCTTCCTCGTATCCTCCGGCCATCTCGAGCGCCGACGCGTGGCGGAAGCGGCAATGCATGCGATCTTCCGTCGACGCCGCGTGCCGTTCGGCCATGGCGTACGATGCGGCTGCCTCGAGATGCGCGTACACGCCAACGGCACGTTCCGCAGCGCGCATCGCATATTCGTACGCCTTGGCACCATTGCCCGCGACATCGAAGTGCGCGGCTATCGCGGCCACCGAATCGGGGTGACGCTCCTCCAATGCGACGGCAACCTGGCCGTGCATCCGTGCGAGGCGCCGACGGTTCACGCGACGCCGGATCGCGTCGCCGATCAGGCCGTGCGAGAACGAGTAGCGGTCGGACGTCTGGTCACCGGTCGACTCCAGCACATGCGCGGCGACACCCTCGTCGATGGCATCGAGCAGGTCGTCCTCGCTCATGCCGCCGGCAGAGAGCACCAGCTCGATATCGAAGGTCCGACCGACGACCGCCGCGATGGTGAGGTGCTGGCGCGCTGCTTCCGACAACCGGTCGATGCGCGCATCGATGAGGTCCGAGACCGCCGTGGGCAGCTCGAGTTCCGGATTGTCCTTCCATTGCCAGCGGCGACCGGCGTACCAGACACCGCCGCTCTCCTGCAGCGCGCGCAACACATGCACCACGAGCAGCGGATTTCCTTCCGTGTACCTGTGGATGAATCGCAGGAACTCGCGCCCGATCTCGCCCTGATGCAGGATCGTCTCCAGCCATGTCGACAGTTCCTCGATCGAGAAACGGTTCAGCTGCAGGTCGCTGAATCGCTCGTCACGGGAGAGATGACGGCGGCGTTCCGCGATGGCTCCGAGATCCTCCGCACGCATCGTCATGCAGATCAGCAGTTTTTCGTCGCTGAGATTGTGGCGCACGTACTCGGTGGCGTCCCAGGTGGAGCTGTCCGCCCACTGCACGTCGTCGAGAACGACCGTCAGCGGGCAGCGCGCGCTCGCCTCCCTGAGGTAGTCGGCCAGTTCCGCCAGCAATGCATACTTGCTCCCGGCGGCGGGCGGTTGTTCGGCGGACGTCCCCAGCGAGGGCACGAGGCGCGGCAGCTCCTTCCATTCGCGAGGCGGAACGATGTTGAGATCGTGAATCGACTTGATGATCTCGGCCCATGCGCCATAGGGCGGCTTGACGTCGCTGGCGAGGCAGCGGCCGAACACCATCGTACCGCCGCGGAGCCGCACTTCGGGCTGCAACTGCCGCACGAGCGACGTCTTGCCGATACCAGCCTCGCCGACGATCGCCACCAATCGCGGCCGGCCCTCGCATGCGTGCTCGAGCTGCGCCAGCATGCTGCGGAGTTCACGGACGCGCCCCACGAAGCGATCAAATCGGAGCGTGGCAACCTGCGTCTCGCCATCAGCCTCGTCGGCGGTGGCCACCTGATTCCGACCCCGCCGCTTGGCCACGTAGAGCGCCCGGTCAGCGGCAGCGAACATGGATTCCAGGTCACCCTGTCCTGCCTCCGCGGTTGCGACGCCGATTGACAGGGTGACGCCGATCGTGCCTTCCCGCCGCTCGCGGATCGCGAGACGGTTCGCTGCGACGGCCTCGCCGAGGCGCGCCGCGAGTTCCCTCGCCTCGGCCTGCGGCGTATCGGGAAAGAGCAGGACGAATTCGTCGCCCGCATACCGGCCGACGATGTCATGCTTCCGCACCAGGTCGCGCAACTGCCCGGCAACGGAACGCAGCACGTCGTCGCCCTGCAGGTGCCCGAAGGTATCGTTGACCGACTTGAAGTGGTCAACGTCGATCACCGCCAGCGTGACCGGCTGCTGTCGCCTGGCCGACTCGGCGAGGACCTGTGCGGCTTCCGCCAGAAACCCCTTGCGCAGCAACAGTCCGGTGAGGTCATCATACTGGACGACGGCATCGGTTGCGCGAGACTCCTGCTTCCGCGCCGACGACGTGTCCACCGTGCGTGGCGCGGATGTGCGAGCGATATCCTCGAACAGGATGAACAGCGCTGGATCGAACTGCCGTCGGACGTCGCGGCGCATGACTTCGATGGCCGCCTCGTGCGTCAACGCAGCCTTGTAGCTGCGCTCCGATGTGAGGGCGTCATACACGTCCGCAAGGCAGACGATACGCGCCCACAGCGGAATCCGCTCCCCGCTCAACGCATCGGGGTACCCGGTCCCGTCCCAGTTCTCGTGGTGATGCCGCACGATCGCATTCACGTCGTACGGGAAGCTGATCTCCTTCAGGATGTCCGACCCCGCACCGGGGTGCAGCTTCATCACGTCCCACTCGTCGGCCGTGAGCTTGTCGTTCTTGTTGAGGATTTCAGACGAGATCACGATCTTGCCGACGTCGTGCAGCAGCGCGCCGACGCGGAACCAGAAGATTGCGCCTTCCTCGACTCCGGCGCGCCGCGCGAGCCCGCACGCCAGGTCGGCCACACGCTCGCAGTGACCCTGCGTGTAGGCGTCCTTTTCTTCGATCGATTCGCCCCACGCGCGCACCACATCGAGCACGTCGCGCTCCAGGCGACGCATCAACGCCGTGACCGCGGCCATCGCCTGACTGGCGCGCAACTGCGTGAACAGCCTGTGGGCGTGGTTGAGCGATTGCAGCAGCTCGCGGGTGCGGCCCTGCCCGCGATACATCTCGGCGCGTTCACGGGCGATCTGCGCGCGCAAGAGGAGGTCTTCGCGTTTCTCGGCGATTTCCTCCGCGCGTGCAAAATGCTGTTCGGCCGCGGCGACGTCGTTGCAGCCAAGGGCGATCGCCCCGAGGATCTTCTGCACCTCACCATCGGCGTGCGTGTCGCCATCGGGCGTGGACCGTGACAGCGCACGCTGGCAGAGTTCACTGGCCTTGCCATACTCGGCGCGTTGCACCCAGACGTCAGCAAGGTTGATCTCGATCATCGTGGCGGTATTCGTGTCGCCGACCGATTGCGCCAGTGCGAGCGCCTCGACGAGTTCCTTCTCGGCGCTGTCCCAGTCGCCGTGGTCGAGGTACAGACGCCCGAGATTGTTCTGCGCGATCGCGGTGTCGCGCGGATGTCCCAGTGAGCGATACGCCGTGATGCTTGCGCGGAAGTGATGGAACGCCTGATCGAAGGCGCCACGGGCACTGGCTACAACGCCAAGGTTCTGCGATGCGACGGCGGCGAGATGTGCGTCACCGACTTCGTGCGCGACGTCCAGCGCCGAGGTGTAGAGACCGATCGCGACGTCAAGATCGCCGCGCTGCCACGACACGTTCGCGCGGACGATGAGGCAGTGCCCGAGGCCCGCGCGGTCCGCCATGTCAGTAGCCAGCCGTTCCGCCGCTTCGATGACTTCCAGCGCCCTGTCGTACTCGGCGTCAACCTGGTGGGTACGCGCGATCCACCGCAGCACCGAGACTTTCCGCAGCTGATCGCCGGTGGCGTCGAGCAGTGCGATGGCTCGCCTGTACGCGTCGCGCGCGGCCTGTCGCTCGCCACTGCGTTCGCACGACTGTCCGGAGGACATGAGCGTGTCCGCCGTGTCCGTCGACCGCACAGACCGGAACGCCCCACTCGGCCGGACGACGACCGATGGTGGCGCTGCTGCGTCAGAGTGTGCCGATTCAGACATGGGAGGCGTCGGGCAGGTGCGTTCGTGCAACGTTCAGGGCGGTGGGGGAACACCGGGCCGCTTCGCCGAGCGGGTCGGTCTCAGAGTATCGGTCGTTGGACGACTCCTACACAGCGCCTGCGGTCACGCGGGGCCACGAATTCAGTGGCCGGACGCACGAGCGCTGACGCGAGCCGGTTGGCATCGCGTCAGCGCTCGATCAGGCGAGTGCCGCCGCCCACCATTGAGGCGTCAGAAGGCGGTGACGTTGTAGCCCGAGAAGTGACGCAGGTTGCGGTACACCCAGTATCCGCCAGTTGTGATCGGCGTCACCTTGGTCGTCAGGAACGAGTCAGTCGCCTCTTCCTTCACGCACGTGCCCATGACAGGGCAGTACGGGATGTAGATCGTTGAGTAGTTCCTGAGCAGGTAGTCCTTGAAGAACAGCTGCACCGGCTTCGCGGCCGAGGGGTCGAACCGCACGTCCGGCTCAAACCGGGCCTGCGGGCGACCCTTCAGATCGATCCATGTGGTCACCTCGAACTCAATCGGCCTGGTGGCACGGGTACACGGCTTCAACCACTCCGTGGGCCCGTACCTGGTCGTGGCCGGGTCGCAAATCGTATTGGCAGGAATGGCAATGACGTTCCCCGTCATGGCACCGAATTCGACCAGCGCGCCCTTCGTCGGATCGACCGTGAACGACTGCTCAAGGAAGCCGTCGTCCATCTCACGCTTCGCCAACTGGTAGGTCAACGTCGGAAACATGACCTTGAAGTCAATGCTGCCGCTCCTCAGCACCGCCGCCGACGTGGTCAGGTAGCCGGAGCGTGCCGTTGCGTCTGCCTGGTCGGGACTGGTGGTGTCTGTACAGGCGGCGACCGAGGTCGCCAACAGCAAGGCCGCAAGGCGCAGCATGCGGCGGGTGAAAATGCGGAGATGTACCATGCGGATTCGGGTGTGGAGGGGTAAACGCAAGTGATTCCGGGCTTGTCCGTCCAATGGATGAGCACGGCGTGTGCCAAACCCCATCCCCTGCATTCTCCCAGTCGCGGAAACGGTTGAACACCTGCCCGGGTTGGTCCGATCGCAGAGGGAGAAGTCCACGCGGCTCGCCAAAGACCCATATCCGGAGTGCCAACGAGACGTCTGTTTACTGAGCCAGGCTGAGGGCGCTCGACGAGACGGACTCATGCATAAGGCCAGTTCGGTCGCAATTCGCATCGGCGCCGATCCGTTCCTGCGGCCGAGAGGCGGGCCAGGTCTATCGCGTCGCGCGGCGCGCCTGACTTCCCGGCGCTCGGTCGAGTGGCCCGGGAGCGTCAGGCCAGCGCTCGAGCCGATCAGCGATGGCGCGGCGCTGAGGACGGTCGTGATGAGGAACAGGGAAGGCGCGACCGTCAGCCACCGTGAGGACCGCAGGTAAGTGCAGTAATTCCCCGCGCTGCTGCTCGCCTGCGACTGCCGCACCCCATCCCAGCACCGGCGTCACGGCGGGGAGCGCGAGGTGTCGGAGGTTTGTCTACGATGCGCTCCGACGTGCTGCCGAGCAGGCTCGTGGCGAGATCATGCCTTCCCCCAGACCGGGAAGCAACCTGTGCCGCAGGCCAGCGCGCCAATCGAGCCGGTCGCCAGTACGAAGTCGGGGGGCCGTGAAGCGTGCAGAGAGAGTCAGCACTCGACGCAGCACCCGATTTCACGCAACCAAAACGTGGCATGTGAAACACGCACGCCGACGCGAGGACAGGAGCCTCGCGTCAGCGTGTGTTGGGGCAACGGTCCCACACAGGCGTCAGAACGCGGTCACGTTGTAGCCCGAGAAGTGGCGCAGTGCGCGGAACACCCAGTAACCACCGTGTTTGGCCGGCGCAGCGTAGGTCTTGAGCGCCGCATCCGTCAGGCCCTCATTGACGCACACGTTGCTGGCGTTGCAGTACGGAATCTCGACGACACTGAAATCCGTCAGCAAGTTGTCCTGGAAGTACAACGTGACCGGCTTCTCCGAGTTCGGGTCAAATCGGACGTCCGGCGAGAACCGTGCGTGTGGCCGACCGCTGGCGTCGACCCAGGACTTGATCTCGAAATCGATCCTGGCGGTCGCAGGCGTGCACGGCTTCAACCACTCCGTCGGTCCATATGCCGTCGTGGCCGGATCACAAACCGACCCAGCCGGCAAGGCGATCGCGTCACCGTTTTTCCTGCCGAAGTTGGCGATGACTCCCTTTTGGGGATCGTACCAGAACTTCTCGACCGTGGTGTCACGGTTCATCGATTTCGTCGGGGTCTGTTGCGGGGTCTTTGGATAGAGCTTCTTGTAGATGACATCCCTGTCCGAGCGTACAGCCGCGGAGGTCGTCAGATAGCCAGACATCTGTGGCTCGGCAGCGACTGGTGACGTGGCGTCCTTGCACGCGGTGAGCGTGGCACCGAGCACGATGAGCCCGGCAACGAGCATGGAACGATTTCTTGGCAAGAACTTCGGCATCGAAGGTCCTCATGAGGGTTGAACAGCTGTGCGTCACGACCTGCACCTTCAATGCATGAGCACGCCATATGCCACGAACCGACGGACTGCACTTCCGATCCCGAGAAGACGTGAACGGACGTTTTCAGCGGGGGATTTCCAGAGGGAGCGGCCGATCGCAAGACCCGTAAACGCCTGAGCGGTGACAGCGGCGCGCCGGAGAGTCAGCGTGAGACAAGCTCATGCATAGTGCAATCGTGGCGGCAGTCTGCCCGATGGCACCACGCGCCTCATCCGTCAGAGCGGAAACACCGAGCGCGATCCGTCTTCCGACTGTCGGCTTCTCTCATTGGGCCGGAACGCGGGCAGCAGCCCAGTTCTCAGGATGAAGCGCTGCTTCCGGCCGCACGTGAGGCACGACGTCCCGATGCCTGCCCAAGTCGATCTGCGATGCCGGCGGCGCTGAGGACGGTCGCGATGAGCAGCAGGGAGGGCACAGCCGCGAGCCACCAGGCGGACCGCAGGTACGGCAGCCCGTCCTGCAGCATGCTCCCCCAACTGGCGCCCGGCGGACGGACACCAAGCCCGATGAACGAGAGTCCCGCTTCCACCGCGAGAAGGTCGGCCAGCAGCAACGCACCCGACGCCACGACGGGAGTCAGCAGCTGTGGCATCACGTGACGCTGCATCAGACGCCACCGGGAGGCGCCCATCGCGCGCGCCGCTTCGACGAACGGCCTCGCAGTGATCTCGCGCACGAGCACATACACGAGCCGGCTCGTCCCCGTCCATGCGGTGGCGCCGAGCACCAGCGCAAGCGTGACCGCGCTGAGGGGCCCAAGCAGTACCGCCACGCCAAGAAACACCAGCACCCGCGGCAGGCTTCGCATCACGTCCACGACCGACATCAGGCCATCACCCAGTCCCTCGCTGACGGAAGCGGCGCATGCGCCCCAGGCGCAGCCGACGACCGTCGCGAGCACCGTCGCCAGCGCCGCGACCATCAGCGATGTGCGCGCGCCGAACACCGCGCGGCTCAACACATCGCGCGAGTACGGATCGGTGCCCAGCCAGTGTGCCAGTGATGGCGCGCCGTTCTTGAGCTGAACGATGTCCAGCTGCGCGGCGGGATCGTACGGCGCCAGCCACGGCGCCAGGATCGCCGCCGTCACGATCAGCAGCAGAACAACCGCAGCGCGCCTCACGATGCGTTCAGCCGTTGCCGGATCGCGTCACACGCTGGCGCGGATCGGCCGCACGAATCGCGACGTCGATCAGGAGGCTGCTGCCGGCGACGAGAAGCGCAATCACGACGATCGCGCCGCTCACCACGGGTACATCCCGCTGCGCAACCGCATGCACGACCTGCACGCCCAGGCCGGGCCATGCGTACACCACCTCGACGATCACGGAACCACCCACCATCGCCGGAAGCATCAGTCCGATCACCGCGATCACCGGCGCAATCGTGGTTGGCAGCGCGTGGCGTACCAGCGCCACGAACTCGCTGCGGCCCTTGGCGCGCGCGGTGCGGATGAAATCGGTTCCGGCACTCTCGGCGATGGCGGCGCGCTGCTGGCGTGCCACCGCCGCGCCCCATCCAAGCGCCAGCGTCAACGCGGGGAGAACGAGGTGCCGGAGTTGGTCGGCGACGCGTTCCGAAGTGCTGCCGAGCAGACTCGTCACGGGATCGTGCATTCCGCCGACAGGGAACCACCCGGTGCCGTACGCCAGCGCACCAATCAGTGCAATCGCAAGGACGAACTCCGGGACCGCATAGAGCGTCGTCAGCGCTCGGCCAAGCAGCTGGAGCAATCGCCACTCGGGATACCATCCCTGCGCGCTGCCAATCACCAGCCCGAGCGTGACGGCCGCCAGCAGTCCCGCGCCGGCAAGCACGAGGCTGTTGCGAAGGGCCGCCCACAGGACGCTCGCCACCGGCTGATCGTCGGTCAGCGAATGTCCCAGGTCACCGTGCAGCGCCCCGCGCACGAATCGCGCGTACTGCAATGCGAGCGGTTGGTCGAGACCGGCCCTGGCCCGCAACCGCGCACTCGCATCAGCGGAGCGACCGGCCTGCGTGACATCCCCCGTCATCGCGTCTCCCGGTGCCAGATGCACCAGCGAGAAACCCAGTGTCACGGCAATGACCATCACCGCGATGGTGTGCAGCAGACGACGCACGATGAAGGAGGCCATCGCCGCGCGTCAGGGCGTGCTGGCCTCGGAGACGCGCCACGACGGCAGTGCGGCCCACCACGCATCCCCGCGCATGCCCGACGGTTTCACGCGTGCATTGATCGCCGCGAAATTCCGCGGCTCGAAGAGCCAGACGGCTGCCGCATCGTCCACGATGGTCTGATACGCACGACGATACAGGTCGCTTCGTCGCGCCGGGTCGAACGTCACGGCGGCCGTGTCGAGCGCGGCGTCGAACGACGCGTTCGAGTAGCGACCGAAATTCGCCTCGACATCGGTGCCATGTGCCGTCGCCCAGACCTGCCGGATGGTCGATGGACTCGGATCCGTGCGCCACACATTGAGGGCCGCGTCGAAGTCGCCTTTCGCCAGCCGTGCGCCGAAGACCTGTGACTCGACCGCGTCGATATCGACCTGCACCCCGATCGTTTTGAGCTGCGCCTGCAGCAGCACGGCGACGCGGCCACGCGTTGCACTCGAGGCCGGAACCATGAGCTTGAACTGGAGTGCGCGGCCCGCGCGGTGCCTCAGCCCATCGCCTGGCTCAAGTCTCCAGCCGAGGGAATCCAGTGTCCGCGCTGCGGCGCCACTGTCGAACGCGATCTGGCGCATCGTCGTGTCTACCGCATGCGTGGCACGGGTGAACGGGCCAAGCGCCACGCGGCCGAGCGAGTCGAGCGCGTTGGCGACGACGGCGGCACGATTGATGGTCTGCGTGAGCGCGACTCGGATCGCCCGTTCGGCGAACAATCGGCGCGTGCCGCTCACCGTTCGCTGATAATTGAAGAGCATGTAGGCGTAGTCCAGCGACGGGTACTCGACCGCGCGGACATTCGGCGACTTGAGTGTCTGAGTGAACGCATCGCCGCGCAGGAACTCGAGCACATCGGCCTGCCCGGCCAGCACGCTGAGGCTCGCCGCTGTGGGATCGGCGGCCACGATCCAGACGATGCGCGACGCACCCGGTGCGCCACGATAGTTGCCGGTGTCGGCCTCGAACATCAGATCATGCTGACGCTTCCACTGCGTGAAGCGATAGCGCCCCGATCCGATTGGATGCTCCGCGAACGGGGAGCGCAACAACGAATCGCGCGGCACCTTGCCCAGCAGGTGTTCGGGCATGACAGCCAGGTTGTATGCGATCTGGAAGAACTGTTCCGGATGGCGCTTGTGCCACCAGACCACCGCCGTCAGAGAGTCGCGCACCGACACGGAATCGATGCCGACGAAGTTGCCGGCGTGCATCGACGCGACGACGGGATCGGTGAAGAGTGCGAAGGAGAAGCGGACATCGTTCGCCCGCACCGGAACGCCGTCGTGCCAGCGCGCCCGCGGATCGATCGAGAACGCGATCGACAGCGAGTCGGGGGCCCACTCCCAGCGCGTCGCGAGTTGCGGTCCGAATCCGGCGTCGCCGGTCGTCGACATCGGTGTCTTCGCCTCGGCGAGGAAATCGAACAGCATGTCGACCGCCTGCTTGCCCTGCGTGGTGCCGACCAGCGGCGGAATCAGCGCGTCGGCATCCACGGCGGTCGAAATCGTGAGCACGCTGCTGCGGGCACTCTTCGCGGCACCGGCATCTGATCGTGAGCAGCCGGCCAGAGCCAGCGCGGCGATCAGCGCGGCAGCAAGGCGGCGGTAGTTGGAGGGTCTCATGTGCACTCGGTTTCGGAGCGCACCGACGGGAACTTGAGGACCCCAAGGGCATGGCGAGCGCGAGTGTTCGTTCGTTGGCCTGCCTGACTGAGTGCGCGGACGTCATTGCCTTCGTGACGCCCAGCACCGACGCGGCGCCCTGCGTCGGTGCTCGTCCGCTACTGGACCACTTGCGCCACCCACGCTGGTCCTCTCAGCGCCCTGCGGCACGCGCGTGGCCGAACCCCCTCGTGCGCTACGGCATCACCCGCACCGGTGGCGCCGCCTTCGAACGATCCTCGCCCGGCTGCAGGTTCCACTCGAAGAACGTCCAGGTGCGGTTCCAGGAATCGATCTGCGCCGGCGAGTCCACGCGCTCCAGCGTCACGGGGTCCACCCGACGGCTGAAGGCGTGCCCCACCGATGCGCCCCATGGCGCCGGATTCACGTAGATCTTCGTCTCGGCCAGCTCGGGCTTGAGGGCGCGCAGCTTCCAGACCAGCTGCTGATCCTCCACGTAATTCACGTCCTGGTCGTTGGTGGCCACATGCACCAGCAGCGGGATGTTGAGCGTCTCGACGTTGTAGAGCGGCGAGCGGCGGACATACTCGTCGACATTCTCGAACGGCAACCCCTTCAGTCGTGGTTCGGCCGCAAATGAACGCGCGTACCCCGGCCCCTTGAGTGACAACCGGAACAGCAGGTTCGTGACCGGCACGATCGCCGCCGCGGCCTTCAGCGGCGTGCCGGGCTTCGAGGCATTCAGCGTGGTGATCATCCCGCCATGGCTCCATCCCATCATGCCGACGCGATCCGGGTCCACGTATGGCAGCGTCTTGAGGAAGTCGTAGGCGGACATCGCGTCCTCCACTTCGTAGCCGCCATAGTCGATCGCCATGTGCCATGCCTCGCCGTAGCCCGTGCTGCCGCGGTAGTCGGGGGTGATGATCACGTAGCCGCGATCCACCGCCTCCTTCACGAACGGCAGCATGGTCTCACCCCAGTTGCCATGCACGCCGCC
>JANMNM010000213.1:0-2032 GCA_031373905.1 Gemmatimonadaceae bacterium | reverse complement strand
GCGCTGACAGCGGTGCCGGGGCGCGCGTGGCACGATTGGCGTCAATGAGGCCCGAAAATGTCTCGTGTATCGCAGCACCCATCAAGACCTCCTCCGTACCCATCCGCTGCTGTTCGAACACGAACAGTGGTTTGGCGAACGTCGGATCCCGATGTGCAATCTCCTCGCGCAGTATGTCGACCTGCGCATGCTGACAGCCGAGTGACAGCACCGTGGCGCCTGCGACGTTCGGGTGCACGAGATAGCCGGCCAGGAGACCACAGAGCGCCCGTGTGTCCTGCCGCGTGCCACCACATCCTCCCTCGTGGGTCAGGAAGCGGATGCCATCGACATTCGAGAACAGCCGTTGCGCGGAATCAGTGGCGGCGGATGTGCCGGGCAGCGGCGCATCGATCGGCTCGCCGTGCTGATAGCGTCGCGCCATCTCCCGCACGGCAAGGCGATGACGTTCCGGCGCGCCATAGCCCAGCTCGCGGTCGAACGCTTCCTGCATCGCGCGTACGTTGCGATTTTCGCAAAAGACCAGCGGGAGTACCAGCCAGAGATTTCGCGTGCCCACGCGACCGTCGGCGCGATGGTAACCGTCGAACGTCCGGCCGACGAACCGGGACACGTCAGGGGGCCGCCAGGCGCGGCCGACTGGCGCAGTGAGATCGATCGGACTGGCATCGTTGCGTACGTTCTCGGTCGTCAGTGCGGCCCCGCGCTGAATCCGTTGCGTGGCTCGGCCCACCAGCACGCCGTACATCCGGATCGGATCACCGATCGCCAGCTCCTCAATGGCAGCCTTGTGCTTCGACGGGATCGCGGTGACGAGTGTCACGTGGCCACCCAGATCGACCACCGTCTGGCCGGCCGCCAGATCGGACAGGGCGACCACGACGTTGTCGTCTGGGTGGATGCGAAGGACCTGGTGCGGCATCACGACGCGGA
The DNA here is from genome assembly GCA_031373905.1 of Gemmatimonadaceae bacterium. Lineage (GTDB taxonomy): Bacteria > Gemmatimonadota > Gemmatimonadetes > Gemmatimonadales > Gemmatimonadaceae > JACMLX01. The sequence continues at coordinate 1,099 of JANMNM010000213.1, read as the reverse complement.
GTTCGGGTCGGGGGCGACTGACGAGCGCGAGAATCTAGCGTGGTGTCCCACAAGTTCGTAGCAAAAGAAGGACCGAGGAATTTCGGGGTCTGGCAAGGCGAAAACCGGAGCGATACCGGTAGGTATCGCGAGGATTTTCAACGCCGCCAGGCGCCAAAAGGACCGGGACTTCTGATGCGAGGTTGTGGGACACCACACTAGCCGTCTCGCTCACCCGCTGCGACCTGGCGTCCGGCCGCGAGCGGCTCGACCGCGACGGGCCGAGGGCAGCCCGCGCGAGGGCCCCGGCGCAGTCTTTTCTCCGTCAGGGCTAGAGTTCTGGGCCTCCCGGGGAAAACTTCTCTCATTGCCACTGCGCTTTCTCTCTTCCGCCGAGCTGCCGATGCGCCGGATTGCGCCATTCCTTTTGATGTTGGTCGGTGCCGCTGCCTGTGGCGGCGGTGACAGCGCGTCGTCGAACGGTGGGCCGCTGCTCACAGTGTCCGATGGGTCGTTCGCGCGGATCCAGCGCGAGATCCTCGACCCGCAATGTGCCTCCTGTCACAGATCGGGCACGAGCGACGCCAAACAGTCCGGGCTCGTCCTCACCGCGGATTCATCGTACCAGCAGCTGGTGGGAGTGGCGTCGGTGCAGACGTTGGCGAAAAGCATCGGAATGCTACGAATCCGGGCGTCGAAGAGTGATAGTTCACTGCTCTATCACAAGCTCGCCTGGATCCCGGGGCACCACAGCGTGGACTACGGCAATCTGATGCCAATGGGGACCACGCAAGGACTCTCCGCAGGCCAACTGGAGTACGTCCGCCGCTGGATCGATGCCGGCGCGCCGCGCACTGGACATGTCGTCGATACGATGGTGCTCGCGGATACCCGCCCGCAGTCTGCGACCTTCACACCGCTTGCAGCGCCGGGTACCGGTGGGCTGCAGCTGAAGGTGGACAGCTTCGCCGTCACGCCCTCGAGTGAGCGCGAGCTGTTCGTGTACCGCGCGCTCGGCAATGCGTCAGAGCTGTACGTCACGCGCATTCAGTCACGGATGCGGCCCGGCAGCCATCACCTGCTGCTCTACACGTTCGACGAGGCCAACACCTCGTTCCCG
>JANMNM010000205.1:0-31133 GCA_031373905.1 Gemmatimonadaceae bacterium | reverse complement strand
GTGACGGCGAGCGCGTTCGTGGCGACGATCGATGACATCACGCGATGTTGCACGGCGCACGAGTTGGAGGCCTACCTCGGGGTGATTCCGAGCGAGCGGAGCTCGGGCGAGAAGCGTCAACTCGGTCACATTACCAAGTCGGGCAACGGCCGGATGCGGTGGCTGCTGGTCGACGCGGCGTGGACGATCCTGCGCTCGAAGTCCCCGAACACCGCGGCGCTGCGCGCGTGGACTCTACAGATCGCGCAACGGCGGGGGAAGCGCATTGCCGTGGTCGCGCTCGCGCGTCGCCTGGCGGGCATTCTTTATGCGATGTGGCGCGGCGACGTGGCGTACGACGCGCACCGGATACGGCCGCTGCCACCGGCCGTCTCCCAACGCGTGGGATAAGCACCGCACGACCAGGCGCGAATCGAGTTGACTGAATCGGGAGCGGCGAGCGCGGGAATTTCCTTGACGCAGCACGCAGGACGTACCACATCGACGTCGTGAGATAGTTGCCGCCGTCCGCTCTTTCGTACCACCCTCATGCGCCGGGACCATGGCGTCACACCCGAGAGCGCGAACAGAAGGCTGAGCAGCACCTCGAGAATCGCCTGGACAACCGAAGAACGCGCTACGGCAAGCCCGAAAAAACCACATTGGGGCTTGACGCGGGCCGCCGATTCACAGAAGGAGTTTCGATCGGGGTCGGTCGAGTATGCGACGCGATCGCCGACCGCGCGAGACACACGGGAACAGCGGCGACACCCACGAATCGCTGCGTCAGTGAGGACGCGCGTGGTCTCCTGGAATGATGCCGCGGAGACGAACGACTGCGTGGTAAGAGATGCCTTGGTAATGCCGAACAGCAACGGTTACGCAGTTGCGGGCCGCGCCTTCTTCTTAGCCTCGTCGTTGGCGGCTGGCACCCGTTCGTAGCCTTACGGGATCGTCGTTTGTTTGACAGAGCCATCTTGCTGCACGCTCAAGTATGGTGCACCTGATCCCGTGGACACGACCTGCCGGCAAAGCGTGCCGTCGATGCTGACGAAGCCCTGACTCCTCTCTGTCCTGAGGAGCCGCAGGCGTCAGGCCGCGGCTGACGCCTGCGCCGCCTGCTCATCTGTTGGTGACGCAGCGGCGAGCGAGGCGCGAATGAGCCGAGCGATATCCGCGGCGGCGTGCGGACGTGCGAGCTTCAGCGCACCGGTCGCCGCACGACGCAGCGCTGCCGGCGCGTCGCGGCCCACGAGCCAGGCATGCAGCACGACCGTCGTGGCGAGCGGTGTCGGCGCCCACACGCCGGCACGGCCCCGCGTCACGAAGTCGACGTTGCCGGCCTCCTGACCGGCAATCGCGCTTGTCAGGATCACCGGGCAGCCGCTCGCGCACGCCTCGGCGATCGTTCCGGGCCCCGCCTTGGTGACGAGCGCCGCGGCAGCCCGCACGCATTCGGAAAAATTCGACACGAAATCGTAGACGTGCACGATGCCCTGCCAGCGACGCGTGCGCAGGCGTTGCGCAAGCGCACTGTTGCGGCCAGCCACCACGGCGACATCGCACGGGAGCTGCGCGCGATCGATCGCCACGGTGAGCGCCTCGAGATTGCCGATGCCTTCCGCGCCACCGGCCAGCAGAATGGTGGGCCGTTCCAATGACCAGCCGAGCGACACCAGCAACTCCGCGCGGTCGCCGGGTACCGCGAGGAATGCCGGCGACACCGGCAGGCCGAGGACGTGCAGGCGAGGTGCCGGAATGCCTGCCGCCACCGCGGCATCACGCGCGGCGGCCGTCGGGACGACGAGAAGATCGGCAGCGTCGTCGTACCACGACACATGCCCGGACACGAGGTCGGTGACCACCACGATGATCGGCGTCCGTGGAAAGACGCGGCGCAACGGTGTCGTCAGCAGCGGATGGGTGCAGACGATGAGATCAGGCGTGGTCTCGGCAAGGGCAGTGAATCCTTTGCGCTGCACCGGCCACGCAAGGCGCTGCAACAGGTGCACGATCCGCGGGCGGTTCGTGAGCGCGAACCCCAGTGCCCAGAGCCACTGCGCGTGCTGCACCACCAGTGGATACACCCAGCGCAATGTCGTGAACGGCCAGCGCGCACGATCGGCCCACGGGTCCCGCAGCGTGACGACGAGGTCGCTGCCGGATTCGAGAATGGCTTCACGAATGGCATGCGCTGCAGCACGATGCCCTCCACCAGCATCGGCGAAGGCGATGAGGACGTTCGTCATGCGGCGGCGACGGCGCCGGTGAGCATCGGCACGTCGAAGGCCTGCGTGATGGGCCTTCCGGCATATGACGACGGGATCTGGAGGCCAAGGGCGTGCAGGACCGTGGGCGGCACATCGAGCAGCGTCAGGCCGGAGGGCAGCACCTGCGGCTGCACTCCCGCTCCATGCAGCATGATGGGGATGCTGCAGTCGAAGGGATGCTCGCTGTCGTGATGTGTCGCGATACGACCGCCACCGCCATGATCGGCAAGAGCAACGAGCAAGGTTCCGTCGAGACTCTCCCCGATCTGTTCGAGCAGCATTCCGAGGGCGTGATCCATCCGCGCGACAGCCGTGAGGTAGGGCAGCGACATCCAGCCGGCGGAGTGTCCGATGGCATCGCAATCCGGCCAGTGAAGGACGATCAGGCCGGTGCGTTGCTCGCGCAGCACGGGCGCCGCGGCGTTGAGGAGCACATGCGCGTTCGGCACGGCGTAGATGGTGCGTTCCAGTCCCAGCGCCCGCACGATCCGCTCGGCGGTGTGACGCAGCACCCATGGCACCTTGCGGACGATGCCCGTGGCCGGCAGTCCCGCAGCGACGACTGCCTGTGGCAGGGTCGTCATCGGCACGCGCGGTGTGGGCACCCGAAAGCGGTCACTGTCGATGCCATGGTCGGCAGGGGAGAGACCGGAGAGCAGCGAGGTCATCGCCACGGCGGTCACACTCGGCAGTACCGTGGTGGCATCGACGGTGCTGGCGCTCGTGACGCACAGGCGCGCGAGGTGCGGGAAGCGTGCATCACCGATCAGATCCGCGCGCAGACCATCGAGGACGAGCAGGATGACGCGGCGCGCGGCGGGTGTGGCGTGCGTGAGCGGAGCGGGGGGCATCATCGCAGTCCTCAGGGAATGGATGATTGAAGGTCAGGGGGCGGTGTGTCAGTATCGTGACTGAAGGGTGCCATTCCCGTCACGGGATGGTGTGGGTGCGGCGACAGCGTCCGGGTGCACGACCGGTCGGCACATGTGCGCGGTGTGCCGTCAGTGAGGATTTCGGCGGTCGCTCCCCGGCGCGGTGGCGTGGCCCCCGCGTGGCGCCGGTCAGGCCAAATCGGCGGCCACACGTGATTCCTGCGCCACCACACTCACTGAACTCCACATGCTGACAGGAATAGGAATTCCAATCGGGGTGGGCGAAGAATGGGCCTCGGTCCCCTGCCTCGCGGGCCCCGGTGCGCGGGTGACGCGGGGCCGGCGCGGCCCTCGGTGACGCCGCGGTGGGACGACCCACGCCGAACGTCGCCGCGTCGTGGCGGAGCGTCGGGGGGCCGTATTCAGGTGACAGGCGGAGCGTCGGCGGACGGGCGTGGGGCGCGTGACGGGCCCCGGCTCGCGAGGGCCCGCGTCGATGGGGGGCTCCGTGCCCCGGCGTGCGCCGCACGGGAGGCGCGGGTCCGGAGGTGGGTGAGGATCTGGTCGATCACCGACGCCTGGGTGATGAACGCGATGATCCGCATGGGCCCGCGACAGGTCGGACACGCGCGCGGGTCGACCTCGAAGAGCTGCTGGAGCAGGGGCTGCCCACCGGCGGGCGGCCTCCGTCGGCGCCAGCCGTGGTGCGGCGACGATCGCGGGCGGCGCATCGGCGATGGCGGGCTCGGCCTGCCGCCGCATGGCACGCGGTCGATTGGCATTCCAGCCAGAGTACCGCGTGGCGACGTTGCCCGTGTCGGGGATGTGCACCAGCACCCGGGACGAGGCCGCGAGCGGGTCCACCGTCTCGGTGCCCGCCGTCGGGCCGTCCGACGTGTCCGAGCGGTACGTCGCGGCCTTCGCGGTCCGGTCGTCGCTGAGCCGTTCCAGCGCGACCGGATACGGGCGCAGTACCGCGGCGCGCGAGGCGCGTCGCGAACGCGCGATCGTCCTCGGGGACCCGAGGCCGTGTGCACGTGGAATCCGGAGTGCGGCCAGGTGAGCATGCCAGAGGCTTGGTCCGTCGCCGTCACGGCGGAGACGATGAACGCAGTGCCCAGCGGCCGAAACGCAATGCACAGCGTAGCCCAGCCCACACTTGGCGCGACAGGCAGGGCGGCGGGGCCGAAGGCCAGCAGCACCGTGCCACGGCGCGACAACTTCGCCTCACCATCCGGCCGAGCAAGACTACGCGCGTGATTACACCCCGCACACGCACCGCAGTGCACAACACGAGGGCCTGCCGTATCCGTGCGTGTCACCAAACAAGAATCGCCCCGACGCGAACCTGGAGGCGATCGACCAAAACTCTTGCACATTGATGCGTTGCACGATCGAGACGACAGGATTCAAACCGCGGCCCCGAGCCCGATGCCGGTGGCCAGCGGAATGACGTGCACAGCACCCGCTACCCACACTCTCCCTGTGTCAGGATAGTTGTCGCCTCACCGCTCGGGTGAGGTCGTGAGGAGCAGGCTCAAGGTGGGGGCGCAGGGGCACGGGCACGATGACACAGTATTCCACAGTGTTCAAGTCGAGAGTCCCGCTGCGGTTGGTGGGGCCGCGTGGCTGCCCGAGCGAGCCGGAAACAATCTCCAGCGCTTGCTGCCTGATCATCGCGTGCAGCGCTTTCACATCAACGCCCGGCGCGGCGTCCGTTCGCACCCCGTCGCCTGAAAAGACGGCCGACGCCTGCGCGACCAGTTGCGGCTTCGACTGGGTGACCTGATGGGCGTGGACATCACACCGCGAGGCCAACGCCGCAGTCTTCGCGTCGCTGGTCAGCGCGGCGAAGGCGACGTTCGCCCTGAAGGCCGTGGAGTGATTCGGTCGGGGGCGTCGCCTGGCTGTCGCGCCAGAGAGACGGCGAAACCTTCGGCGCAGGATGCGCTCATGTCCAGTTGCGCCCCTGTCCCGAATCTCCCAACCAGCTCTGATGCCCTGACTATGCGCGCCTCCGCCGCAGCATCGCCAAGACAACCAAGCCGCTCGCGAGTAAACCGGAGGTCGCGGGTTCCGGAACGACCGTCGTTGGCTCGGCATAGATGAAATCATCCATCACGACAACGTCTCTGATGGCGCCATCCTGATCCGTCGCCCCAGCTGCGAGCGCCGCATTGCCGCTGGTGATCCGCACACGACTCACGATCGACGACGAGAATGAGGCGCCGAGGAATGAGAACTTTCCGGGCGGTGCGAAGAAGATTCCGAGCGAGGCGTTTGCTCCGTCGAAGAATTGCAGCGACGTCGTGTTCGAGAGATCGACGTCACTGAAGACGCTGCCGAAGCCCCGTGAAAGCGCTGGTGTCGTACTGCCAGGGACGAAGAAACTGACGTCGATCACGTTGCTCGCAATCGCAGTGAACAATCGCTGCGCGCTGAAGGTCTCGAAGGTGCCCGTGTACGATGGATCGATGTTGCCGAATCGCACGGCCGTGCCCGATGCCGCAGTGGCGCTGACGGCGAAGCCTGTGCCCAGCGTCGAGAAGACCGCACCGCGTGGTGAATTCACATTGAAAAAGTTCGCAGGCAAGGAATTCGGTGCCGAGAATCCGTCGGGGACGCCATCCCAGTTGATTTCGCGACGACCGCTTCCGAACGAACCCGCGGTGTTGGGATTCAGCGCGCCGAGTGTGGCGCGGAACGCGTCAACCTGCGTCTGGATTGATGCGGCGTTGGCGCCGCTGCCGGAGACGATGGATTGGGCGTGTGCCGTCGCTGCCGCAGCAAGCAGCGCAAGCGTGGCACCACCGGTGCACACAAGTCTGCGGGCTCGCGAGCGCGGGGGTTCGTCGAACGATTTGGCCATGCGGTAGCTCCGTGTGCTCGAGAGTGTCGCCGGTAACACCTCGTGTGGTGCGCCCGGCTCAAGGGTGTTGATGCTGTGCGCACTATCTGTCGGGTGTGGTGCACGAAAGTGCAAGCAGCCCGTAGTGTGGAGCGCCGCAGTCTGTGCTCGTCGTTGCACCTCGCCTTACGGTGGGTAGCGCGGTATGGCACTGTGCTACCTGTTGATCCCGTCGCAGGCGCGGACGCGGTGGTTCGGGAGCGATGTGGGCTTCCAGGGCGCCACAGCTTCGTGTGATGAACCGAACCGTACTGATCGCCCTGATGGTCGTTGCTCCACTCAGCGCCAGTGCGCAGCGGCGTACGATCGTCGACGATGACGTTGCGCGATGGGCCATCTACACTTCCTCGTGACCGACGGCGGCTTCCGCCTCGACGGGACGTTTGCGTCGTGGCCCGCGCAGGACACCGCACGATTGACCGAAGCGTTTCGCCACGCCGTGCTCCGCGTATTCGTACGTCTTGAGGTCGTCGACGTAGACCAGGCCGCCGACACGCTCGCGCAGGTCTATTTCGATGCGCGCGCGGCTCGTCTGCTGGCTGCCGCTCGCGATGTCATGGAGCATCTGCGGACGAGGTTCGTGGCAGACGGTGCGCCGTTTGAGCGTCGACCCTGAGATGGGTCGCACGTCGCGCTTTGCGGTCGAGCTCCAGACCCACGAGGGACAGCTCTGGGGACACAACGTGGCGCAACACGTTGCAGACCCGCTGAACGGGAAATTCAGCGGGTCGGGATCGTTGGTATGAAGCGGCGGTTGGGCCTCCACGGTAACGTGGAGAGTCCCGCTGCTCGACCACTATCACGCGCTCACCGTCTGCCGACGGGGCGCATACCGGGAGGCCAACCCCATGGAGATCTTAGGCCTGGATCTGCACAAGCGCGAGAGTCAGCTGTCCAGCAAGGCAGACGACGGCACGATCACGGACCGCCGGATCGCGACCAGTAGGGCTGCCAAGGTGAAACACGTCTTCCTCGCTCTGCTCCTGCTGGTGCTCGAGAGTGGGTCCGCGATCGGTCAGGCGCGCACGCAGTCAGATTCCGTGGACGCCTTCGTACGTGAATTCATGCGCTCGCGCAAGATACCGGGAGCCGCCATCTCGGTACTCCGGAATGGACGGGCGGTGATGACCGCGGGATATGGCATTGCGAATCTTGAGATGGACGTCGGAGTCTCCGCACATACCGTTTTCGAAATTGGATCGATGACGAAGCAGTTCACGGCGACCGCCGTGCTGATGCTGGTGGACGCAGGGAGACTCAGCCTTGAGGATTCGCTGGCCCAATACATTCCTGATCTTCCGGATGCCTGGCGTGGGATCCGGCTCCGTCACCTGCTCAGACATACATCAGGACTTCATGACTGGGAAGGCGACTCCGCATTTTCATTTCGGCGCCAATACTCGCTTCGGGAATTCATCAGTTTCGTGGCGCGACATCCTCTCGATTTCGAGCCGGGGACGCGCTTCAACTATACCAACAGCGCATATCCCCTATTGGGCGCCGTGGTGGAGAAGGTGTCTGGTGTGCCATACGAACGGTTCGTCGAGGAACGCATCTTCAAGCCCGCCGGGATGGTCGAGAGCCGGTTCCGGCGCGAAGGGGAAATCGTGCCTCGCCGTGCGTCGGGATTCGTGGATCGCAACGGTATCCTGATGCACGGCGAGCCGCTGCGTCCATCGATACTTGCGCCGAACGGACTGATATTGAGCACAGCCGCCGACATGGAGCGGTGGATGCATGCACAGCGGAACAACAGGTTGCTCAGTCCGGCGACAGCGAACGTCATGGCTACGCCGACGCAATTCAACGATAGCACCACGTTCAAGGGCGGTGGAATCGCCTGGTTCTTCACCACGTCCCACGGCCGCCGCGCGATGGTGCACAACGGGAGCACGGTGGCAGGGTTTTCGTCCGTGATTTATCGATACCGCGACGACGACCTCAGTTTGGTGGTGCTCTTCAACATCGATCGGGGAGACGCGGTCAACGTTCTCGCCACTGCGATTGCGGATTACTATCTGCGTGGTCGCACGCTGAGGTAGGTGGCTGCGGCTCCGCGTGGCGCACCGATTGTGCACGTCGCGGCCCGCCCTCGTTCGGTGTTACTTCCGCGACACTTCGTCGAACACCGCCCGCACGAATCGCTCGTGCCCGCCGGGCCAGTCCTTCTCGAATTCGGCGCTCAGTTTCATCGCGAGCACCTGCTCGATCGTCTTGCCGGCACGGACTTCCCGCTGCACGCGTTCCGTCACGGTGGACACCGCGTCCCGCCACGCCTTGAGGCGGTTGCGATCCGTCACCTGGCCGTGGCCGGGCACGATTCGGGTCTGCGCATCGGTCATGGCGTAGACCTGATAAGCCGCCTTGATGATGCCGAAGACGGAGCCGCCGCTGGACCGGTCGATGCACGGCAGGCCGGTGTTGTTGAACACATCGCCCATGTGCACCGCGTTCGCCTTCAGGAAGTGTACGATCGCGTCGCCATCCGTGTGCGCCGGGCTCACGTGGGTGATCGTGATGGAGTCGCCGTTGATGTGGAACGTCACGGCATCCGAGAATGTCACGACGGGCAACGCCACGCGCGGTGCCGCCGGAACCTTCTGGTTGAGCGCGGCCATGAATTGGTCCGGATAGGAATTCCCCGGATAGTTGGTATGAAGCGGCGGCTGGGCCGCCACGATAACGTGGTGGTACCTGCTGTTCCACCACGATCCACGCGCTCACCGTCTGCCGACGGGGAGCATACCGGGAGGCCAGCCCCCATGGAGATCATAGGCCTGGATCTCCACAAGCGCGAGAGTCAGCTATGCATCAAGGCTGACGATGGCGCGATCACCGACCGCCAGATCGCGACCAGTCGGGAGCGGTTCACCGCCGTGTTCGGCGAGCGGCCGCGCGCCCGTATTCTGCTCGAGGCCAGCACGGAGAGCGCGTGGGTCGCGCGCCACCTGGATTCGCTCGGACACGAGGTGATCGTCGCGGATCCGAACTACGCGCCGATGTATGCCAATCGCTCGCGCCGCACCAAGACCGACACGCGCGATGCGCGCACGCTGATGGATGCCTGTGAGACCGGCGCCTGGCGTCCGGCGTATCGCCTGTCCGACGCGCGACGCCATGTGCGGACGGAGCTCGCGGTGCGCGATGCCCTCGTGCGCACGCGGACGCGGTATCTCGCGCTGGCGAAGGCGCCGGTGCGACGCGACCGAGCGGCCCCAGCGCGCCCCGAATGAGGAGTTGCTCCGGGACAGCGCATTTCTTTCCACTGATGCGCCAGGCAGCGCGTCGGCCGTCGCCCCGCGCGACACGCTCGCGTCGTCTGCGCTGCCGGTGCCGAGGAGCTTCAGCGTGCCGCCGAAGAGCGAGGTTGTGATCGTGCCGAGCGCACCGCCCGCCAAGCGTGTCGTCGCGTCGAGTGCACCCGAGAGCCCCGCGGGAACAGCCAACGACGGCGCCGACTCCGACGACGCCGCGGCCGCCGTCGTCATGCGCGGCAGGTCGCTCGCCAGGAGGGACTGGCGTGCGCCTGTTTCCTCGCACCTGCGGCTAGCCGTTGATCGCCGCCGGATCCATCCAGAACAGCTCCCAGTGATGTCCGTCGAGATCGTGGAAGCTCCGCATGTACATGAAGCCGTGGTCCTCCGGCTCGGCGGCCGCGGTGCCTCCAGCATCGAGCGCCTTCGCGTAGAGCGCATCGACTTCGTGGCGGCTTTCGCTCGTGATTGCGAAGAAGGCACTCGTATGAAAGTGTGTGTCGTCCGCCGGCTTCCGGACGTACGTGGCGAATCGCTCCTTCGTCAGGAGCATGAAGTAGGCGTCCGCGCCGACGATCATGCACGTGGCCGTGGAATCGGTGAATTGCGTGTTGAAAACAAACCCGAGCGCTTCGAAAAAGGTGATCGCGCGCTGCAGGTCACTGACAGCTACGTTGACGAACAACTTCCGCGGAGTCCGCGGCTCGGTGCCTGCGTTCGTGATGTGCGGCGCCGCTTCCATTTCAGCTGACATGGTTCTGTTCCTCTCGGGCCGTAGGGGATGTGTAAAGGCGTGGTGTACTCCTCGTTCCTCGTTGCTACTGGAGTTCCTCGACGTGCTTCGTGAAGTTGTCAAGAATCGTCTGCCATCCCTGACGCTGCTGCTCGACGGAGTGCTCCATCTCGGCGTCGAACGTCACGCGGTCGGTGACACTGTCGGCGCCAGGCACGAAGGTCACCTCCGCACTCCTGTCGCCAAACGCGTACTTGATCAGCCGGTCTGGAACGATCCTGGTATACGTGCCTGCCAAGTCGAAGCCAACGCTGCCATCCTTCGCCTCCATCCGGGAACTGAACGCCCCTCCTTCCCGCAGATCGACGCTTGACTGCGTCGTGTGCCAGTCGTCGGACGCAGCGTTCCACTGCATGATGTCTTCGGGTGTCGTGTAGGCGCGCCAGACGTCGGCAATCGGCGCGTGAACGACAGTCTCGACTGAGATTCTGGTCGTCATGGTATTCGGGTGTCAGCGAGGGTGAAGTGGTCCAAGTGCGCCTTTCACGCGGCGATCGCGAAGGTAAAGGCCTCCCCAGAGCAGGGCCGCCACATAGACAGGAAACAGCATGTGCGTGAACACTGGGTTGCCACGTTGCACGTGAATGGCGACGGCGCCACCCAGATACCCCGTAAGCAGCGTGGCGCCGATCGGGGCGGTTCGCGGAACGACGTAGAAGATCAGGCAGATCAGCTCAATCACGCCGAGCGGAAGCACGTGGCTGGCGGAGAACCCCAGTTGCGTCGTGCCTTCGACTGCCTCCTTGAGTCGCGCCAGCTTGATCGTCGCGTCGAATGTCAGGAATGCGATCGCGAGCCCGCTGAGCACGCGGCCCGCCAGCACGGATACCGGGACGCGTGGACGGTCGACGCCGAACGATGCGGGGAGGGTGGAATCACTGTTCATGGTCGGCTTCGAAGTAAAGTGTTGCCGCATAGACCGGCTGTCTGCGCGGGACGTATCGGCCCCATACCAGACGTTCGCGGGGCAGCTTCGCCCGCCGCGAAGTCCGGCATCTGTCTGCCTTCAACTGGCGTCACCTGGTCACCACACCCAGTTTCTCCACCATCACACGCGAGATGCGTTGCTTCACCGTGAACACATCGCCCCACGCGTCGTCTGGACCGGTTCGGAGAAACCCCATCAGCTCTGGCACCGTCACGTAGTCGCCCCGTGGAATGTGCGTCAGCTCATCCCAGGCTATTGGCATCGCGACCGGTGCGCCGGGCCGGGCGCGGACCGACCACGGCGCCACCGCTGTCGCACCGCGGCTGTTCCGCAGCCAGTCGATGAAGATGCGTCGCTCGCGAGCCGCTTTCGATGCCTTCACCACGAAGACGTCAGGCGCGTCGAGCATCAGTCTCATCGCGACGAGTTGACTGAACTGAGACACCTGATCCCATGAGTGAACACGGGACAGTGGGACCATTACGTGAAGTCCTTTTCCGCCAGTGAGCTTCACCCAGGACTTCAGGCCAAGTCCGGCGAGCACATCACGCAGTCTGCGAGCAGCCTCGCACACCATGACCCACTCGATCTCCAGCCCCGGGTCGAGATCGAGGACCAATCGATCGGGCCGATCCAGCGCATCGGAGCGACTGCCCCACGGATGGATCTCGATGGCGTTCATCTGAACGAGCGCAATCAGGTCGTTCACGCTGTTGGCAACGGCGTACGGATCCGATGAGCCGTCCGCCTCGTCCACGCTCACCGTCCGCACGTCACTCGAGGCCGCCGACGGCCAGTGCTTCTGGAAGAAGCTCTTGCCGGGCACGCCTTCCGGGCATCGCAGCAGCGAGAGTGGGCGATCAGCGAGGTGTGGGAGCATGACAGGCGCCACTGCGGTGTGATAGTCTGCCAGTTGACGCTTGGTGATCCCCGAATCCTTGAAGACGACGCGGTCTTCGTGCGTGATGCGAACACGCGGAGCACTGCCCGCAGTCTCGCGAGTGACGCTCTTCACTGCCTTGTCCTCCCTCACGCCATCGAATGACGCCTGTCGGAGCAGACCGTCGCTGGTCCACTCGGCGAATGACACGCTGACGACGAGCTCCGGCGCCACCCATCGCACACCCGCCGGCAGTGGCGTTGTCACGCGCAGCGCGCGGGGCGGCGACGAGCGCGTCCGGAGTCGGGTGACCAGCGATTTCAACGCTGCGTCATTCATTCCAGTGCCGACGCGCCCGGCATATTGCAGTCCCGCCTGTCCGGGAAGCCGTGTCGCGAGCAGCAACGCGCCGAGGTGCGCGCGGGACCCTCGCGGCTCCGTGTACCCGACGATCACGAATTCGTCCGCCTGACCGCACTTGATCTTCAGCCATTGCCGGGAGCGGCCGCCCACGTACGGCGCGTCGCGACGCTTGCTGATCACCCCCTCTTCGCTCCGCGCGCAGGCGCGTGTGAGCAGAGACGACACTGTTCCGCGAAGCAGTGCCACCTGCCGGATTCGTGCCCCCGTCGCGCGCGTCGCCAGGACGCGTGACAGGGCATCGCGTCGTTCGCTGAGCGGCAGCGGCCGGAGATCGAGATCGTCCACCCGGAGGAGGTCAAACACCCAGTAGGTCGCCTGCTCCGTTGCGTGGTCGCGAATCGCTCGCTGCAATGACTGAAAGCTCGAAAGTCCCGGCAGGCGAGGCATCACGATCTCGCCATCGAGAACGAGCGGACCATGTTCAGACAGTTGCGCCGCCGCCGTCGCGATGGCAGGAAACCGCGTCGTCCAATCGAGGCCGTTCCTCGACAACAGATGCGCCCGCCCGCCAGCCGCATGGCACTGAATACGGTACCCATCAAGCTTGGGCTCGTGCAGCCATTCCTTGCCTTCAGGAACTGCGGCGGCACGCGTGGCCAATGACATTGGGATCAATGCGCCGGATTGCACGGGATTCGCGATTCTCGTGCGCTACGCCACACGCCCACGTGTCCTGGTGGCCTTCGCGCGCTTGACGACACTGCGCCGCGGAGACGATGCACTCTTCATACCCCGCTCCGCAGGCGCGGCCTTCGCGACCGTTTTCCGCGACGACACTCCTCGTCCGGAGCCGTTGCCCAGGCTCTTCTGGAGTGCCGCGACAAGGTCCAGCATCCTGGTCGGCTTCTCCTGGACCACAGATACCGGCGACGATTTCGCGCCCTTCTTCGAGCGCAGCGCGATGAGCTTCATGAGGTCATCACGATATGTGTCACGATAGCCCTCCGGCTCCCACGCCTCACGCATGGACGCGACGAGCTGCTGCGCCATCGCTGTCTCCTTCGAGGCCGAGGCGCCGCTCAGCGACGGTACACTTCGAACACCGGCGTCTTGCGGATCCTTCAGGTCGGCAGCGTAGCGCAACAGTTGCACAACCAGCGCGTCTTCGTGCGGGTACACCGCCGCCATGTGCTGTCGCGTGTGGATGACGACCCGTGCGAGGGCCAGCTGCCCCGACTTTCGCAGCACGTCGCGCAACAGTGCATAGGCGCGCTCGCTGCCCTTGACTGCCGAGACGAAATACGGTTTCGCGAAGAAGATGCGGGGGACAGCCGCATCGTCCACGAACCCGACGATGTCGATCGATTGCGTCGCCTTCGGATTGGCCGTCTTGAGGTCTTCGTCGGACAGGATCACATACCGATCATCCGCAACCGCGAATCCGCGAACGATATCTTCGGCCGCGACGGGTTGCTGCGTCGATTTGTTGATCTTGAGATAGCCGATCCGGGCGTTGTCCCGCTTGTCGAGCAGATCGAGGTCGAGTTCGTCGGGCGCCTCGGCGGACAGTAACTCCACGCCGATGTTCACCAGGCCAAAACCCAGCGTGCCCTTCCAGATTGCGCGCGCCATGAGTGCGTCCGTCCAATGAGGGGTGAAGTCCAGGAAACGAACAAGGCGCATCGGAGCCGGTGACGTGGCCCTGATACGCCTTCGCCTTGCGAGCCATCTGCTCGCCCGGCAATGCCCGGGAGGTATCGCGATACTCGACGCCTCCGCAATGCGGCACCCTGCCGAATCCGCCCGACGCACCAGGGTGTGACACGACACTGCCACAGTGCAATTCATGCGCCAGCGCCCAGGTTGCGTCAAGGCAGCCGCCTCGACTTGTGACGCGCCTGATGAGAATTCTGTCCGAGAGGACTGCGATCTCATGCGCCGCATGCGAGTGTGGTGTCCCACAAGTCTGTATCAGAAGTCCCGCGCCTTTTGGCGCCTGGCCACGTTGAAAATCCTCGCGATACCTCCGGGTATCGCTCCGGTTTTCGCCTCGCCAGACGCCAAAATTCATCGGCCCTTCTTATGCGACGAACTTATGGGACACCACACTAGACGTCACGCCAGGGACGATGATGAGCTGCCACTTCAGCGAAACGGACTGACGCTGCCGGTCCACATCCTGATGCGCAACGCGCGGACGACACAACGTCGAGGCTCTCATGCATTCGCCGTGAGGCACTCGACTCTGCTTTCCGGTACAATACGGCTGCACGAGCTCGGCAGGCGTGGAATTCTCGGCAGGGACGCGCACAGGGATCGGCGAGGTTGACACGCAGTCCCAACGCTCCTATGGTACGTGCAGACAACAACGAACAGTGCGCTCTGGCACTGTTTGCCGATTCGGAGAAGCACGGCTTTTTCGCTGGCGGCGCTGCAGGCACGAACGTGTGCCTGGGGTGCCGTCTTTTTTTTCATTGCACCTGATCGCATGGGTGCTCACCGAGACTATCAGCGATGACCGACTCATTTCGACACAACCTCGAAGATCAGGCGCACAACGCAGCGGAGACGGCGACGGCCGGCGCCGAGCGCGCAGAAGAAGCAGTCACTGAAGGCACGGGACGCGTTCGTGAGGGGCTCCGACGCACCCGTGACAGTGTCGAAGGCGCAGGCCGGCGCGTAGGCACCGCCGCCAGCGACTCCATCGACTACTTCCGCGAGAGCGGGTTTCGCGGCGTCGTCAGCGATCTCGAGGATGTCGTCAAGAAGCATCCGGGACAGTCACTCGTTGCGGTCGCCGCCGTTGGCTTCGCCCTCGGCATGACGCTTCGTCGTCGCGACTGATGAGCACGGCCACGCGGACTTCCGATTCGCTGATCGGCTCCGTTCGCGAGTTGATCACGCAAACCGAACGCGTTGCGCGGGCGGAAGCGCGCGCGACGATGTCCCACGTCATCGATCTCGCATTCGCGAGTGCGCGGCGCGGTAGCGTTCTCGCGGTGAGCCTGCTGTTTGGCATCGTCGCCGGAAGCTATGCAGTGTTCGCCGGCTATCTCGCGCTCTCGACACGAATGGAGCCATGGCGCGCCGCGCTGGTGGTTGCAGGAGCGCTCGGTGCCGTTGCGGCGGTGCTGGGCTGGCTTGGGCTGCGCGGAAAATCACCTTTGAAGAGCGGCCTCAGTGACCTTGCGGAGCTGCGGTCGACGGGACGGACAGCATGAGTGATCGCACCGAGATGCTTCGCCAGCGCGCTGCCGAGGAACGAAAGCGATTGACGGACGTGTTCGACGTGCTTGAAGACGAAGTGGAGGAAATCGTTGACTGGCGCAAGTACGTCCGGCGCGAACCGGCAGTTGCCGTGGGCCTGGCACTCGCTGCCGGGGCACTGGCAGGCGCCATGTCCGCACCGCGGAGGCGGTCGGGTCCCGCGCGTCGGTCGACGCTGTTCGGCTTGCTTTCGGCTGGTGTCGCAAGCAACGGCGCCCGCTCGCTGCTCAGAGAGGCGGCACCGTGGGTGCTGGAAATTGCGGCTGCAGGGGCGACGGCGTTTGCCGCGAAGCGGCAGAAACGTCGCGCTGCTTCGCCCTCGTCACCGCAACGACCCTCGAACGGCACGGCGGGACCGGATGGCCCGGCAATGGGCGCCGGAGCGGCACGAGCCGGATAAACGAACAAGCTGCAGGCACGGACATGTGCTCCCCGAACGTGAGGGATACATGTCGCGGTGTCAGCGGCGGGATTGCACAACCCTCAACACCGCGCGATACACGGTCCGACCGGCAGCGAATGTGCAGGACTGCATCCCTGTTTTCTGTCGACCTTACCCTTTGGGAGCACTGGAATCATGGCCGCAACGAGCAACGAAACAGCAGCGGAAAGGCTCAACGGATACGTCACCGACGTGCTGGCGCTGGAGACCCACATTCGCACAGCGATTGCGGGCCAGATTGAAGACCTGGACGAGAGCAGCGCGGTCAAGAGCGAGCTGACCCGCATCCATGCGCTGTGTGATGCACACATCCGGGCGCTCGAGGCGCTGACCCAGCATCGTGAGCAGAATCTCGGGGGCGTTTCCAAGGTCGTGAAGCAGGCGGTCTCGTCCATCCTCGGCGCGGGCGCTTCCGCAATTGACTTCATCCGCACCGAGAAACTGCCGAAGGATCTCCGCGACAACTACACTGCCGTATCCCTGGCGTACATCGGCAATCTGATGCTTCACACATCCGCGCTCGCACTTGGTGATGCGGAAGTCGCGTCAGTTGCGAAGACGAATCTGAGCGATCATGCGCGCGTGCTGATGGCACTCCAGCGAATCATCCCTGCCGCCACGGTCGAGTTTCTGCATGACGACGGGATGGCGGTGGATGCATCGGTGTTGCCTGCGGTTGCGGACGCCATCGAGTCAGCCTGGAAGTAGCAGTTCGTCGCGGTGCGGGCGGAGGCGTAGTCGCCTTCGCTCGCAGTCACCCTCGTTGCGGTCGATTCGGCCGCGGGCGCGTGTTGCCACGTCCGACGCGCGCGCATCTTTCCCCCGACCGCGCCACGCAATGCGGCTCACCACCACTGCACTCGGAATGCTCGGCGTTGCCTGCCTCATCGGATGCCGTTCAGCGGGTGATGGCGACGCACCTGCGGCGCCGTACAAGAGCGTCGCGGGACGAGAGCACCGGTTGGACGTCGCAACTGCTCCCCGCGCTGCCTCGATGGTCCGCTTCGTCAACGCGATGCCGGGCACGCGCCGTCTCAGTTTGACGTCGGACACAGTCGCCGTCTTCTCGAACGTCGGGTTTGGCGAAGTCACGCCGTACCGCACGCTGCGTGACACCAATACGATCATCTCCCTCGACACGGTTCGGGCGTTCACCAACCTTGCAAATGAGGCTGGTTTCGGGCTCGATGGCGGCCGGTTTACGATCCTTGCGCTCCCGGATGGTGAGGGCGACCTGGCGCTCAGAGTGATCAGGGATGAGGTCGCACCATCTCCGTCTTCCCGGGTACGTTTTCTTCACGCGGCGGTCGGGTTCGACGACATCAACATCATGATGCGGGGTCGGCGCGATCCGCTGTTCGACGACGTCGACTACGGAGCGGAAGCAGGGTTCGAGGACGTCGCGTCAGGCCGCACCGGTTTTTCGCTTCGTCGCAATGCGCAGGATCTCGGCGTTGCGGGCATCGGCACCATGTCGCTCAGGCCAGGCACATCATACACCATCGTGCTCGTCGCGAGTCCGGGCGGAAAGGTCCAGGCGCTGACCTTGGTGGACGATAGTGTGACATCAGCCAACATCGCCGATGTTGGAGGGCGCTGAGGGCAAGCGACGATGCCATGCCCTCGCAGGCAGAGATGCGCACCTGGATGGACATCGCCTTCGACGAAGCGATGGCGGCACTCGCTGCGGGAGGGGCGCCGATCGGTGCCGTCGTGCTGAACAGCGACGGTATCATTCTCGGGCGGCGATGGTGACGGACTCCTTGTGCACATCAAGTCCGCGGACGATTGTTGAGGGTGCCCGGTCGGACTGCAGGGCCGTTCGGGCGGAGACTGACACGGGTTGGTCCTCCGAAAGGGGCGACAGGAACGAGCGTCGCCGGTGGCTCTGGTTCCTGCGGTTCGCACTGGGGAGCTCGCCCACGTGAAACCGGGGGCCAGCTCAGTCATGTTTTCCAGCGAGCAAACCTGGCTCACCGACTGGCCATGAGCGACGATCGTCAATTGCTGCAGCATTTCCTCGCGGCCATTGCATACCGCACCCAGAAGGCGCTTCGTGGGGCACCACACGGTTTCGCGGACTTTCGCGCCGGAACGAACGTTCGCACACCACATGAGCTGGTGTGGCACATGACGGGGGTCGTCGGGTACGCACGCACCATGTTGCGTGGCGGTGAGTTTGCCCCGCTGCGCCTCCCGACATTTGCGGCAGAGGTAGAAAGATTTCACGCCACGCTGAGTGCCTTGCGGGACGATTTTGCGGATTCGGCGCTTCCCGCGACGATCAGCGATGCGCAGTTTCTCCACGGCCCGCTCGCTGACGCCATGACCCACGCGGGACAGCTGGCACTCCTCCGGCGCCTGGCGGGGGCGCCCGTTCCATCGGAGAACTTCATCCACGCTGCGGTCAACGCGGCGAACGTGGGTGAAGAGCAGCCACTACCCGTCGCGCCCGACGCGTGGTGGCGACCGGACCAACCACCACTTCCACCAGCTCCCAATCCGCTGGAGGCTCGCGAATGATGCCTGCTGCAGACGGGCGTTTTCGGAAGCGCGCTCCGCGCGCAGCTTGTTGGAGCCCACATGAGACGGGAACGTCAGGGAGGAACGCATCAGCAAAGCTCTCTGGGTCATCATGACGGTGCTCGCCGTCGTCAGTGCGGCCGTTGCGCTTCTCATGCTCGTGATGCCAGGGTTCGGCCCACCATTCATTGCTGAGCGCCGCGTGGTCGTGCCGATCGCGCGCAAAGCCCATCTGGTGGGCGGGCTTGGGGCGCTCGGCCTTGCATCCTCTTCCCAGGAGGGATTCGTGACCCATGTCGGCTTTGGCATGCTCGCGGTGCTCTGGCTGACCGCGACGCTCCAGGCGTACCGGCGTAATCCGCGTCGGCGACCAGCTCCGCCATCGCGCGGCCGCGACAGATGCTCACGTCTGAGCGCTCAGATTCACTTGGAGTACGCCTTGAACCCATGCCGATTTCCGGTGCTATTCTGCTGCGTGGCGCTTGTCGGCTGCAAGCACGCGCGAGAACCTGACTTCCCGACCCTTCTGGATGGCGTGTATGCACCTGGGCAGGTCTGGTCGTTCAAAGCCCCCGCTGAGCAGTCGCGCGCCATTCTGACAGTTCTTCGGCTCGATTCCGTGCCGGGACTGGGAACGGTCGTTCACGTTCGCCTTGACAGCCTCGACATGTCCGAGACAGGCCGCGTGTTGAACGGGCAGCACATCGTGCAGCACATGCCGTTCGTCCGCGCTGCAATCGACTCGAGCGTGATGTCAAAGTTGGTCGATTCCGGATCGATACCGGAGTATGCAGACGGCTATGCACAGTGGCGGCGCGCGAAGGGAGGTGCATTCAGCGTCGCGGTGGGTTCGTTTCTCAGGCAGCTCGCTGAGACGAACAAGGCGCAAGGCAAGTGATTCGCGACGAGCGCTCCAACCCAGTTTCGTTCGTGCCCCTGGCTTCGACCACGAGCCCTGGCGCCGCTGCCCGCTCAGCGACAGACATCCTGTGGCGCTACGTTTTCTGCGCAGCGAACACCGGCGAATGTGACCTACGCGAGGGCGAGGCGAGGGGACGATGGCGATGAGGAAGAAAGCGGTGAAGGCGGCGAACGCGGCGAACGCTCCGGCGAGCAAGGCCCGGGCGAAGCAGGCCCCGGCGAAGAAGACCGCGGCGAAAAAACCCCCAGCGAAGAAAACCCCGACGCGGAAAGCTTCGGAGAACAAACCTCCGGCGAAGAAACCTCCGGCGAAACCGGCCGCGAAGAAGCCGCCGCAGTCCATGCCCTACGAGCTCGGGAAGTGGGCGCATGCCTTCGCCGCGCGCGCACCCGGCGAGACGCGATATTGGCTGGTGAAATCGGAGCCGGATGTCTTCGCGTTCGCTGACCTTCAGGCCGCACCAGATCAGACCACCTGCTGGGACAGTGTGCGGAATACCGCGGCCCGAAACTTCATGCGAGACGGCATGAAGCGCGGCGATCTCGTGTTCTACTACCACTCGAATGCCGAGCCCTCGGCGATCGTGGGGATCTGTGAGGTGGTGCGCGAAGGGTATCCCGATCTTACCGCTCTCGATCCAGCGCATCCGTACTTCGACCCCGAGTCGGTGGCAGCGACGCCCACCTGGTACATGGTGGATGTGAAGGCCGTCGAACCACTCGCGCGGCCTGTGCCACTGCCGGAGCTGAAGGAGCGCGAGGAGTTGCGGGACATGGCGCTGATCAAGGTCGGCCGACTCTCGGTGGTTCCGGTGCGCGCGGCGGAGTGGGCCGTCGTTCTGCGAATGAGTCGCGGTGACTGACGCGCGACCGGGCATTCGACCTCGCGATCTGCCTCTGCACGTCTCCGCATGACAGCGCGCCGCCGGACACCCGTGCTGGGGCCGGCGGCGCGATGCGTTGTGACAGCTGCGTCGGCGTGTCAGCGCCGTGGCGCTGACAGACCCGGTGCCTTACGGACGACGGCGAGCCGGCGCGGCGGCTGCGGCGCGATCAACCCGGATCGTATATGCACCCGTCTTGCCAGCGCCGACGGTGTTGGCACGAATCAGGTATTCTCCGGCCGCCTCGAACCTGTGCTCCACCTTGGCGTTGTTTCCACCTGCACCATCATCATCGTAGGCAATCTGGTCCCAGACGCCGTCCTTCATCTGACCGAGTACCAGATAGCTGTCCACTGCGGACGAGCGCATCGTGATCGTCACTGACTCGCCGGCGCGAACCGTGATGCGGTACAGATCGAAGAGCGAGCCGTCCTCTGCTTCGTCGTCGGCGTCAGTCAGGTCGCCTGTGACGGTGGCATTCGCCGCAAGATTGGCGATCACCGACGGCCTCGCCACACGCTCGCTGACCATCAGCGTGTAGGCACCGGTGTTGTTCTGGTCGAGGCCCTGCGCGCGGATCATGTACGTTCCATCTTCCTTGACCGTGAAGCGAAGGCGCGCATCCTTCTCACCGCCCCCGTCATCATCGGTCTCCTCGATGTTCAGCGAGTCGCCGATCATGCGACCGATGCCCACGACCGCGTCGAACTCCGTGGACTTCATCTCGATGACCAGTCGCTGCCCTTTGCGCGCGGTGAGACGGTACAGCTGGTAGTACGGGCCCTTGTCGTCGGTCGTCGGATTCGTTTCGGCCAGCGTTCCGCTCACGCTCTCACCAAGGCTCACGTTGCGCGGTGCCGTCATGATCATCGAGGGCAGGGTGTCGATCTTGACGGTGAAGTCACCCAACCCGTCATCCTTCAGCGATTGCGCGACGAGGTAGTAGGTGCCGGCCACCTTGGGCGTCCATCGGAGCTTGGCGTTCGAGTTGCCCGCACCATCGTCGTCGCTGGCGAGGTAGTCGGTGAGTCCGTTCACCTGACGTGCGACGGAGAGGAACGAGTCGAATGCATCGGCGCGCATGACGATCGAGTAGCGCGTGCCGGGCTTCACATCGATGCGATACACCTTGAAGCGTCCGCGTTCGTTGATCGTCGCGTCGGTGCGCGTGAGGCTGCCATCCATGGTGCGACCCACCACCAGGAGCGGGGCATCAGCGAGCTGGGCCGTGACGGGCATCGACGTGAGGGCGACGGCGCCCGCCAGACAGGCGATTCGGAGCGTGTGCGGAGTGGACATTGTCGAATGGGCGAGGTTGAGGTTCTGCGGATCGTATATGGTGCCGCAGCCGGCAACAACCTGCAGGGGGCTGCGGCCGGCCGACCCACTGACTGACACAAACCGATTGCGCCGTTGTCCCCGACTGGCAGGTTTCTCGCATGAAATACCCTGCGCTTCACAAAACTCTCGTCGCGATGACGGTCTGGGCCAGCCAGCTTCCCGCTCAGGCCGCGCGCAGCCTGACGGGGGGAAGCAGTCCCGGCATCGACGTCCTCCATTATGGCTTCCGCGTCGAATTCGCGGCAACCATCCAGCCTGACACGCTGCGCTTCGTCGTCACCGCGACCGCACGGCGCATCGCCCCCGTGCGCTCTGTGACACTCGATCTCGTCGCTTCGATGCGGGTGGATTCAGTCCACGTCAATGCGCTACCGGCAGATTTCACGCGCCCTGGCGACAGCGTCCGCGTGAGCCTGCCGGCCGGCGACGCCGACACGCTTCGGCTCGCCGTCTTCTATCACGGGATTCCGACCGACGGACTCGTCATCCGGCGCGACTCCAGCGGAGACTGGTCAGCCTTCGGTGACAATTTTCCCAATCGGGCGCGCCAGTGGCTGGCAGTCGTGGATCATCCGTCCGACAAGGCGCTGGTGGACTGGGACGTACTGGCGCCCGCGACGCACCGTGTCATCGCCAATGGCGCGCTGCTTGAAGAGTCTCCGGAGGCTGGTGCAAGCGGGCTCCGACGCGTGCGCACGCGGTGGCGCACGGTGCGCCCGATCTACACGGCCGTGATGGTCATCGGGGTCGCGCCATTCGCGGTGGTCGAACTGGGCGACACGGCGTGCGGATCCGGTGAACTGCCCGGGTGCGTGCGACAGTCGGTCTGGACCAGCCCATCGCAACGCGCGAGCATGCCCGGCAATTTCGCGCGAGCGGGCGACATCGTTGCGCTCTTTTCACGGCTTGCCGGTCCATTCCCGTACGAGAAACTGGCGCACGTCGCGTCATCAACCCGGTACGGTGGCATGGAGAACGCCGGCGCGATCTTCTACGCTGCGCCGCTGTTCCAGACGGGGAGCCCGAGCGAGAGCCTGATCGCGCACGAGACGGCGCATCAGTGGTTCGGCGATGCCGTCACGGAGCTCGAGTGGCCGCATGTCTGGCTCTCCGAGGGATTCGCGACGTACTTCGCGGCGCTCTGGACGGAGCATGCACACGGCGATCGCGCATTCCGCGACGACCTCACCGCCATGCGAACCAAGGTCCTGCAGGCACCGATCACATTCACGACGCCGGTCATCAACGACGCACTCGATGACGTGACGCAGGTGCTCAACTCGAACGTGTACGAGAAGGCGGGCTTCGTTCTCCACATGCTGCGGCGTGAGATCGGCGATTCGGCGTTCTTCGGCGGCATCCAGCTCTTCTATGCGCAACACCGTCATGCAACGGCACTGACCGACGACCTGCAGGCTGCCTTCGAGCGCACCGCCGGCAGGCCACTGGGGTGGTTCTTCACACAGTGGTTGCGTCGTCCCGGCGCCGCAGACGTGCGCACGTCCTGGCGATGGGACGCTGGACAACGCCAGATCGTGCTGACGGTCGTGCAGGGAACCCGTGTCCCGCCGTACCAGCTCGGGCTGAGCGTGGATGTGACGGACGCCACCGGCCAGGTCATCCGCACACGTGTCACGGTGCCGGCCCAACTGACGTCACAGCTCGTTGTTCCGGTGACATTGACCGATCGGCCCCGTGAACTCCAGGTCGATCCGGATGTGTCCCTGCTCGGACGGATCGTCGCCCGCTGACGGATCGGATTCGTGTGAGTGCCTCGCTGGCGCAAACGCGCACCAGCGCGCACCATGCAGGGATTCGCGTGCGCAGTCAGACCTGCCGCTGCGCCGCACGGGCGCGAGCGCTGTGACAGCTCAGCCAGATGTGACTCCGGCTTTCAGGAGAAGTGATATGCGTCGTCGCTCCACGATCATGGCCATGGCCATCGCCATCCTCTCGTCCGGTGTCGCTGTTCTTTCCGGCTTCTCTCCGGCAGCGACGCCAGAGGACGAGCTGGCCGCGATCGTCAAGTCTTTCGTCGGCTTGAGCCAGCCCGCCGACTGGAGTGCGATCGAGCAGCTGCCGGCGATACGATGGGCGCCACTGCCACCGGCCATGTTGCAGAACTGCGCGCCTGACGGTGGCTGTTTTGCGCGTCAGGGCGCTGCCACGATCGGTGGCCGACAAGTCTCGGTCATTGCGACCGGAGCGCGGACGATGGTGTTCAATGTGTATCTGCGAAACGGCGGTGCCCCGTTCGGCGAATCGGGAGTGCTGCGCGCGCTGCAGGCGGCATCGCTGACCACGTCGCTGGTGCGGTGTCCGGTTCGCGGATCACGCGGCAGCACAAATTGGTATCGGATTGGTGGTGACCGCGTTGCACCGGCCCACCTCTCGATCCAGCCAGCGAACAGTCGCGGCACCGGCGAGGGATTCGCGCTGTCGGCCGGCGCGGATCTGCCGCGGCTGCAGCCGAACCAGCTGGCGCTCTACAGCCAGCAGTGCGCGCCAGGCGCCACGCAACGTGCCGTTGCAACAGCCAAACCACACGAGGAGCTCGCGCGAGCGGTGACAGCAATGCTGACTCCATCCGGTGGCGCGGCGGCATATGACTGGAAGGCACTGGCCGCGCTGCCGACCGGCGTCGTGTGGGATTCCGCTGGCGTCAAGCGTGTTGATCTCTCGTATCGCAATGACCGCAATCCGAACAGTCTCAATGGCAGCGTTGCGTACGGCGGACGACAGTTCTCGGTCATGGCCAGTGGCACGGCGACGCAGGTGAAGGTCATCTACTTCGACGAGATGGGATTGCACCCTCGCGGCGAGCACATGCTCGGCGTGGTGTATCAACAGGGGATCGCGGTGCAACTCCACCACTGCGGCCCGGTGTACACCGAGTCCACGAACAACTGGTACAGCTTGTCCAGCGCGAAGACGAGACCAGCGATGATTCGCCAGTCGATCCGCTACGATGGCAATCAGGTGCAGGATGCGTACGAACTGCGTCTCGATGGCTCGCTTCCCGCGCGCGATCCGCGTGATCGGAACCCCGGAGTCAGCGGCTGTCAGTGAGCCGGGCGCGATCGGTGTCACTGCACGCGTGCGCCACGATGCAGCGCGGGCGACTGGTCTGCACCAGTCGCCCGCCTGATTCTTCCCCTGCGCGCTCTCAGAGCTTCGGCCGTTCGCGCTCCGGAGCACGCGGGCTGCGTTGTCCGCCGCCCTGATTCTGATCGCCACCGCGCGGCGCGTCCGGACGGCCCTGTTCCCGCGGCTCCGCGCGGCGCGGATTGATCAACGGCATCTCGCCCCGGTCAATCGTATTCGAGGGACGTTCCCGGTCGGGCTGGCGCGCACCATCGCGGGCCCGATCGCGGCCCTCACGTTCCCCGCTCCGTCCGTCACGCGCCGGCTCGGACCGGGGCGGTTGCTGCTGCTGTTGCTGCTGCTCGCGAGGTGGCTGCACGCGTGGCGGCTCACTGCCCCACATCCCGATGTGCACCGGGCCGCGATCCCGCTCCGTCCGCTGCGGAGGAGGCGCGTTCGTGGAGCGGTTGTCACGCGACCGCGGATCGCGCCCGACGTTCCAGCCGTCATAGACCGTGCGCTGGCGATCACCGTCGCGGTTGTCGTCTGCGCCCCGCTGACGATCGGAGCGATAGTCATCGCGCGCACGCGGCGGCACGTCGCGACGATCGTTGTCGTACCTGCTGCCACCATCGGGCCGCCGGCCGTTGTCGTACACCGTCCCGGCATCGTAGCTCCGGCTGCGATTGTCACGATAGATCACCACTGGACCGCGGCTGAATCGCGTGTCGCGGTGCACACCTGGATACCGGTCGACATTGCGGTATTCCACGCGACGCCGGATGACATCCCGGTTGAAGTACACGCTGCGGTAACGTGGATTCACGTAGATGTTCGTGAACTGAATGAACGGCCGCGAGCGCACGCGCCACCCGCCGGCGTAGCCGAAGTACGCCGGTTCCCAACCGTTGTAGTAGACCGAGCGGTTGCGCCAGTTGAGGTCATACGACAGCCAGCTGCCGATCGGGAAGCCGACGCCGAACGACCAGAAGGATGAATAGGCGCTGCGAAAGATCGGGCGACGGTACACTTCGTACGCGTCATACACGGGCACATAGATCACGCGCGTTTGTGCTGGCGCGATGACGTAATTGTCATCGTCTCGGCTCACCGACTGTTCCTGTGTGGACCGGAGGTTGCCCTGGGCATCGGCCATGGCACGCAGGCGTTGCACGGCAGCCATCACGTCGCTGGACTGCGAGGCGTAGGCGCGACCGAGGGCCGTGGTCCAATCGGACTTGTCGGCCATCATGTTCAGCGCGGCCGGATAGTGTGCGACAGCCTTGACGCTGACGTCCCACGCCTGATCGTCGATGCCGCCGGTTCCGTTCACCCGCACAAACCGGGCGGCGTCCACGATCTGGTCGGGAAAGGTCGCCGCCACCAGCACCTGTGCCAGCAAGGCGTCCGGATACAGCGCGATCGATCCGACGAGGTTGTCGAGCTGTTCCGCCGAATAGCGGTCCAGCTCGTCAGGGTAGACCGCAGTTGGCCGGCTTTCCTGCGCCGTGGCCAGTGTCGCTGGGCCAACGCCGAGGAGCGAGAGGGCCGCGCACGCTGCTAGGGTTCGACGGTTCATGATGCCACTCCAGGTTGTGACAGGAAAGGTCCTGCCACAGCCACGGTTCGCATATCCTGTACCCGTGCGAAGCGTGTTGTGGCACAATGACTTAGCATGAACCAACCGTCCGCGGATTCCCGAATTCAGGACACGTCGGCGCCCAGAGAGGACATCGCCTGACCCGTCGTCCGCCAGCCTCGCGGTGCGCTCAGCGCACGCGGGAGTGCGTCGCGGACAGCGTCGAGAAGTACGCCTGTGTTCCGGCGGTCTTGTGTGCTCGAGGTGTGTAGGCACCGCTTGCGTCCAGGTCCCAGGCGGTGCCGTCGGCCTGGTACCGTGCGAGGATGTCGTCGAGCGCTGCCCGGTGCGACTCGTCGAAGACGGGGATGAGGACCTCGACCCGCCGCCGGAGATTCCGCGGCCGCAAGTCGGCTGAACCGATGAGGTACTCCGGATCACCGTCGTTCCCGAACCGGAAGATCCGAGAATGCTCCAGAAACCTTCCGACGACCGAGGCGACCCGGATCCGGTCTGACACGCCGGCGACTCCGGGCCGCAGCGTACAGATTCCGCGCACGGACAGGTCAATCGTCACGCCGGCCTCGGACGCATCGTAGAGCGCGCGCACCACCTCGCGATCCGCGAGACCATTGACCTTGATCTGGATCGAGGCACTGCGGCCGGCTCGCGCGTGCGCCGCCTCTCTCGCGATCCGTGACAGGAGCGCAGGCCGCAGATCATGCGGCGCGACGAGCGCACCGCCGTCTGTCGTGATGTCAGGAACCCTGCCCTCCGCCAGCGCGCCGAGGATCGCCGCCACATCCGCCGTAAGCTCGGGCCGCGCGGTGAAGAGACTCAGGTCCGTGTACTGGCGGCCCGAACGCGGGTTGTAGTTGCCGCTGCCGACGTGCGCATATCGGGCGATCCGGTTGCCCTCTCGACGTTCCACCAGCGCAACCTTGGCGTGCACTTTCAGGTCCGGCAATCCATAGACCACGTGACCACCGGCGCGCTGGAGCGCACGCGCCCACTGCACGTTGTGCTCTTCGTCAAACCGTGCCTGAAGCTCGACCAGTGCGAACACGCGCTTGCCGGCCGCCGCCGCCGCAAGCAACGCCTCGACGATCGGCGAGGGGTCTCCGACGCGATACAGCGTGGCGGCGATCGACGAGACGTTGGGATCTCTGGCCGCTTCCTGAAAGAAGCGCAAGACGGTGTCGTCGAAGGACTCGAATGGATGGTGGACGAGCAGGTCCCGTTCGGCGATGGCGTCGAGCAGTGCGGTCGTCGGCGGAACGATGCGTCGCGGCTGCAGCGGCGCGAACTCCAGCGCGGCGTCGCGCGGCAGCGGCAGCGACGCCAGACACCGCAGATCGAGCAGTCCGTCAACGACCTGAATGTGCGCAAGCGTGATGGCCATCTCCCGGCCCAATGCATCGCGGCGGAGATTGTCGAGCAGCAGTGCGGTGACATGAGCCGGCGTGCTCCCTTCCACCTCCAGGCGCACGGCAGGGTTCTGCGGGCGTCTCGCGGTGGCCGACGCAACAGCATGCAGCAGATCGCCCGCGTGCTCCTCCTGCAGCAGGAGGTCGCCGCCGCGCGTGACACGGAACAGATGGGCGCTCTCCACGATTTCGTTCGGGTACAGCTGGTGGACATTGGCCCGCAGCACCTCCTCGATCGGGATCACGGCACCCCTGCGCCCCGGCACGGTCAGCAGTCGTGGAACGTCACGCGGCAGTTCGTGCTCACTGACATGTGAGCGCGTCTCTCGGGGCGTGCGATGGACGATCGCAACGAAGAGGCCAAGGTGCGGGAGATGCGGGAGCGGTACGCCGGGGCTGAGTGTGATCGCGAGCGGTGTGAGATCGGGATGGAGTTCCTCCCGATAGCGCGCGCTGAGCGCCTCGCGTTCGGCGTTCGTCAGGGCGTTCCACCTCAGCAGATGGACACCGTGTGCAGCCGCGTCGGCAAGGCATGCAGCTGCACATCGTTCCTGCGCCTTGAGCAATGCTGTGATCTCGGCTTCGACGGCCAGCAGTCGCGCGGTTGCGGAGAGGCCGTCGCCATGATCGTTTGTGGCTGTCGCACCGTCGTCGAGCGCCGCGAGCCGCAGTTCGGCCATGCGAACCATGTACATCTCGTCGACGTTGTTGCTGACGATGGCGAGAAATCGCAGGCGCTCGAGCAGCGGCGTGGTCTTGTCCTCGGCCAACGCCAACACGCGGCGCTGGAAGGCGAGAAGACTGAGTTCGGCGTTGAGGAATTCGCGCCGGTCAACGATCACGTCGTACATCGGATGGTTCGGTCGGTCCGGGAAGCATGGTCCTCGAATCTTTGGAGGACAATAGCCTCACACCGGAGTCCACGTGTGGACCGGCGCCTGGGTGTCGGCCCTGGCGGCATACTCTGCGACGAGGCGACCCAACGCTGCACGTCGCGAGGGGTGTCCGCGCCTGAGCGTGTGCAGCGCCGCTCGCTGCCAGCGTGCACCGGTCTTTCCGGACGAAATGCGGTCCGCGATGACACCCAGATAGCGGCTGCGTTCTTCCGGCGCAACGCCGAGGGTCGTCAGCCCCTGGTCGGCCAGTCGCAGCAGCGTCGCGGCCAGCTCACGAGCCGGGCTCTCCCGCGGCGAGTTGCCGCGCACGTGGGGCCACAGCAGCACGGCATTCATGCCGTCGCGCGCGGCCCGGTAGAAGCTCGTTTCTGCCAGTGCAAACGGGATGCCCGTGATTCGTGATTCGATATCGTCCGCGAGGCCCATCGTCAGGCCGAGCATGAAGGCGGCGTTCGCCATCATGTCAGGCGTTGTCGGGCCACCGGGCAGTGCGCGGTATTCGATGCGCAGGTGGCCGCTGCCATGGCAGTCGTAGATCGCCCTGTTCCAGCGCCAGACGGTGCCCTGATGCAGCCGCAGCTCCGGAAGTCGCGGCACGTCCGCGTCGGGATGATCGCCTTCCTCGTCGTCGCAGATCGGGAAGATCGGTGGATGCTGCCGGACCGCGTCCGTGAAGAGTTCCGGTGCACCGCGCCGCACCCACCCATGCCCGAACGCAACACGCGCCGGACGGTGCCATGTGAGGTCCTCCGACGTGCGTGCATCAACACTCTGCTTGAACACCGCGATGCGCGTCTCCTCCCAGAGCAGGTGGTCGAGAAAGACCGGTGAGTTTCCCGCGATCGCAACGGTCACGAGCGTGGCGAGTTGGGCGGCGTTGTAGGTGTCTGCGTACCGCGCAGCGGGAACCCGCAGATGCACCTGAAACGAGGTGTTGGCCCCCTCGAGCATCACACCGTCAGCCTCGATGGCGAGCGGTTCCTCGCCCTGGATCCGGATGTGCGAGGGCCCGTTCCGGAGCCGCGTCACTGCATGCTCGAGTGCGCGGTATCGAGGGAGATCCGTCATCGCCTCTCGGGTCACGTCTTCCGGCATCACCGATGGCAGGATGCCGATTGGCAGCGTGCGCGCTCCCTGCCGGGCGGTGACCGGATGCAGCGATCGCAGCAGGGCCGTGATCTCGAGACCGAGTGTGGTGAACGGCGTGCCGGCGGCAGGCAGCGGCGTGAGATTCAGCTCGATATTGAAACGTGCGATCTCGAACGTGCCACGCGGGTCGTTCAGGTCGGAGAGCACCGCAGCGTTGCAGGTGCTCGGACGACCGTCAGCGGCGACCAGCGGAAGCTCAAGCTCCGCGCCGATCGTCGCCGGGCCGTCGCCGAATCCGGTTCGGGCACAGACGCGCGCCAGGTGCTCCAGTTGCGTATCGAGGCGCGCGCTGAACCGGGCGTAGTCACCGTCGCTGAACGTGTCACGCGTGATGGCGATTGACATCGGGTATCCCCGCCTGTGTGATGCCTCAGCAACCGTCGGGGATTCGCCCCCGGCTCGTCGTCAGCCGTGCGCGCGACGCCACCCGGCCGACGCGTCCACGAACTCCTTGAAGAGGTGACGCGTGTGCGGATCCGTCATTTCGAACACTTCAGGGTGCCACTGTACGCCGACGATGAAGGCTGATTCATCGTCCAGCTCGACGGCTTCGACCAGGCCATCCGGTGCCACCGCAGTGGCAGCCAGTCCTTCACCGATGGTCTTGAGGCCCTGATGGTGCATCGAGTTGACGCTGATGCGATCCACTTCGAGCGCGTGACGGAGGCGCGACCCCGGGGTGACGGTCACTTCGTGCGCGAGATGGTCGCGCTCGAAACCGTTGGTCGGGAAATAGTCGTGCTTGATCGCGCCTTCGTACTGCGCATCGAGATCCTGCCAGAGTGAGCCACCCTGGGCAACGTTGAGCACCTGCGCGCCGCGACAGAGTCCGAGGAACGGCTTGCGATCTTCAACCGCCCATTTCGCCATCAGGATCTCCGTGCGATCACGCGACGGGTCAATGTTCCCGAGCTTCGGGTGCGGGGTCTCCCCGTACGTTCCCGGGTCCATGTCCACACCGCCGGGGACCAGAATGCCGTCGACGCGCTCGTAGAGCTCGCGCAGGGTGTCTTCGTCATCGTCCAGCAGGGGCACCAGACAGGGCACTGCGCCCACGAGCGAGACAGCGACGTAGTAGCGCTGGTTCATGACGACCGACTGCGGCAATCCAGCAGGAATGCCGTCGATGGACTGCAGCGTCTGGGTCGTGACGGCGATCAACGGGCGATAGCGGGCCATGCGAGTCAGGGATGAGGACGAGGATGAGCCACAGCTCAGATCTCGGAATATATCGGTATCGTCACGACGACCGGGGCCAGCACAAGGATACGCTCGAGTTCGGCTGGCCGCGACGGGGCGCGCGCTGACGCGGGCCCCACTCAGTAGCAAACCGCATCGGCGCATCAGGGGTTCCGCTGGCAAACTGAACAGTA
>JANMNM010000185.1:0-28478 GCA_031373905.1 Gemmatimonadaceae bacterium | reverse complement strand
GGCGAGCAGGGTGATCCGGAATGCGATGGCGCTCACCTCTCGCGAGACGGACCCGGCGACGTACCTCGACTCGCGTTCCTTGCGGGTGTTCGATCTGGAGCGCGGCGTCTCCGTCGCCATCTTCGGCATGACGCCGGAGCGGCAACTTGCGCTCGAAGCGTATGTCGGCTTCACGGCGTTCCGGAACGGCTTGCCCGTGGCGTACGGTGGTTCGTGGGTGTTCGGCGAGCGGGCAGACTTCGGAATGAACGTCTTCGATCCGTACCGTGGTGGCGAATCCGGATACCTCATGTGCCAGTTGCTGCGCGTCTACCGACAGGCGTTCGGTATCCGGTACTTCGAAGTGGATGCAAGCCAGTTTGGGCTTGGCAATCCGGAAGGCATCGACACCGGCGCCTTCTGGTTCTACTACAAGTACGGGTTCCGGCCGGTCGATCGGGAGCTCGCACGAATCGCGCGCGCGGAAAAGCAGCGCCTGAGTGCCACGGCGGGATCGCGTTCAACGCGGGCCATGCTCACCAGGTTCACCGCCAGCAGTCTGGCGCTCAACTTCGGCGGCCGGGCACCAGAACCCCTGTACGCTGTCACGGCACGTGTGACGCGAATGGTATCACAGGCGTACCGCGGCGATCGGCCGGCCGCGGAGCAGGATTGCGTGACTCGATTTCTTGCCGCGACACGAATGCGGTGGCCTGGTGATCGTCATCAGCGTATTTCGCTGGCCGAGTTCGCGCTGGTCGCTCGTGCATTGCGCGTGACCGATGCGGAGAGTCTGCGACTGCTGCGTGACATGGTGCGCACGAAGCCGGTGGATGTCTATCGCTACCAGCGGGCACTGACGGCATTTCTGCAGCGGCGTCGAGCACGCTGACCGCGACCGCTGACCGCGACCGGTGCGGCATGGCGAGCCGTGTGGCAGCTGGGCATTCGTGCAGCGCGCGTGCCACGTGCACGCACAAGCGGAGCAATCCCGATCGTACTGCGTGAAGGGCATGGGTCACCCACTCGACGGCATGCCATCCGGCGTGTTTGGTTCTTTCCTGTGGATTGCACCCTCGAATGCCCAGCTTCCCGCATCCGGAGTCGTATATGGCAAACCCTTCCATACTTCGCGCCTGGTGGTGGATCCGGCAGGGACTCGACGGCTCTCTGCGTGGCCGCACGGCGGCGGAGGTACTCGCGCGCTCCGGCTGGGCGAGGAGCGTCGGCGGCGTCGGTCCCTATCTGACGCTTTTCTCCCGGGCGCGAATCGCGCGCGCTGATGCTGACGCCGCTGTGGCTGCCCTCCGAATTTACGAGCTCCCCGCGGCACGGGGATGCACGTACGTGCTTCCGGCGGCCGACTATGCCCTTGGCCTCGCACTCGGCGATGAAGTCGGCAGCGGCGACATGGCCGCCGCACGGAAGCTGGGAGTCACCGACGCGGAGATCGAGAAGCTCAGCAAGGCGATACTCGATGCACTGGCGCGGGGTGTGCTCTCACCTGACGAGTTGCGAGAAGCCACAGGCAAGGCGTCGCGGTCACTTGGCGAGGAAGGCAAGAAGAAGGGCATGACGACGACGCTGCCGCTGGCCCTTGGCGAACTTCAGGCATCCGGCGCAATTCGACGCGTGCCGGTCAATGGTCGGCTTGACCAGCAGCGATACAACTACACCCGATGGTCGCCGAACCCGCGTGCAGGACTGTCGCTCGACGCAGTGGATCTGCACACCGAACTTGCGCGACGTTATTTTACGTGGATCGGTCCTGTCACGTTGAAGGAGTTTCAGTGGTTCTCGGGCCTTGGCGTCAAAGTCGCAAATAACGCGCTGGCGCCGCTGAAGCTGGTCGCGGCTGCAGGGTTTCCGGATCGCCTGTTGCTGCCTGAGCAGGCGGACGCCTTCGCCGGCTTCAAGGTGCCGAAGGCGCCGGCATACGCCCTCGTGAGCAGCCTCGACTCGATCGCGGCCGCGCGTCGCGATGCCACGTCGCTCTTCGACGAAGACGACCTTGACCGGCTGCACGCGGCGGACAAGAAGCGGGCCGGCGGCATGATCTCCGATCTTCCGCATCACGCCATCCTCGATCGCGGTCGCGTGATCGGATTGTGGGAGTACGACAGCCAGGCCGGGAAGATCGTGAGCGCCTTGTTCGGCAGAAAGCCGGATGCGCAGCTCAAGGCCGAAATCGCAGAGACTGAAGCGTTTGTGCGAGATCAGCTTGGTGATGCGCGTTCGTTCTCGCTCGATTCTCCGGCTTCGCGCGTGCCGCGCATCGCGGCGCTGAAACGGCTGCAGTAACGCACCGGAATGCAGTGACGCAATCCATCCGGGGCCGCATGCAGCGTTCAGCCCGACGAACCATCCAGGCGATCGGGGTCGCCGCAGCGCTCGGCGCGCACGCTGGCGCACAGCCAGCCGTCGTGGCACAGCCAGCCTGGACGCAATCGCATCTCCGCCGCCTGGAGTCGATATTCGAACGCGCACGGCGCACCCGCGACCAGTTCGACGTCACGACCGCCTCAGGTGCGAAGATCTCGACACGCGGCGTTCCACTCGCAACGCTCGCCGCTGATCTCACGCGGCTCGTCGACAGCCTGCGAATCCTGCGCGCGCGTGTGACCCCCCGCCTCCTCTCGCGCGACGAACGCGCCGTGCTGGCCGCCATCGATCGTACCCATCTTGGCCTCGCGACGAGCGAACCTTCAGCCGTCGCCACGCCGGCGTGTGGATACGACGCATCGCGCCTGATCGCCGACAGCGGCATCAAGGCACTCCGTGCACGGATCGCGACCTGCTATCGCCTGGCGACCGAGAATGTTCGTGTTGGCGACTCCACCTTCAACCGTCTGGGCGTGCTTGGCCGACTGGGCTGGGAGCCCGACCGCGATCGTCGCCGCGCACTCTGGCTGTCGCTCGGCACCGTGTGGCGTTCGGTGAACGGAGACGGCAGCCCCACCAGCCCATGGCGCACACTGATTGCCGCCGAGTCGCGCGGGTGGCGTTCCGGAAACCGGCCGCTCGATCGCAGCGCGCGGGCGCTGGGCTACACCGGTGCCGAAGTGGAGCGGGCGATGATTGCGCTGCTCGACGCCTGGCGCCGCGCCACGCCGGACACGCTGATCGAGCCGTGGGACTACTGGTACCAGAACGGCGAGGCGAGCCGGGTGCTGTCATCGCGGATTCCGCGTGACAGGCTTCTCGAGTTGAATGCCGCGTACTACCGCGCCCTTGGCGCCGACGTTGCGAGTTTTCGCACGCACTACGACATCGATCCGCGGCCCGGACAGACCCCGGTGGCGTACACGACGTTTGGTGACCGGCCGCGCTGGGAGAACGGCGTCTGGGTGAGCGCGGAGCCGTGGATCTTCGCGACATATGCCGATGGCGGACTTGATATCCTGAACGAGTTGCTGCACGAGACGGGACACGCAGTGCACATCGCTGCCATCCGCGCGCGCCCCGCGTTCGCCGACTGGCCGGATTCGGACGTGTTCACCGAGGGAATTGCCGACATCGTCGCGCTCGACGTCTATGAGCCGGCCTGGCAACAGCGCTGGCTTGGCGACTCTGTCGTGACGGCGGTGGGGCTTCGTGCCCGCTACGGCGGCATCATGCTCGATGCAGCGTGGAGCCTCTTCGAGATCCGCATGCAGCGTGCGCCACTGGCTGACCCGAATGTCGTCTGGACTGCGATCACGCAGTTCTATCTGCACATCGCACCTCACGCGGACCGATCGTGGTGGGCCCAGCGCGCGCAGCTCTTTGACGAACCGGGCTACATGCTCAACTACGCCATGGGCGCCATCCTCGTGGCCGATGTGCGCGCCGCGATGCGCGCGAAACATGGCCCGTGGCTGAACGGCGACCCGCAGTGGTACGCGAGGGCGAGCGCAGATCTCTACCGTTTCGGCCGAGGCGTACCCGCCCGGCGAGTCGTGGAGCGATATCTCGGTCGGCGCGCGACAGCGGCAGCCCTCGCGCGCGATCTCGGGCGCATGGCCAGTCGCTCCCGACCTGACACGACACCGCCGTGAGGCTGCGCGCGCGCATCGAGATCATTTCGCAGCGACAGACGCAATGAACCGCGCCACTCGTGGCCCAACCACTCTTCCGTCGCCACGATGCCTGAGAATAGGCGCCATGACCGCGCCGTTCGTGGCGCAACCACTCTTCCATCGCCGTAATGCCTGACAACACCGACCTCCGATACCTGCTCCGCAGCATGAATCCGGTCCTCCATGCGGGTACGTACGTCTTCGTCACGCTTCCGGCAGGTCTGGCGATCGCGCACGACGAGATCATCGCGTCAATCCGCGAACCCGAGGGCCTTTCAGTGGTCGTCGACGAGCGCGTGGCGCAGCGAGAGGGTCTCGCGCAGGTCTTTCCTTGCGCCTGGATCACACTCACCGTGCACTCGGCGCTCGATGCCGTTGGATTGACCGGTGCGTTTTCGGTGGCCCTGGGCAATGCCGGGATCAGCTGCAACGTCGTGGCGGGCGCATTTCACGACCATATCTTCGTGCCGTGGCAGCGTGCCGATGACGCGATGCGCGTTCTGAGGGCATTGCAGGCGCATGACGGGCCGGTTGCGGGCTGAGTCTGTCGCCGATGTGGTGGCATCCTCGCGCCTCGCACTCATGCGTCCGGCTGGTGCTCCGTCTCAGTCCGGGATGACCGCCGTCACCTCGATTTCCACCAGCGCGGCATCCTCCATCAGCCCGCGTACTTCCACGGCCGACATCGCGATCGCATAGCTCCCGATCAGCTCGCGGAACGCCGCGCCGATCTCCGCCGCCGCAGCCATGTACTCTCGCTTGTCGAGAACGTACCAGGTCATCCGCACGATGTGCTCCGGCTTCGCCCCGGCGCTCTGCAGCACCGCAACGATGTTCTCGAGCGCCTGTCGCGCCTGGCCGGCGATCGTCGTGCTGTGAAAATTCTGTTGCGCATCCCAGCCGACCATTCCGGCCACGAACACCATCTCGCCACGTGCGGCGACACCATTCGCGTAGCCGCGCGGACGCGGCCAGCCGGAAGGAAGCAGTACACGCATCAGTGCGCTCCTGTCATTGTGTGACGCAAGGACGAGGGTCGGAACATCAGTCGCGAAGCCTGAAGCGCTGCAGCTTGCCCGTTTCCGTGCGAGGCAACGTCGTACGGAACTCGATCGCGCGCGGGTACTTGTACGGTGCGATGGCCTGCTTGACATAGTCCTGCAGGACGCGCGCAAGCGAGGCGTCACCGGCGAACCCTTCGCGGAGGACGACGAACGCCTTCACGATCTGACCGCGCTCTGTGTCGGGCACGCCAATCACTGCGCACTCCGCGACGGCCTCGTGCTGCAGCAACGCCTCCTCCACTTCCGGCGCGGCGATGTTGTAGCCGGCCGAGATGATCATGTCGTCAGTGCGCGACTGATAGTGAAAGTAGCCATCAGCATCCATCACGTACGCATCACCCGTCACGTTCCAGCCGCGCACGATGTATGCGCGCTGGCGATCGTCTGCGAGGTATCGGCAGCCCGTGGGCCCTTTCACCGCCAGTCGGCCGATCTGCCCCTGTGGCACCGGATCGCCGTTCTCGTCGAGCAGGGTTGCGATGTATCCAGGCACCGGTTTGCCCGTGGCGCCCGGCCGCGCGTGCGCTTCGTCAGCGGAAATGAAGATGTGGAGGAGCTCTGTGGCCCCGATGCCGTCGATCAGCTCGATGCCGGTGGCCTCGCGCCAGAGCGTGCGTGTCGATGCCGGCAACACTTCGCCCGCAGACACGCACTGCCGAAGCTTGCTCCCGCGCAATGCCGCGCCGTGCTGCGCCATGGCGCGATATGTCGTCGGTGCCGTGAAGAGCGTGGTGGCACCGTACTCGACGATCGCGTCGAGCAATGCCTGTGGCGATGGCTTCTCCAGCAACACGGCAGAGGCACCGACCATCATCGGAAAGAGCACCAGTCCGCCCAGCCCAAAGGTGAACGCCAGCGGCGGACTGCCGATGAACACGTCATCGGCACGTGGTCGCAGAACGTGCACAGGCCAGCAGGCGCATATCGCCATCACGTCGCGGTGAAAGTGCATCGTGCCTTTCGGCTGGCCGGTCGTTCCCGACGTGAAGGCGATGATGCAGGTGTCATCGCTGGCCGTGTCCACGTTGGTGAAACTGGAGTGTGCCGACTCCATCGCCACGTCCAGTGAGCCTTCTGATCGCGTGTTGAAATGCTTCACGGCCACACGCTGATCAGAGTTCGCCAACGCGAGATCCAGCTCGCCCGCCAGCGCGACATCGCACAGCGCGTGCGTCACCCGCGACTTCTCGATGATCTTCTGCAGCTCCACCGCACGCAGCAGGGGCATCGTCGCGACTGCAATGCCACCGGCTTTCATCACGCCGAACCAGCTCGCGACCATTATCAGGTTGTTCGGAGCGCGAAGCAGCACGCGGTTGCCGGGCACGAGTCCCATCTGGTGCACGAGTACATTCGCCACACGGTTCGCCTGCGCCTGCAGCTCGGCATACGTCCACATCACCCCATTGCCGCGCAGGCAGACACGGTGCCCGTTGCCTTCGACGATGTGCCGGTCGAGCAGCTCATATGCGCAATTCAGTTGCACGGGGAACTGCAGCGACGGCAGCGTGAACAGGAACTCCGGCTGCAGTCCCGTCGGCGGCAGGTTGTCCCTCGCGAATGTGTCGATGTGGGCGGACGGCATGTGGCTCAGCTCCCCGCGGCGTGCGCGCGCAGCAGTTCACGCGCAATGATGAGTTGCTGCACTTCGGTGGCACCCTCATAGATCCGCAGCGACCGGATCTCGCGATAGAGCGTCTCGACCGGATTGCCACTCGTCACGCCCAGTCCGCCAAGGAGCTGCACGGCGGAATCAATGACCTTCTGCGCGCCTTCGGTGGCCACCATTTTCGCCATCGCGGCTTCCTTCGTGACGTTCTCACCCCGATCGCGCATCCACGCGGCGCGATACGTCAGCAGCGCCGCGCTGTCGATGGTTGTCGCCATCTGCGCCAGCGTCGCCTGACTGAGCTGCAGGTCGCTGAGCACTCCGCCGAACATCCGGCGTGTGGTGGCGCGCCGCATGGCTTCGTCCAGCGCGCGCCGCGCAAAGCCCAGTGCTGCCGCCGCGACCGACGTCCGGAACACGTCCAGCGTCCGCATCGCGATCTTGAACCCCTCACCAGCGGCACCGATCCGTGCGCTGATCGGCACTCGGCAGTCCGTGAACTGCAGTCGTGCCAGTGGATGCGGTGCGATCACGTCGATACGCTCGGCGATCTCCAGCCCGGGCGCATCCGCATCGACGATGAAGGCCGAGATTCCCCGTGATCCGGGCGCTTCACCACTGCGGGCGAATACGACGTAGAAGTCGGCAATGCCGCCATTGCTGATCCAGGTCTTCTGGCCATTCAGCGTCACCGTGTCACCGTCAACCACCGCCGCGCATTGCATCGCGGCGACATCCGACCCAGCGTCCGGCTCCGAGAGTGCAAAGGCAGCAATCGACTCGCCCGCCGCCACGCGTGTCAGGTATGTCTCGCGCTGCGCCGGCGTGCCATGCAGACTGATGGCGCCGGAGCCGAGTCCCTGCATCGCGAATGCGAAGTCGGCGAGGCCGTCATGCCGCGCGAGCGTTTCCCTGATCAGGCACAGGGCACGTGTGTCGATCGTGTCCGCCGTGCCGCCGTGCACCGTTCCACCCACCGCGTGCCGCAGCCAGCCGCCGTGGCCGAGGTGGCGCACGAGAGAACGGCACGCCGCATCAACGTCGTTGTGCGTCGTGTGGGCGAGGTGTGTATCGCACCACAGCTCGAGCGCCGCCGCCAGCGTGCGATGGTGCGGCTCGAAGAACGGCCAGTCGAGGTAGCTCGTGTCGCTCATGCGCAGCCTGCACAGGGTGAGTGTGCCATCAGTTGCCCTCGAAGACAGGTCGCTGCTTCGCGACGAATGCGTGGTACGCCCGGCCGAAGTCTGCGGTGAGCATGCAGAGCGCCTGTGCCTGCGCCTCGGCATCGAGTGCGTCATCGACACTCATGGCCCATTCGGAATGGAGCATCGCCTTGGTGATGGCATTCGCGAAGGTCGGACCGTGTGCGATGTCCCGCGCCATCGCCATCGCCTCACTGAACACCGTCTCGGGCTCGGCCAGTCGATTGAAGAACCCCCACTGGAGCGCTTCATCGCCGCCGAGGTTGCGTCCCGTGTACAGCAGCTCACTGGCGCGCCCCTGTCCGATGATGCGTGGGAGCATCGAGCACGCTCCCATGTCGCACCCCGCCAGCCCCACACGATTGAACAGGAACGCGGTCTTGCTGCGTGTCGTGCCGACGCGGAGGTCGGACGCCATGGCGAGAATCGCTCCCGCGCCGGCGCACACACCGTCGATGGCCGCGATGATCGGCTGCGGGCAGTGCCGCATGGCCTTCACCAGCGCGCCGGTCATGCGCGTGAACTGCAGCAGGTCCGGTGCAGAGAGTCCCACCAGGGGACCGATGATCTCGTGCACATCACCGCCGGAGCTGAAATTTTCTCCCGCGCCCTGCAGGATGATCGCCGTCACATCGTCGGCGTAGCGCAATGCCTCGAAGAGATCGCGCAGCTCGGCATACGAGGCAAACGTCAATGGATTCTTCCGCTCCGGGCGATTCAGCGTGATCACGCCGACGCGCTCGGACACCGTCCATCCGAAATGCGCTGCGGCGTATCCCGCCAGCGGCCGTGACGTGGCCGCGACGAGCTCGTGGTTCATCGGAGTGCTCATGTCATTGCTCCCGCGCGGCGTGCGCGAGGCCTGCGAGGAGGTGGTGACGCAGGCTGCGACTGCGCCGCGAGATGCACGCGCAACGTACCGAGCAGCTCGTACAGCTGACGTATCGCCGTCGCATCCATCGCACTGAAAAGTGACACGATCCATGCCTCATGTGTTGCGGCGATTCGCTCGAAGAACCGCCGCCCTTTCTTCGTCAACGCGACACGCGACGACCGCCGGTCGGCACTGTCGGTGATGCGCTCCACGAGTCCCTCCTTCTCCAGCTCATCTGCGAGGCCGGTGACGTTGCCGCCGGTCACCATCAGGTACCGGGAGAGAACACTCATGCGCAGCCCGTCCGGGTGGCGATGGAGTTGTGCCAGGAAGTCGAAGCGCGCCAGCGTGATGCCGGCTTCCTGGCGGAGTCGCTTCCGGATCACCGTTTCGACCTGCGTGCTGCACGACAGGAGCCGCAGCCAGACCTTGAGCGACTGGTGATCGTCGGAGACCACACGGCCTTCGAGCCCGATCGATGCCCGATCGAGCAGCGGCGCTGCAGACGGTCGTCGCTGGGCGCTCACATGACCTCCCCGCCCGCCACGGAGATGCACTGTCCCGTGATCGAGCGTGCTGCGTCCGAGCAGAGCCACAGTACCGTTGCCGCGACTTCATCAGGTTGCACGAGGCGGCCCTGTGGATTCGTTCTCGTGAGCTCGGCGCGGGCAGCCTCCTCCGATCGACCCGTCTGTGCGACGATGTTGGCAAGGCTCTCGGTGAGCATCTCGGTTTCAGTGAAGCCGGGGCAGACGGCGTTCACCGTGACTGCGGTGTGTGCGAGTTCCAGTGCGAGTGCACGCGTGAGCCCCACCACCCCGTGTTTCGCCGCTGTGTATGCCGTGACATATGGATACCCGCGTTGCCCGGCAGTGCTCGCGATGTTGATGATGCGCCCGGCTCGCGCGGTGGTGATGTCGGTGAGTGCGGCTTGGGTGCACAAGAACGTGCCGGTGAGATTCACCGCCAGCATCTGGTCCCACAACGCACGCGTCGTCCGACGGAACGGCGCGCTCTCTGCCTGACCGGCGTTGTTGACGAGAATCGAGACGGCGCCGTGGTGCGCCCGCGCCGTGGCAAAGGCGCCGGCAATGGCCTCGGCATCGGTCACGTCGGCGATCACGATCGAAGCCGTTTCTCCAATGGTTCCCGCGACTGCTTCGAGCGGTGCACGCCGGCGCCCGAGCAACGTCACGACCGCGCCATCGGCGGCAAGCAGGCGTGCCACCGCGGCGCCGATGCCCTGGCCCGCACCGGTGATCAGCGCATGATGGCCGGCCAGCGGCAGCAGCGTCGAGCTCACGCCGGCTCCCGCGGCGTCACGGTGCTCGCGAGTGCCGCTTGCGCGGCCTTCTCCCGCGCGAAGATCGCCTCGATCTGCGGTTTTGCGGATCGGTACTGCTTCGGCCACACGATCGGTGTGTACCCGATGCGTGCGGCCTCGGTCAACGTCCATGCCGGGTTGGCCAGGTGCGGACGCGCGACTGCACAGAGGTCGGCGCGGCCCGCGGCAATGATGCTGTTGACGTGGTCGGCTTCCGAGATTGCACCAACGGCGATGGTCGGAATGCCGGATTCGTTCCGGATCCGATCGGAGAACGGCGTCTGGAACATGCGTCCGTAGACCGGCTTTTCCAGTTTGCTGACCTGGCCGGACGAGCAGTCGATCATGTCGGCGCCCGCCGCCTTGAATGCGCGTGCGATGAGGATCGCGTCGTCCGGCGTGATGCCACCCGGCACCCAATCGTGTGCCGAGATGCGCACCGACATCGGCAGGTGTGCCGGCCAGGCCGCGCG
Organism: Gemmatimonadaceae bacterium; assembly: GCA_031373905.1. Classification (GTDB taxonomy): domain Bacteria; phylum Gemmatimonadota; class Gemmatimonadetes; order Gemmatimonadales; family Gemmatimonadaceae; genus JACMLX01. The sequence continues at coordinate 17,895 of JANMNM010000185.1, read as the reverse complement.
CACGGCGTTGAACACCTCGAGCGGGTATCGCAGCCGGTTCGCGAGCGGCCCGCCGTACTCGTCATCGCGCTGGTTCGTCAGCGGGGAGATGAACGACGAGAGGAGGTAGCCATGCGCGCAGTGCAATTCGAGCCAGTCCGCGCCCGCCTCGGCCGCCCACCGCGTGCTCTGCACGAATTGCGCTGTCACAGTGTCCATTTCGTCTCGCGTCATGGCGCGCGAGCGCTGACTGACGCCAGCGAGATAGTCCTGCGGCGACGCCGACACCACGGGCCAGTTGCCGGCGGGGAGCGGCTGATCGATGCCCTCCCACGCGAGCATCGTTGACCCCTTGGCGCCGGAATGCCCGATCTGGATGCCGAACTTCGCGTCGGTGTTGACGTGAATCCAGTTGGCAATTCTCGCCCACGCATCGCGCTGCGCCTCCGTGTACAGCCCCGGACAGCCCGGCGTGATGCGCCCTTCCGGGCTCACGCAGGTCATCTCGGCAAACACCAGCCCTGCGCCGCCCATCGCACGGGCGCCGAGATGCACGAGGTGATAGTCGCCCGGGAATCCGTCGGTGGCGGAGTACTGCGCCATCGGCGAGACGACGACGCGATTCTTGAGCGTGACGCTGCGTACCGTGTACGGCGTGAACATCGGCGGTGGCGGAGCCGCGCTTGGGGCCAGTGCCGCCCCTGAACGCTCGGCAAACCAGCGCTCGAAACCTTCGAGCCAGCGCGCATCCCTGAGCCGGAGATTCTCGTGCGAGATGCGCTGTGACCGCGTCAGCAGCGAGTACATGAACTGCTCCGGCGGCAACGAGTCCGCATAGCGCTCGCCGACGTTCTCGAACCACTCCATGGCGTTCCACGCGGCGTTCTGCAGCCGGAGGACGTCGACTGCCCGGATCTCCTGGTACGCGTTCAGCACCGCCGTGATCGCGTCGCGGCTGCCAGGGGCCTGCGCTGTGCCTGCGCCGGGCATGCTGCTGAACTGTCGCGCAAGTTCGATCGCGTCCTCGATCGCCAGCTTCGTCCCTGACCCGATGGCGAAGTGCGCAGTGTGCACCGAGTCGCCCATCAGCACGACGTGACTTTGACCGTTGAAGTGCCACCACCGCTCGCAGCGCACACGCTGGAAGTTGAGCCATGCCGAGCCGCGCAGGTGCCGAGCATTGGTCATCAGCGCGTGCCCGCGCAGCGTGCGTGCGAAGAGCTTCTCGCAGAACGCCACCGACTCGTCGGCGGTGGCGCTGTCGAGACCGTGCGCTTTCCACACATGCTCCGGTGTCTCGACGATGAACGTGCTGGTGTGCTCGTCGAACTTGTACACGTGTGCCTGGAACCAGCCGTGTTCCGTCTTCTCGAACGTGAAGTTGAAGGCATCCCACTGACGCGTGGTCCCGAGCCAGATGAACCGGTTCGGTCGTGTCACGATGTCCGGCGTGAAGACCTCGGCGTATTTCGTCCGGATCTTCGAGTTGATGCCGTCGCTGGCGATGATCAGGTCGGCGTCCGGGAAGTCGGCATCGGAGTCCACCTCCGTTTCGAACCGCAGCGTGACGCCAAGTGCTTCACAGCGCGCCTGCAGGATGTTGAGCAGGTGCTTGCGGCCGATGCCGATGAACCCATGGCCTCCGCTGCGGATCGTGCGGCCGCGGAATTCCAGTTCGATGTCATCCCAGTGCACGAACGCCGATTCGATGGCGTCGGCCGTGGGAGGATCACAGCGGCGCATGTTGGCGAGCGTCTGGTCCGAAAAGACGACGCCCCAGCCGAAGGTGTCGTACGGCTTGTTGCGCTCGATGACGGTGATGTCGTGCGAGGCGTCGGCCTGCTTCATGAGCAGGGCGAAGTAGAGTCCGGCCGGGCCGCCGCCGATGCACACGATCTTCATGCCGTCTCCGGTGGGTCGTTCCAGTGTCCGACCGGACAGTCGCCGGAGATGCTTTAGTTGTCAAGTGTTCCGGGGCACCGCCTGCGGGCGTGGGCTGCGTCACCATCCGCGCGACGCTCGGCGTGAGCATCGGCGTCGGCGCGCTCGTCTCCGTGCTGTCACTCGGCGACGCGATGCAGAACTTCGTCCGGAAAGAGCTCGAGCGAAGCACCGACGTCCGGACCGTCGTCGTGCGTGCCAAGCCAGTCGTACTCGTGGATGGTGAGCAGACACCGGTTCGTGGCGCACCGCAATTCACCACGGCCCATCTCGCCGAGATGACGGAGGCATTGCCACTGGCGGGCGCAACGGGCGGATCGATGCCTGGGGTTGGCGCTCCGGCGGCACGCTCGCGAGTTTCCACCCATGGGTCTCACACCGACGCGACGCTGGACGCGCGCAACTGCGAGGATGACTGGCGTCGCACTTGCGCTGGCCGCTGGACTCATCGCAGCCGTTCCTGAGGATGCCACCGCACAGCCGACGGAGCGATTGGTGCGCGTGGAGGTGCGCGACAAGGCGGGCCACGCGCTGTCTGGCGTGCATGTGGCATTTCCACCGCTCGCCGATTCAGTCGCGACGGATTCCGCGGGCACCGCGACCGTTGCACTCGATGCCGACAGTACGCTGACGATCAGCGTTCGGAAGATCGGCTTCGAGCCGCGCAGCGCGCGCTTCGCAATCGGTCTGGCGCCCGCGTTTGTCATTCGCGTCACCCTCGGACAGGTCGGCATCCGTCTCCCGGAGGTCACCGTGACGGCCGAGTATCCCGGCGAACCGTGGCGAAGCGGCTATGAGGAACGCCGGAAGAGCGGCAGCGGCTCCTTCCGTGACCTCAGCCACTTCGCGGGGCGTCAGCCGACCTCGCTCGACGACTGGTTCGCCAGCCTGCCGGGCGCGCAGATGGGTGCGCGCGGCCTGCGCGTCAATCGGTGTCCGAGGCTCGGTGTCTGGATCGATGGGATGCATGTCACGGCGCCCGGTCTCACGTCGGCACTCGCCCTCAACCAGCTCAGCGCGCACGACATTGCCGCGATCGAGCTGTTTCGCATGTCGCAGCAGCCGTCGCGCTACAGCGATCCCCAGCGCGAGGACTGTACGCTGCTGGTGTGGACGCGGAGTCGTTAGCCGCCGCCACCGTCAGGCGCCAATCCTTCGGGCACCAGGCATTCGGACAGGCGCAACCATGCTCAACACTGGTACCGATTGCTGAGTTGTCAGGCGAACACCGATGGTGTGTGATCGCGGCACTGCGCACCGTTGCGTCGTGGCGAGTCGCGTCTGTGCGTCGAACTCCCGCGACCTGTCACCCGCAGCAACGATGGGGTTCGACACATGGAGGAGCTATGTCGGACGTTGAGATCACGCGCCTCAATGGCGACGAACGCACACTGCCGGTTTTTGCCGAGCTCGAGAAGCGGCTCGACGCAGTGCGTGAGCGCGCCTTCAGCCTGTTTGCCGGTCGAGGCCGTCGCGCCGGAAGTGACCTCGAGGATTGGGTGAAAGCGGAGCGGGAGCTGTTCGGGTGGTCACCCGGTGAGCTGAAGGAGCGCGACGGCGAGTACGAGATGGATGTCACGTTGCCGGGCTTCAAGGCAGCGGAAGTCGAGCTGACGGCGACGCCGAGCGAACTGATCGTGCATGCGCAGACGAAGAGCGAGACGAAAGGGGAAACGGACCGCGTCATCTGGAGCGAGTTCGGTTCGAGCGAGGTGTTTCGACGCTTCACGCTCCCGACGCCGGTGCAGTCCGAGAGGATCGCGGCTGAGCTGAAGAACGGTGTGCTCAAGGTGCACGCTCCGAAGTCGGTCGCGGCGAAGCGGGAGTCGACCAAGATTCCGGTCACGACGACGACGGAAGCTCGCATCGGTGCCTGAGAGTTGACGGCCTCTGACCGGGAGCCGCCGCGCGCGGGGGCTCCCGGTCGGGGCTTGGGCGTTCCCCCCTGCGCGCGCTCACCGACCGACATCGAATGGAAGGCACACCTACCCTCTCTGCTACGGCCTGAGCCGCGCGTCGAGTTCCCTGATCGTGCGGTTCGACGCTGGCCGCTCCCGCTGCAGTCGCTTCGCGACCTGCTCGGCCTGCGACAGCGCGCGCAGCACGTTCTCGCCGGCGAGCTTGCGCAGGTCGACGTCGCTCCAGCCGCGGCGGATCAGCTCCGCGAAGAGTGCAGGGTACGTGGACTGGTCCTCGAGGCCGACGGGGAAGTCGTCGTCCGCGCCATCGTAGTCGGAGCCGATGCCGACATGGTCCGGGCCGGCGATCTTTCTCACGTACTCGATCGTGTTTGCGACGTCATTGAGTGTCGCTTTCGGAGCCGGGTGCGTGGCGAGCCACTGCGCGACGTCGCGATTCACTGCGATCGTGTCAGCTCCACGCGCCTGGCGTGACGCCCGCGTCACCCTGTCGCGCTCGAGATCGTGCGCGCGCACCGCGGGCGACGTGAAACTGGGGACGAATGGCACCATCACCACGCCGCCGTTCCGCGGCAGGCGCCGGAGGATCGAGTCGGGGATGTTGCGCGCATGGTCGACCAGCGCGCGCGCGCCAGAGTGCGAGAAGATCACTGCTGCCTGCGCGACATCGAGCGCGTTGCTCATCACGCCGGGCGACACGTGCGAGAGGTCGACGAGCATGCCGAGTCGGTTCATTTCGCGAACCACCTCGCGGCCGAATGGCGTGAGGCCGCCGTGCTTTGCGCTGTCGAGCGCGGCGTCGGCCCAGTCGAGTGTGACGTTGTGCGTCAGCGTCATGTAGCGGACACCGAGCGCGTAGTACTGACGGAGGGCACCAAGCGAGTTCTCGATCGCGTGACCGCCCTCCATGCCGAGCATGGAGCCGACCTTGCGCGCCCTGAACGCGGTGCGGAAGTCCGCAGCGGTGAGCGCCGTGACGAGCGCCTCCGGATACTTCGCAATCACGCGGCGCGCGATGTCGATCTGTTCGAGTTGCACGCGGGCGTAACCGCTGTCCCTGATCTCGCCGGGGATGTAGACGGACCAGAACTGGCCGCCGACGTGGCCGGCCTTCATGCGCGCGAGGTCGGTCTGGTGCGGAGTCCGTGTGCGCAGGTCGTAGGCTTCCACGTCACCCGGCGCCGACTGCGACTCGCGGATCGCCCACGGCAGGTCATTGTGGCCATCCACGAGGGGCGTGGTAGCGAGGATCGCCCTGGCTCGTGCGAGGGGATCGGCGCTGGCGCTGCGCTGTGCCGCAAGTGCCGGGGCGAGGAGGGCAAGCAGGGCGGTGGCGTGTGTGATGCGCACGAGGGCAACCGGAAGTGATGGGGACGAGTGACGTGCAACAGCACCTGTGCCACAGTCTGTCGCGGCGCGACGTCAGGCGTAAGTCGCTGGTGCTGGGCGCCACGTTCCGGTGCCGGTTGCCAGGTCCAGCCCCGCTGGTGCGTGTGCCGGTGTGCCGTTCTCGCCGTCATGCAGGTGGCACGGCAGACCAGCGCCGGCGCAGTGCGAGCCCCACCCAGAATGCGATACTCACCAGCGTGACGCCGAGCAGGCCAAACCACCCACGCAGCAACCAGGCGCCGAACCAGATGGCGCACAGGACAAGCGCGACACCACTGTATCTGATGGCAATACTGGCCGGAGGAAGTGGTCTCAATGACATCATGTACACGTCTCCACCTGAAAAGAGGAATATGCTGGCCGCACCAGGGGAGCGATCGCCAGGCCGCGGATATCAGCAGCACCGATCGTCAGATCGCTCCCCATGCGGCTGCCAGCGCCAGCGCGTTCGCGGTGCTGCGCAGGTCGAAGACGTCTGGGTCGAACGACGACCCGATCCAACTCACGGCGTCGTCGTGCTCAGGGTGCGTGGGATCCGAGCGCGCCGCGAGCAACTGCTCGTAGCCTGGCGGGCCGCCCGAATCTTCCGGCGGGCCGGAGCGCGCGCCACCCAGCAGGGCCGGCAGCGCACCGTCGTCAGGTGAACGGTCCACAACGCGCTTCACGACGAGGGCGTGCTCCCAATCGTCGCCGAAGTCATACAGGTACGTCAGCTTCGCCTTCGCGGTGAGCGCGAGATCGGCGAGGGTCACCCGGGTGGCATCCAGAGCGCCGATTTCCGCGCGCGGATCCGCGTACCGCGTTCGGCCAACGGTAAAGCTGTACAAGTGGCAATCGAGCCACCCGAATACGAACTGCAGTACGCGATGGAGCTGCGCCAGTGAATAGCGCTCCGGCACGCGAATCTCTCGCCAGATGCCGGGCGTGACATGCGTCAGCGTCGCGCGAATGATCAACGCGCGTGTGGAGACGGGAGACCGCCGAGCGGACGGTGCGAGAGACAGACGTGTGCGCTTGATCATTGGGGTGCGATTGTCGTGAGGATGCAGGATATGGCGACGAAACGAATCGCGCGAACTTCCACACGGAGACGGTGGCCACACATGCCTGCAGATCGGGGATCGTCATCGCGCGAGTGATTGAAGCTTGGCTGGGCTCCGCAGAAAAGGGTCGCGCCGGCACAATCTGCAAGCTCAACGCCCGGCATCACCGGCGCCGGACCGTACGGTCCGTCAGCGCCGCGCGTCAGCTCACACGTACCGTGCCACTACGTGCCCTCCCCTCGCCAGAGCGCACGCCGCAGAACCACACTCGTGGCCAGCGCGACCAGAAAGGCTGGGAGCGCTGTCATGACCGGCCAGATCCCGAGCGAGAGAAGCAGGAGTCGTCGGTGCTCGTTGGTCGATGCGGTGGAGAGCGAATGGATGTTTGCGCCAACCGCGAGCCCGAATGCTCCAAGGGCAACGGCGACGGCAACGTGCCGCGCCGCCATTCCAGGCGAGTTCTGCAGCCGAACGCGCTCGTACGCGATGTGCGCCGCGTATCCAATGGCGCTCACAACCCACGCGGCGAGGCGCCACGCCTTCACATGTGTGCCCGGGACCGCGAACACGATGCCAACGAGGGCGTAGCCGATGCCGAGAAGAACGGCAGTACGCACCCACGATTGGCGAAGCGATGTGATTTTCTGCATGACCTCACGTCCGGTTGTGCCGCGAATGCTTCAATAGTGCCGCGGCGCAGCTGCTGCCGCCATGGCGCGGTCTTTCGCACCAACCGAGGCCAGGGCGCGCGTCGAAGACGCCGCACCTGGAGTACATTTTCCGTTGCGTGGCGGAGCGCGATGCTGGCAGTAGCCGTCCTCCGATTATCAGTTGACTTCGGGCAGTCGGCGTAGGCCTGAACCACTGAAACACGGCGCGACACGTGGCGTACAGGTGTACCATGTCAATTCCATGGAGCGTCTCCTGTGAAGCGTAGCGATCTCCTGAGCGTCACCTCGATACTCTCCGTGTTTCTGCTTGCCCTGCACATTTCGCAGGACATCGTCTTCGGCATGGACCGCGCAGGGCTCAATCACCTTGTCGGCGTCGCGATCCTGCTGATCATCGTCTGCGGCGCCATGCTGCTGCGAGAACGGAAATCGGGTCAGGTCATCATGCTCCTTGGCGGCATGATGGCTGCCGGGATGCTGCCCTTGCACATGCGGAATGGATTGCGCCCCGAGTTCCTCGAGAAGGGTGGCGCCCTGCTGTTCATCTGGACGCTCTATGTGCTCGGCGTGAGCGGCACCTTCTCGATCATCCTCGCGGTCCTGGCGTTGCGTGGTCGGCGGGTCGAGGTGTGACGAAGCGGCGGTGCGGTGCATGTCAGTCTCCTCGCGCAGAGCGGTGGCCGCTTCATCTTCATCGGCTTTTCACGTCGCCGGCCCCTGCTCGGACTGCGACAGATCCCAGGTTCGGATGCCGCCACTCCAATCGCAGGAGAACGCGCTGCGTTGATCCCGGCTGAAGGCGGCAGCGACTACGCCTGCCATGTGCCCTTCGAATACGCGCAGACATCGGCCCGTCGAAGGATCCCACAACCGGACTGTGCGGTCGTGGGCGGCCGACAGCAGCATGCGCTGGTCAACACTCCACCGGATGGTCCTGATGGTATCCGTGTGCCCGGTCAACACGCGGATGCACTCCCCACTTTCCGCGTCCCAAAGCCGGAGATCGCGCGAGCAGGACACTGCCTGCCGCTGACTCGCCGCCCAGGCAACACCGTGCACGTGATAGTCGTGTCCTTCCAGAACACGGGTGCAACGGCCCGTTGCCAGGTCCCACACTCGCACCGTCCGGTCGCGGGAACCGGACAAGGCGCGTTGTCCGCTCAAATCGAAGGCAGCGGCGTAAATGCCGTCGTCATGACCTTCGAGCTCGCGCAAACACCGCCCTGACTCCATGTCCATCAGACGCAGCGTACGGTGCGACGCGGTCAACGCGCGCTGCTGATCAGCGCTCCAGGCGAGACACCGAGCGTGGTCTCCATCGAACTGGCGCACGCAGCTGCCCGTATCGACTTCCCACAGCCGCATCGTTCCGTCCAGGGTCAGCAGGAATCGCCCGTCGCCACTCCATGCCAAGGCCCAGACGGGGCCGGAGTGTTCGAAGGTCCGAACGAGACTGCCGTCCGTCAGGTCCCAGAGTCCAACTGGATTTCCTGCCGAGCCCGTCAGCGCCCGAGTGCCATCTGGCGCGAAGACGCAGGCATAGATCTCCGAAGTTCTGAGGTCCAGTTGCACCGAGTGGATGTCGCGCTCCTGTTGGTGCCCTTGTCGACGGGGCGTTCCAGTTCAACTGCGGTCGAACGCCGGCCGTTGCACGCTGGCGTCAGGTGGCGTTCCACAGCTCGACACGATCCCTGCGCACCGCGTAGCACATCCCGCCCATGCCACATCTCGTGGTTCAGACCTCCGCGAGATGACGGGCGACGTCTGCACCGAGCGGCACGAGAACGGGTCCCATGCCCAATCAGGATCGCACTGCGAACCTCGTGACAAGTCCAGTCGGAGGCATGCGCCAGTGACGACTTCCCCGCTTCGTTGCAGGGGCCGAGCATCGCGATGCAAATGCTGTACCGCGCTGGTGACGTCGAAGCTGCGTGCACGGGTCCTCGGCACGCATGTCCGGGACACCGTCACGCGGCGCCCGCGTCGCGATGGAGTCCCGTGAGCGCGGCGCGCCAGCTACACCATTCCGCGACCACTCTCAGGCAGCACTGATCTGCGTGGGCAGTCCGTGATCGCGGTCTTCCACACGACGATCAGATCACCTTGCGCCCCTGGATCACGCGCACCAGCACCACGACAATCGCGATGACGAGGAGCACATGGATCATACCACCCATGGTGTACGCGGACACCATGCCAAGCATCCAGAGGACGATCAGAACGATTGCAATTGTCATTAACATAGGATCGATCTCGGTTAACGTGATGCCACGTGCAGTGGAGACGAAAGGGTGATGACGATAGGCGTGCCGGCGGACACGATGATGTCGCGATGCGCATACCGCACGGCCACCGCGCCACCAGCGACGGTTCCCACCGCGCCGCCGATGACGGTACTTTTTCTGTGATTCCCGATCGGCTGACCAACACCGGCTCCGACCGCCGTACCGAGATCACCGAGGCCGCCGCGGTCCTGGTGCTGTCAGCCAACCTGGTTGACGGAATGCCAGAACACGCTGCCAACCCGACTATCAGCAACACACGGAGGGTCGATTGCCACATCGAGACTCCATTCCGCACTCGTGACGAGAGGACTCCGGATCCAACGGGATCCTGTGAGCCATGCACCTGCGATTCACGCTGACTGCGGGGCGCATGCGACAGACTAGCGCGGTCGTCGCGAAGGCTCCATCACTCGAAGGGGTGAAAGAGTGACTACGCCACCCGCACCAGAAGCTCCCGCCGATTGCGTCATGCTGGTCAGGCTTGCCCTTCGCGGTGCGAGTAAGCGGCTATCTGCAATCGCGTGTGGAGCGCCAGCTTCTCCATGACGTTGCGGACGTGACTCTTGACCGTGTGGGTGGCGATGTTCAGCCGCTGTGCAATCTCCTTGTTGCTCAGCCCCTCACCGATCAGCTCGATCACCTCGTGCTCTCTGCGCGTCATCCGCACGGCGTCGATCATTGGCCCGCGGATCCGGCCCGAATTCTCACTTGCGATCTGCGAGAACAAGGAGTTCGTCAATCGTTGAGGGAGCACTTTTTCCCCCGCTGCGACCGACCTGATGGCTCCGACGAGCTCCTCGAATGATGCATCCTTCAATACGAAACCTGCCACGCCAGCATTGATGAACTCGGCGACCTCCTCGTGCGAGGGCATCAGGTCCATCGCGATCACGTTGGTGTACGGCGCCCATGTCCGGATCGCGGCGGCGAGCGCCACGCTGCCCGTCTCGGCGAGCCCGGCGTCGAGCAGCACCACACTCGGCCGTTGTGCGTCGAGGAACCCCTCGTCGACCGTCGCAGCCGCCACACCATGCAGGCCGTCGACGCGACTCAGCATCGCGGCCAGCACTTCGCGCACCATACGGTTGTCATCGATGATGGCAACCGTGAGAGTACCCACTGGGAGCATGCGGCAGGGAGTCCGGATTGGTGATGAGTCGTCCGCGGGATAATAGCCAGATGCAGCGGCCGCGGTGTGACTCGATCGTGCGATACCGGCGAGCCGCGCATCGACAGATACTCCACCCAGAGAGAAGACTGTCTGAGCCGAGCCACGCCTGGGGCGATGCGTCCGCGTCGCGAAGGAGTCCGTACCATGGGAAAACACCGTCCGAGATCCATGGTGCTTCAGGTTGGCAGGGAGACGCAGCCATCCCCAACCTGGCTACGACCACTCGAGATCATCGAGATGATGCGAGAATCCGTCGTCATGCTCGACGGGGATTTCAGGGTGACTCAGGCGAATAGCGTGTTCTACAATACCTTCCTGATGAAACCGGCCGACACGATTGGTCGCGTCCTGTTCACGCTGGGGGACGGGGACTGGGACATTGCAGTCCTGCAGGCGCTCGTGTGCGACAAGCTGGTGCTTCATCCACGACTCCACGATTGTGAGGTCGATCACGTATTCCCCGGCATCGGGCGCAAGATCATGCTCGTCAATGTCGGCGACATCTCTGATCGCCCTGATACCGGGCGCACGATACTCCTCGCCATCGAGGATGTGACTGAACGCCGTTTTGCCGAGTGGCGTCTGGCGGAGCATGCCCGCGAGTTGGAACGTTCGAACACGGCGCTAGACGAGTTTGCCACGATTGCGTCGCACGACCTGCAGGAACCGCTTCGAAAGATCATCTCCTTCGGCGAACGACTCGAGGTGTCGCTTGGGGCGACGCTGGAGGGTGATGCGCGCCATTCGCTGGAGCGCATGCTCGATGCAGCAGCGCGCCTGAGGGTCCTTGTGAAGGATGTGCTGATCTACTCGCAGGTTGCATCACGCATTTCGGCCTTCGTGCCAACGGACCTCGCCTGGGTCGTACGGGACGTGCTGGACGATATGTGCGACACGATCACGGAGTCAGGAGCTCAAATCGAGGTCGGCGCGCTGCCAGTCATCGATGCCGATCCTCTCCAGATGCGGCAGTTGATGCAGAACCTGCTCAGCAACGCGGTGAAGTATGCGCGTGAGGGCACGCCACCGTTCGTGAAAGTCACCTGTGACCTTTCGGACCGCGCGCACTGCACACTGAGAGTGTCCGACACCGGCATCGGCTTCAGGCAGGAGCACGCCGAGAAGATATTCCTGATGTTCGAGCGCCTGAATGGCCGCTCGAGGTTCGGTGGCTCCGGTATCGGTTTGGCCATCTGTCGCAGGATCGTCGAACGGCACCACGGACACATCAGTGCACACAGCATTCCGGGCAACGGGGCAACGTTCTCGGTCACCCTCCCGGTTACTCGGGTCTCTTGCGATTCTGAAACATGACGATGTATGACAAGCACAAGATTCCGATCACGATCCTCGTCTGTGACGACGATGAGGACGATCGGATGCTGACGCGGAAAGCGATCGAGGGCGCGCACATTTCCAACACGCTGCGCTTCGTCGAGGACGGCGAGGAGTTGCTCGACTACCTCCAGCAGCGCGGTCGGTACGGTGGTGAGACGGGCCTCGCGCCGCGTCCCGGATTGATTCTGCTCGACCTCAACATGCCGCGGATGGGCGGTCGAGAGGCGCTCAAGCTGATCAAGGGCGATTCCACCTTGTCAGACATTCCCATCGTGGTGCTGTCGACGTCGTCGAACGACGAGGATGTCGTCCGGAGCTACCAGCTGGGTGTCAATTCGTTCATCACGAAGCCGGTCACATTCACCGGGCTCGTGGAGGCCATGCATGTGCTTGGGCGGTACTGGCTCGAGATCGTCGAACTCCCGCCCACCCGGTTGTAGCACGAGCAAGTCACGCGACGGACGGCCGGAGCTTGTCCCGCCGCCGCGTGACGCGGTGCGTCCGCAGTCCGGGCTACTTCAGGAACTGCCACATCCCGTACAGCCCAAGGGCGCCGCCGCCCATCATGATGATCGTCCCGGTATCACCGCCGATGATCGAGCCGAGTATCAGGCCGGCTCCGCCCACGATCATCATTGCCAAGTTCCGACCAGTGCAGGCGTCGTCTATCTTTCGAGTCGGTGCCTGTTCACTGCTCACATTACGTGCATGACACACGCTGACGTCCGATTGTACCACGATGCCGAGAGTCTCAACTCGGGTGTGCGTCATGCAGCGCTGGCCGAAGGGAGCGTCACCCCGGTCGAACGCTTCTTCACGCGCAGCCACGCTGAACCTCCGACGATTGACCTCGCGAACTGGCGACTGGTGGTGGATGGCCTGGTCGACCGGCCACTGTCACTTTCCTTCGAAGCGCTGCAGCAGTTCCCGCGACACGAGGTCGTGGCAACGCTGCTCTGCGCAGGGCTGCGACGCGACGAGTTGCTGTCGATTGCGCCGCTTCCGGGCGAGCTGCCCTGGGGGCCGGAACCGGCGAGCACCGGTTTTTGGAGCGGCGTGGCGCTGCGCGACGTGCTGCATGCGAGCGGCCTCTCGCCAGATGCGGCACACATCGAGTTCACCGGGCTGGACGACGTGCAGCGCCATGGACAGACGTTCGGTTTCGGCGGATCGATCACGCGTGAAAAGGCGCTCGAACCGGATGTGCTGCTGGCATTCGAGCTGAATGGGCAGCCATTGCCATCGTCACATGGCTTTCCGGTGCGCGCGATCGTACCGGGCTGGATCGGCGCACGCAGCGTGAAGTGGCTCGGCCGCATCACGGCGGCCGAGACGCCGTCGTCGAACTATTTCCAGACGCATGCCTACCGCGTGCAGCGGGAACCGCGTGTCGACCAACCTGGTGATGTGACGGGCGGCGTTGCGCTCTCCGAGATCACACTGAACTCGGTGATTCTCGATCCCGCACCTGGCCAGCGCGTGGCTGCCGGCCCACTGGTGATCCGTGGCTGGGCCATCGGCACGGCGGCACGCCAGATCACATCGGTCGACTACTCGACTGATGATGGCGCGCATTGGAACGCGGCGACGCTTGAAGCAGGGCAGACTCGCTGGAGCTGGACGCGTTGGCACGCGACAGTCGCGCTGCCTGCCGGAGAGCACACGCTCGTCGTCCGCGCCTCGGACGGTACTGGCGCGAGTCAGCCACGCGACGTGCGCGAGGCATGGAACGTGAAAGGCTACCTGAACAACGCGTGGCATCGGGTCCCCGTCGTCGCGCGAACATCCGTCGCCGGCTGACCACCGACTGCGCTGACGCCGTGCGTGTGCATCGCGGCCGACCGGGACCACGTCACGTCACGCCAGCACCCCGAGTTGCCGCAGCATGCCCGCTTCGTCGAACACACCCTGCAGTCGCTCGACCCGGCCGTCCCGGATGTGCAGCAACACATTGGTGGTGATCCGCACCGCGCGCCCAGTTGCCGGAATTCCGAACAGCGTGCCGGTGTGCGTGCCGTGCAGCACGAAGCGCACGGCAGCCGCTGACTCGGTGGCGAACAGGGCGATGATTTCGTGCTGCATATCAGGAAAACCAGCGTAGAACGCCAAGGCAAAACCTTGATGATGCTCCAATGGCATCGGTGGATTCCCGCCAAGCTCCGCCAGATACTCTGCGGCACACAGCGTCGCGTCCGGACCGCCACGCAGTCGGTCCTGTGCGGCGAAGAACGCCCGGGCGAGCGCCTCATTGGCGGCGATACGGGTCTGCTCCATTGCTTCCTCCATGGCAAAGGACAGGCGCGGCGCGCGATCACGCGGGCCCGCGCAGATATAGGAAAGCACATTGCCTAGTGTTGCGCAAGAAGGTTGCGTATATTTCGTGATGCCGAGTCTGATACGTCCCACCGCCGAACTGCGCGCCGAGCGCAACAGTCGGCTGTATCGGTCACTCACGCGGACGCTGCGCGAGTACAACCGTCGACTGATCGAGGGATTGCACGCGAGGGGCTTCACGGACTTCTCGCCGGCATTCCCCGCGCTCCTGTCCAACATCGATCTCTCGGGGACCCCGATCGGAGTCGCCGCCAGGCGCGCCGGCGTCAGTCGGCAAGCGGTTGGCCAACTCGTACGCGAAGTGGAACGCTGTGGCTACGCACGCCGTGAATCATCTCCCACCGACGCGCGAGTGACCGTCATCCGCTTCACGCCACGTGGACGTCGAATGCTGGCGACCGTCCTCGAACTGGTCGACCAGATCGAGGGGGAGTTTGCGCAACTGGGGCCTGAGGGCGAGTTCGCTCGTGTTCGCCAGCACATGCAGCGCATCGCCGACGCCATCGATCCCGACGGTGCCTTTGGCGAGGCTGACGTGACGACGTAGGTGACGCGCGGAATGCCAAACGAAGGGCTGGCAGTCGCGTACCAACTCACGCACCGGCCGGCTCCAGCAGGTAGTACACATCCGTTCGCAACTGTGACGGATCTTCGTGCCAGTGACCGTACACTTCCCACGACGGCCCGGTATGGCGCCGACCGCGCTCGTGACACCACGCGCGGATGGCGGCATTTGCCTCGGCCAGTCTTCGATAGTCGCCGCGGTGCGTCGTCATCGCGGCCACACCGGCCGGCGTCAGCAACGGCACCACCGCGCCGATCGACGCAAACGGCGCCGTTACGCCAACGCAGAACTCGACCGTGAGGTGGTCTGCGTCCGCCGCGCGATAGATGAAGATGTTCTGACCGTCGAGCGACACCTTGCCGTCGCGTGCGGCCGCGTAGACGAGATCCAGGTATCGGCTGAACTCGCGCGCGATCTGGCCACGCGCAACACGGGCACGTACGCCCGCGACCGGTCGTGCCGAGACCGTCACTTCCGTGATCTCGTATGGCGTGCCGTCCACAAGAGCCTCCACGCGCGTCGAACCGCACTCTTTCTGCATCGCGTTGACAGCCAAACCTCGCGCGTCGCGAGCGGTCCGGCAATAGAATTCACGTGTGCTGTCGGGCTCACTCGCCCGGCGGTCGTAAGGCGGCAATCGGGGGCCGGTGCGACACTCACGGCACATCCATCGGACAAGACCCGCACTATCGACAACTCGGAGGATAGAGAATGCATATCGGCCTGATCGGTGGCATCGGACCGGCGGCGACCGTGTCCTACTACCAGCGTCTCTGCGCGCGGATGCGGGAGCTCGAATCGCAACTCGACCTCACCATCGTGCAGGCGGACGTCAACACGTTGATCAGCAACAACCTTGGCGACCGTCGTGAAGAGCAAGCGGCGATCTATGCGGCACTGATCGATCGGCTGAAGGCGGCCGGGGCCGAGTGTGTCGGCATCACATCGCTCGGTGGACATTTCTGTTTCGATGAGACGGTGCGCATGTCTTCGCTGCCGCTCGTGTCTGCCGTCGCTCCGCTCGACGATTACTTCGCCGGCGAGGGCATTGCGCGCGTCGGCCTGCTCGGCACCCGCGTCGTGATGCGTACACGACTCTACGGCCAGCTGCACCGAACCGGTGCGGTGGCATGCGACGATGACATCGAGCGACTCGGCCAGCTCTATCAGGACATCGCCGTGACCGGCAGCTGCAGCAGCGAGCAGCGTGACGCGTTCTTCGCGGCGGGCCGGCGCATGGTCGAGGAGCAGGGCGCCGAGGCGATTGTGCTGGCGGGGACAGATCTCAACCTCGCCTTTGACGGACAGCGTGATCCCGGCTACCGCGTCATCGATGCGCTCGATGTGCATGTGGCACTGCTGGCAGACCTCGCGTCGGGGCGCCGGAGTCTGGAACCGGTGTAGACGGTGTGCCGCAGTCCACCTCGCTGCGGGAAACTCACTGCGGCGACTCTGCGACCGCCGTATGTTCGCAAGTAGAAGTCAGCCTCTCCATCTTGATCCCACCACACATATGTCACCGAAGATCATCGCAGTATTTGGCGCCACTGGCGCTCAGGGTGGCGGGCTGGTCCGCGCCATCGCAGCCGACCCTGCCAGTGGTTTCACCGCGCGCGCAATCACTCGCAATCCAGCGTCGGACAAGGCAAAGGCGCTTGCAGCCCTGGGCATTGAGGTGGTCGCCGGTGACGCGGACACGCCGGAGACCCTCGGTGCTGCACTGGCAGGCGCACACGGCGCGTTTTGCGTCACCAATTTCTGGGAGCACTTCTCTGTTGATCGCGAAGGTGTGCAGGCGTCGAACATGGCGCGTGCCACGAGGGCCGCCGGTCTCCAGCATGTCGTCTGGTCAACACTCGAAGACACGCGCGTTGCGTATCCGGCTGATGGCTCACGGATGCCAGTGCTGCACGGCAAGTACAACGTTCCCCATTTCGACGCGAAGGGAAGTGTGGACCATGTGTTCACCAACGAAGGTGCACCGACCACGTTCTTCCTTGCTGCGTTTTACTGGGACAACCTGATTCACTTCGGCATGGGCCCGCGTGCGGGCGAGGATGGCAACCTGGTGCTGGCGCTGCCGCTTGGCGGGGTGAAGCTGCCGGGCATCGCGGCGCACGACATCGGCGGCTGCGCGCTTGGCATCTTCAAGCAGGGTGCATCGACCATCGGTCAGCGTATCGGTGTGTGCGGCGAGTCGTTGAGCGGTGACGAGATGGCAGCCAAGCTTGGCCGAGCCATCGGTCGCACGGTGCACTTCCACGACGTGCCATTCGACACGTATCGCGGCCTTGGATTTCCTGGCGCTGAAGACCTTGGCAACATGTTCCAGTTTCAGGCCATGCAGGGCGACACCTTCCAGGCCTCACGCGACGCGGGCGTGGCACGAAGGCTCTACCCGGCGTTGCTCGATTTTGACGCGTGGCTGGCAGCGAACGCCGCGTCAATTCCAATCGGCTGAGAGCAGGACGGCGTGCGTACGCTGCCGCTCCGATACGTCGGACGGCGGTAACGCATGCAGCGAAGCGACGGACCCGCTCGAGGAAATCGGGCGGGTCCGTCGTGATGAGGGGCGGTGTCGTGGTGAAATCCGCCGCGGCCGTGCGTGAATCATCGCTCAGGGGGCCGATGGCTACCACCGATCTCGAACAGGTCCGGAAGCGGCTTGGCGATCGATACGCGATCGAGCGGGAGCTGGGACGCGGCGGCATGGGCACGGTGTACCTCGCCCGCGATGTGCGACTCGACCGTGCCGTCGCACTGAAGGTGCTGCCAGCGGAATTTGCCGTCGACTCGGCACTGCGCGAGCGATTCCTGCGCGAAACGCGCACATCCGCCTCGTTCTCGCACCCGAACATCGTGCCGGTGCACGCGGTGGAGGAAAGCGACGACCTGGTCGCCTTCGCGATGGGGTACGTGGAAGGGGAGAGTCTGGCCGAGAAGGTCAAGCGCACCGGCCCGCTCGGCGTGCGTGAACTGGTGCGTCTGTTGCAGGATGTGGGATACGCGCTGGCCTATGCGCACGGGCGAGGGGTGGTACACCGTGACATCAAGCCAGACAACGTGATGATCGAGCGCGCCACAGGTCGCGCGTTGGTGATGGATTTCGGAATCGCTCCTGCGATCAGTGCCGGCGCGGTGGGAAAGGCGGGGCTGACCCGTGTCGGCGAAGTGGTCGGGACACCGGAGTACATGAGCCCTGAGCAGGCGTCGGGAGATGCGGTCGACGGGCGCAGCGATCTCTATTCGCTCGGACTCGT
>JANMNM010000157.1:0-45577 GCA_031373905.1 Gemmatimonadaceae bacterium | reverse complement strand
GTTCCTGCGCGGTGACAGCGGTACGTACAGCGTGACCGAGATGGGTGTACGCACGCGACTTGGCGCGGGCAGCGAAGCGTTCGGCAAATACCAGATCGCGGGCATAGACGGTGGCAGGAATGCGGCGCTGGTCGGATTGCGCAACCGGATTGCACTTGGTGAATCGTGGACACTCAATGCGCTGATGGAGCGGCGGCAGGGAATTGGACGCGCATCGGTGTTCGATCCGGTTCGCGCCTTGCCGTTCCTGCAGGTGGAGGAAGACTACTGGTCGGTGGGACTCGGCAGCGAATTCGTTCGTCCGGGGTCGCCGCTGCGCATGAGCGCGCGTGGTGAAATGCGCAACGGAGACATCCGGTCCACACGATTGCTGACCGTCGCCGGTGATGCATCGATCAGCCGTTCGCTGGCGCTGCTGTCGCGTCAGGAGATTCTCGGCACCGAGCAGAGCACCACGGGGCTGCGCACGCGATCGCACCGCTACGCCAGTGCGTGGGGCGTGGCATTCCGTCCGGTGCAAAGCAATGTGCTGAATATCCTTGGTAAGGTGGACTGGATCGACGTCGCAAACGGAGACGGTGGTGGCAGTGTGCTCACCGGACCGACGGGCGAAACGCGCGCGATCTTCGCCGGTGAGGCGATCTGGCGCCCGCTGCCTCGTTCCGAGATCGCCGGGCGGTACGCCGTGCGCAGCGCATCGGGAAGCCTGGTGGCGTCCGATCGTACCACGTTGCCCATTCGCTCGACTGCGGAGTTCATCGGATGGCGCGCCAGTCGACAGCTTCGCCCGTACCTCGAAATGCGTGCGAACGGTCGCCTGCTGATCGAGCGGCAGAGTGGCTCGCGGCGCCTTGATCTGGCGCCGGAGTTTGCATTCATGCCGCAACCGGCGCTGGAGATCGTGAGCGGATATCGTGTTGGCAACCTGCGCGACCCGGACTTCGCGGTGGACGGCGGGCGCGGGTGGTTTCTGACATTCGGCGCGCGATTGACCGAGGGCACCGTGAACTCGGCGGCCGATTTCTGGCGCCAGCGAATGGGCGGCCGGTAGCATGATGCGGTCGTTCGCTGGCCGAGTGATCCGTCACGCGACTTCGGCCCTGGTGTGCGTGCTCGCGCTGGCCGCAGTGGCCACGCCGGTGATGGCGCAGACCACGATCAACAAGCGAGTCGCTGCCGCCAGTGATGATGCAGAGGAAGAGGGCCCGACCGGCACAACCCCGAACAGGATGTGGCTCAGCAGCTCAGACATCGAGCTGGTCAGCGATTTCCAGTCACCGACGGCCGGTGTGCAGAAGGTCGGGCTGCGTTTCACCGCGATGACGATTCCCGTCGGGGCCACCATCACGAATGCCTATCTGAACTTCCGGGCAATCGCGGCCGACGCCCCCATGACGAACAGCGATGCCACCAGCCTGACGATCCGAGGGCAGCTCGCGACGAATGCAACAACATTCACAACCACCAGTGGCGACATCAGCGGTCGGGCGACGACGACGGCGTCCACGTCATGGGTGCCGAGCAACTGGACAACCGGCTCCAACTACAACTCGCCCAGCATCGCCTCCGTCATTCAGGAGATCGTCAACCAGGGCGGCTGGGCATCCGGCAATGCGCTCGCGATCATCATCACCGGCACAGGCCACCGAGCGTCGACAGCGTGGGACACCGATGCCCCGAACGCCGCAGAATTGGTCGTCACCTACACCTTGCCTTCGCTTTCCGGAAATGTGTTCGAAGATGTGAATTACGGCGGCGGTGCGGGGCGCAGCAAGGCGACGGCATCGGGTGTGAGCCGCAGCGGTGCGCGTGTGGAGTTGTACACGTCCGGCGGCGTCTACTCGACCTTCACGACGACGGATGTGAACGGCGACTATTCGTTCGCCGGCGTGGCATCGGGCACGTACTATGTGCGCGTGGTGAACAACTCGGTGACGTCATCGCGCACCGGGTACACCAGCGCGGCGCTGGCCGTGCAGACGTATCGGACGGATGCGACGACGGGGACGGCGGCGGCGGTGACGGATTTTGTCGGCGGCACCAATCCCTCGGTCGTCGATCCGGGCAACGGTTCGGCCGGTGCGACGTTCAACACGACGACGTTCGTGTACTCGGCGGTGTTGAGCGGCACGGCGCAGTCGGTGATTCCGGTGGTGGTGGGCGCCTCGAACATCACGGGGCTCGACGCCGGGTTCAACTTCGATGCGATCGTCAACACGAACAACACGGGCCAGGGCTCGCTGCGCCAGTTCATCGACAACGCAAACCTGCTGGGCGGCGACGGGAGCCTGGCGCAGGCGGGGCTGCCGAGCGGCCGTGAAAACGCGGTGTTCATGCTGTCGAATGGCACGAGCGCAGCGGGGTTGCGGTCGACGAATAACTACTTCAGTGGCGGGATCGCGACGATCAGTCCGACGTCCGCGCTGCCGATCATCAGCGCGCCCTTGGTGCTCGATGCGCAGGTGCAGCCCGGGTGGACGAGCACGCCGATCGTGGAGCTGAACGGCACGAGTGCCGGCGCGGCGAAGGGTGTGCAAGCCACCGGCGGCGCCACCGTAATCCGTGGCTTCATCATTAACCGGTTTAGTCAGACGGGTATCGAGTTGGGCACGGCCGGTGCCGACACCGTGCAGGGGAACTACGTGGGCACCAACGCTGCGGGGACGGCCGCCAGCGGCAACGGGAACCACGGAATCTACCTGCTGAACATTGCGAACAATCTGATCGGTGGCACGACGACCAGTGCGCGTAACATCATCGCCGGCAATACGAGCGCCGGCGTGTACTTCGACAACGCCGACAACAGCACCATCGCCGGCAACTACGTTGGCACCGACGTCACAGGGACGGCCGACTTGAACGGATCGGTGGCCAACACCGCACGGACTGGCATCCTGCTCGTCAACGGATCCAGCGGCAATACGGTCGGCGGCCTGACGACGTCCGCGCGCAACATCGTGTCGGGCAACAACCACTATGGGATCGAGGTGCTCGGCACCACCTCGCAGAACAACGTCGTCCAGGGCAACTACATCGGGACCACGGTGACCGGGTTGGCCGCGCTGCCAAACGTGAACGGCGGTTTCTCGTTCTGGGGCGCTGGCACCGGTGGCACCGGCAACACGCTCGGCGGCACGACCACCAGCGCGCGCAATGTGATTTCCGGCAACACTGGCCCAGGCGTTCTCGTGGGCAACACCTCCAACGCGTCGATCATTCAGGGCAACTACATCGGTGTCGGGTCGGATGGTACAACCGCGGTCGGCAACACTGGCAGCGGCATCTCGGTGGAAGGTGCGTCGACCACGACGTCTGTCGGCGGCACGACAGCAGCGACGATGGGCAACATCATCGCCAACAATGGTGGCAGCGCCGTGGTGGTCAAGGATGCTTCGACCGCCGGTGCAGCGATCCTGGGCAATTCCATCTTCGCCAACGTGGCGACCAGCATCGACCTGCTCAACAACGGGATCACGGCCAACGACGGCGCGAAGACCGCGGGACAGCCCAATCTGTTGATGGATAAGCCGGTCATCACGTCGGCGTCGCTGAATGGCACCACGCTGACCGTGGCTGGCTACGTGGGCAGCGCGCCGGGGCAGAGCCTCTTCGCCAGCGCCCGCGTGGAGTTCTTCAAGAGCGACAACGACCCGAGCCTGTCTGGCGAAGGGCAGACATTTCTCAATTTTCTGACGACGGACGCGAGCGGAAACTTCAGCGGCAGCTTTACCGTCAGCGGCGTGAGTGTGGGTGACAAACTGACCGGCACGGCAACCGACGGCAGCAACAACACGTCGGAGTTTGGCGTCAACCAGACGGTGGCTGGGACGACGACGCTGGCAACCGGCACCGACCCGAGCAATGCGAGCATTGCGCCGGGCGGCGCGGCAACGATGGCGGATGCGTTCACCTTGCAGACGACGACTGGCACCGACGCGATTACCGCGATGACGGTGACGTTGGCGACCGGGACGTCCGGTGGGTTGTCGCTCGTCGAAATCACGAATGACGCGGGCACGGTGGTGTACGGCTCCGTGGCGAATCCCGGCAGCGACACGCCAGCCATCACGCTCACGACGAACATCACCGCGACGACGACGCTGACGCAGTACAAGATCCGTGTGACGCCAAAAAGCCACGTGAACATGCCGGCGCCAGCTGGCAGCAGTTACGCGGTGACCGCGTTGATCAGCGCGTGGACAGGCACGAACGGGCAGGCCGGCTCGGACGCGGCCGGCACGACGGTGACCATCGACAACTTGTCCCCGGGCAACGTGACGGCGTCGACTGCAACCGCCGGTGGCGCGCAGGTGGCGCTCGCGTGGACGAATCCCGGCGACGCGGACCTGGGCAGCATCATCGTGCTGCGCCGCACGGTGAGTGCGGTGACCGACACGCCGGTGGAAGGGACGACGTACACCGTCGGCAATACGATCGGCTCGTCGGCCGTGGCGTGCGTCGCCACCGCGCCGACGGCGAGCTGCACCGACACCGGGCTGACCAACGGCACCGCCTACTACTATCGCGTCTTCGCACGCGATGCAAACGGGAACTACGCCACGGGCGTCGTGCCCACCGGTTCGCCCGCGACACCCAACCCGACGATCTCGGGCAACATCTTCGAGGACGTGAACTACGGCGGCGGCGCGGGGCGGAGCAAGGCGACGGCGTCGGGCGTGAACCGCAGCGGTGCGCGCGTGGAGTTGTACACGTCGGGCGGCGTGTACTCGACGTTCACGACGACCGATGTCAACGGCGACTACACGTTCGCCGGCGTGGCGGCGGGGACGTACTACGTGCGCGTGGTGAACAGCTCGGTGACGTCGTCGCGCAGCGGGTACACCAGCGCGGCGCTGGCCGTGCAGACGTATCGCACGAATGCCACGACGGGAACGGCGGTGGCGGTGACGGATTTCGTCGGTGGCACGAATCCGGCTGTGGCCGATCCGGGCAACGGGTCGGCGGGAGCGACGTTCAACACGACGACGTTCGTGTATTCGGCGGTGTTGAGCGGCACGGCGCAGTCGGTGATTCCGGTGGTGGTAGGTGCCGCGAACATCACGGGCCTCGATGCCGGCTTCAACTTCGATGTGATCGTCAACACGAACAACACGGGCCAGGGCTCGTTGCGGCAGTTGATCGACAACGCGAACCTGCTGGGCGGCGACGCGAGCCTCGCGCAATCGGGGTTGCCGAGCGGGCGCGAGAACGCGGTGTTCATGCTCTCGAATGGCACCAGTGCGGCGGGGTTGCGGTCGGCGAACAACTACTTCAGTGGCGGCATCGCGACGATCAGTCCGACCTCGGTGCTGCCGATCATCAGCGCGCCGCTGGTGCTCGATGCGCAGAAGCAGCCCGGGTGGACAAGCACACCAATCGTTGAACTGAACGGCACGAGCGTTGGCCCCACACAAAACGGGCTCCGCGTCACCGGCGGCAGTACTGTTATTCGCGGGCTGATCATCAACCGGTTCACCAGCAATGGGATCTGGCTTTTGACGGCCGGTGCAGACACCGTGCAGGGCAACTACGTCGGTGTCAACGCGGCCGGGACTGCCGCCAGCGCGAATGCGTTGCACGGAATCATCGTCGACAACATCGGGGCGTCACTCATCGGTGGCACTACGGCCACCACGCGCAACGTCGTGTCGGGCAATACCAGCTATGGCATCGTCCTGAACAATGCGTCGGCCACCGGCAACACCGTCAGCGGGAACTACGTGGGCCTCAACGCGGCCGGCACGGCGGCCATCCCGAACTCGATCGGAATCGATCTCGAAGGTGGTGCGAACAACAACACCATCGGAGGCACGAGCGTCGGCGCGCGTAACGTGGTCAGCGGCAATACGCAGATGGGCGTGCTGCTGCAATCCGTCGGCACGACGGGGAATACGGTGGCGGGCAACTACGTCGGGTTGAATGCGGCCGGATCGGCGGCGATCGCCAACGGCACGTTCGGTGTGAACATCAAGAACAGCGCGACCGGGAACACGGTGGGTGGCACGAGTGGCAGCTCGGGCAACGTCATCAGCGGCAATACGTCGTCGGGCGTCGCCATCGAAAACGCAGCGTCGTCAGGCAACCTCGTGCAAGGCAATACCATCGGCCTCAACCCGGCCGGGACGTCAGCGGTGGCCAACGGGAACTATGGCGTGTACCTGAACGGCGCGCCGTCGAACACCGTTGGTGGCACGAGCGCGGCGGCGCGTAACATCATCGCTGGAAACAGCGGCGGTGGTGTCTACATCTTCGGGTCTGGTGCCGCGAACAACGCCGTGAAGGGGAACTACATCGGCCTCAATGCGACCGGCACCGGCGCCGTGCCGAATACGGGCGCTGGCGTGCTGGTGGAGGCGGCACCGAACGATACGATCGGCGGCACCGCCGCAGGTGCCGGGAACGTCATCTCCGGCAACAGCAACCATGGCCTCTGGCTGTTCAGCACCACGAGCGGCGCGCAAGTCCAGGGCAACCTGATCGGGACCAACGCGGCAGGCACGGCGGCGATCGGCAATACTGTACACGGTGTCACCATCAGCAATGGTGCGAGCACCAACACCATCGGCGGCACCACCGCCAGCGCGCGCAATGTGATCTCGGGGAACGTCAATTCCGGCGTGCGGCTGCTGACCGCGACCACCACGGGCAACGTCATCCAGGGCAACTACATCGGCGTGGATATCGGCGGCAC
Organism: Gemmatimonadaceae bacterium; assembly: GCA_031373905.1. GTDB lineage: Bacteria > Gemmatimonadota > Gemmatimonadetes > Gemmatimonadales > Gemmatimonadaceae > JACMLX01. The sequence continues at coordinate 38,886 of JANMNM010000157.1, read as the reverse complement.
GCTCGCCCTCGGCAACGGCGGGTACGGCGTGATCGTGGACGCGGTCAACACCAGTGTCGGTGGCACGGCAGCCAACGCGGGCAATGTCATTGCCAACAACACGGCAGACGGCGTGGCTGTTGTGAACGTGTCGACCGGCAACGGCATCCTCAGCAACAGCATCTACGCGAACGGCGGGTTGGGGATCGATCTGGCCGACGACGCCATCACGGTGAACAACGGCACCAAGAACGCCGGGCTGCCGAACAGTGACATGGATTTCCCCGTGTTCACGTCGGCGGTGCTGAACGGGACGACGCTGACGGTCACTGGATATGTGGGCAGCGCGCCGAGCCAGAGCACGTTTGCCACCGCCCGCGTGGAGATCTTCAAGAGTTCGCTCGATGTCAGCGGAAACGGTGAGGGTCAGACGTTTCTCAATTCCGTGACGACCGATGCGAATGGAAATTTCAGTGGATCGGTGACGGTCAGTGGATTGAGTCTGGGCGACAAGATCACCGGCACGGCGACCGACGGGACCAGCAACACGTCGGAATTTTCTCTTAACGTGACCGTGGTCGGCACGACCACGCTCGGGAATGGCACGGATCCCGGCAACGTGAGTCTGGCGCCGGGTGGCGCGGCGACGATGGCCGGTGCGTTCACGCTGCAGACGAGCAGTGGCACCGACGCGATCACTGCGGCCACGGTGACGTTGGCGACGGGTACGTCGGCCGGGCTGTCCCTTGTCGAAATCACGAATGATGCCGGCACGGTGGTGTACGGCTCGGTCACGAATCCGGGTAGTGATACGCCGGCCATCACGTTGAGTACCAACATCACGGCGACGACGACGCTGACGCAGTACAAGATTCGCATCACGCCGAAAAGCCACGTGAACATGCCGGCACCTGCGGGCGCGAGCTACGCGGTGACGGCACGCATCAGCGGCTGGACCGGCACGAATGCACAGGCGGGATCGGACGCGGCGGGCACGACGGTGACCATCGACAATCTGTCACCCGGCAATGTGACCGCGGCAACGGCGACGGCAGGTTTGAGTCAGGTGTCGCTCGCGTGGACGAATCCGGGTGACGCGGACCTGTTCAGCGTCGTGGTGTTGCGCCGGACGGTGAGTGCAGTGACCGACACGCCGGTCGAAGGGACGACGTACACGATCGGTAACACGGTCGGTTCATCGACCGTCGCCTGTGTCTTCACGGCACCGACCGCGAACTGTACCGACACCGGCCTCACCAACGGCACGACCTACTATTACAGGATTTTCGCCCGCGACGCGAACGGGAACTACGCCACCGGTGTGGTGCCCACGGGCTCCCCCGCGACACCGGTGGCCACGACGCTCGGCAACGGCACCGATCCGAGCAACGCGAGTCTGGCGCCCGGCGGCGTGGCGACGATGGCGGACGCGTTCACGCTGCAGACCAGCAGCGGCACCGATGCCATCACGGCGGTGACGGTGACGTTGGCCACGGGCACGTCGGCCGGGTTGTCGCTCGTCGAGATCACGAATGATGCGGGCACGGTGGTCTATGGCTCCGTGGCCAATCCGGGCAGTGATACGCCGGCGATCACGTTGACCACCAACATCACGGCGACCACGACGCTGACGCAGTACAAGATCCGGGTCACGCCGAAAAGCCACGTGAACATGCCCGCGCCGGTCGGCGCGAGCTACGCGGTGACCGCGCTGATCAGCGCCTGGACGGGCACGAACGGCCAGACCGGATCGGATGCCGCCGGCACGACGGTGACGATCGACAACTTGTCCCCCGGCAACGTGACGGCGGCAACGGCGACGGCAGGGCTGGGTCAGGTGGCGCTGGCCTGGACGAATCCGGGCGACGCGGATCTCGGGTCGATTGTCGTGCTGCGCCGCACGGTGAGTGCGGTGACCGACACGCCGGTGGAAGGCACGACGTACACCGTCGGCACCACCATCGGGTCGAGCACGGTGGCGTGCGTGGTGACGGCGCCCGCGGCGAGCTGCACCGACACGGGCCTCACGAACGGCACCGTGTACTACTACCGCCTCTTCACGCGCGATGCGAATGGCAACTACGGCACGGGCGTGGTGCCGACGGGGTCACCGGCGACACCGGTCGCCACGACGCTCGGCAACGGCACCGATCCGAGCAACGCGAGCCTCGCACCGAGCGGTGCCGCGACGATGGCGGACGCTTTCACGCTGCAGACGAGCAGCGGCACGGATGCCATCACGGCGATGACCGTCACACTCGCCACGGGCACGTCGGCGGGCCTGTCGCTGGTGGAAATCACGAATGATGCCGGCACGGTGGTGTACGGCTCCGTCGCGAATCCCGGCAGCGATACGCCGGCGATCACGCTCACGACGAACATCACGGCGACCACGACGCTGACGCAGTACAAGATCCGTGTGACACCGAAGAGCCACGTGAACATGCCGGCGCCGGTGGGCGCGAGCTACGCGGTGACCGCGCTGATCAGCGCATGGACGGGCACGAACGGCCAGGCCGGATCGGACGCGGCGGGGACCACCGTCACGATCGACAATCTGTCGCCCGGCAACGTGACCGCGTCGACGGCGACGGCAGGCCTGAGTCAGGTGGCGCTGGCGTGGACGAATCCGGGCGACGCCGATCTCGGGTCGATTGTCGTGTTGCGCCGGACCGTGAGCGCGGTGACCGACACGCCAGTGGAAGGCACGACGTACACGGTCGGCAATACCATTGGTTCGTCGACCGTCGCGTGTGTGGTCACGGCGCCGACGGCGAGCTGCACCGACACGGGCCTCACGAACGGCACCGCGTATTACTACAAAGTCTTTGCCCGCGATGCGAACGGCAACTACGCGGCGACGGGCACGACACCGACGGGGTCGCCGGCGACACCCGTCGCCACGACGCTCGGCAATGGCACCGATCCGAGCAACGCGAGCCTCGCACCCGGTGGCGTGGCGACGATGGCGGATGCGTTCACGCTGCAGACCAGCAGCGGCACCGATGCCATCACCGCCGTGACGGTGACGTTGGCGACGGGCACGTCGGGTGGATTGTCCTTGGTGGAAATCACGAATGACGCTGGGACCGTGGTGTACGGCTCCGTCGCGAATCCGGGCAGCGATACACCGGCGATCACGCTCACGACGAACATCACCGCGACGACGACGCTGACGCAGTACAAGATCCGAGTGACGCCGAAAAGCCACGTCAACATGCCCGCGCCGGTGGGCAGCAGCTACGCCGTGACCGCACGCATCTCGGCGTGGACAGCCACGAATGGCCAGGCCGGATCGGACGTGGCCGGCACCACGGTGACGATCGACAACTTGTCCCCGGGGAACGTGACCGCATCGACCGCCACGGTGGGCCTGAGTCAGGTGGCGCTGGCGTGGACGAATCCGGGCGACGCGGACCTCGGGTCGATTGTCGTATTGCGCCGCACGGTGAGTGCGGTGACCGACACGCCGGTGGAAGGCACGACGTACACCGTCGGCTCGACGATCGGTGCGTCCACCGTCGCGTGCGTCGTCACGGCACCAACGGCGAGCTGCACCGACACGGGCCTGACCAACGGCACCGCGTACTACTATCGCGTCTTCACGCGTGATGCGAACGGGAACTACGGCACCGGCGTGGTGCCGACCGGCTCCCCCGCGACGCCGGTCGCGACGACGCTGGGCGATGGCACCGATCCGAGCAACGCGAGTCTCGCGCCGGGTGGCGCCGCGACGATGGCTGGTGCGTTCACGCTGCAGACGAGTAGCGGCACCGACGCGATCACCGCGGCGACGGTGACGCTGGCGACGGGCACGTCGGGTGGATTGTCCTTGGTGGAAATCACGAATGATGCCGGCACGGTGGTCTACGGCTCGGTGGCCAATCCGGGCAGTGATACGCCCGCGATCACGTTGACCACCAACATCACGGCGACGACGACGCTGACGCAGTACAAGATCCGCGTGACGCCGAAAACGCACGCGAACATGCCGGCGCCGGTCGGCAGCAGTTATGCCGTGACCGCACGCATCTCGGCCTGGACTGGGACCAACGGGCAGCTTGGGTCTGATGCCGCCGGCACCACCGTGACGATCGACAACTTGTCGCCGGGGAACGTGACCGCCTCGACGGCGACGGCGGGACTGAGTCAGGTGGCGCTGGCGTGGACGAACCCCGGTGACGTCGACCTCGGCTCGATTGTGGTATTGCGCCGGACGGTGAGCGCCGTGACCGACACGCCGGTGGAAGGGACGACGTACACGGTGGGCACTACGATTGGCGCGTCGACCGTGGCGTGTGTGATCACCGCGCCGACGGCGAGCTGCACCGACACCGGCCTCACGAACGGTACGGCGTATTACTATCGCGTCTTCACGCGTGATGCGAACGGCAACTACGGCACCGGCGTGGTGCCGAGCGGCTCGCCCGCGACCCCGGTGTCGACAACCCTCGCGACCGGTACCGATCCAAGCAACGCGAGTCTCGCGCCGGGCGGTGCCGCGACGATGGCGGACGCGTTCACGCTGCAGACGAGCAGCGGCACGGATGCCATCACGGCCGTGACAGTCACACTCGCCACGGGCACGTCGGGTGGGCTGTCGCTGGTCGAGATCACGAATGACGCGGGCACGGTGGTCTACGGCTCCGTCACGAATCCGGGCAGCGACACGCCGGCGATCACGTTGACCACCAACATCACGGCGACGACGACGCTGACGCAGTACAAGATCCGCGTGACGCCGAAAAGCCACGTGAACATGCCCGCGCCCGCGGGCGCGAGTTACGCTGTGACGGCGTTGATCAGCGCGTGGACGGGCACGAACGGGCCGGCGGGATCGGACGCGGCGGGCACCACGGTGACCATCGACAACTTGTCCCCGGGCAACGTGACCGCGTCCACCGCCACCGCCGGTGGCACGCAGGTGGCGCTGGCCTGGACGAATCCGGGCGACGCGGACCTGGGCAGCATCGTGGTGCTGCGCCGGACGGTGAGCGTGGTGACCGATACCCCCATCGAAGGCATGACGTACACCGTCGGCACCACGATCGGGGCATCGACTGTGGCGTGCGTGGTCACGGCCCCAGCGGCGAGCTGCACCGACACGGGCCTCACCAACGGCACCGTGTACTACTACCGCATCTTTGCCCGCGATGCGAACGCGAACTACGCCACGGGCGTGGTGCCCACCGGCTCCCCCGCCACCCCGGTGGCACCGCAGCTCACGCTCACCCAGGTCGCGAGTCCCTCGGGCACCCAACCCCCGGGGACCGACATCACGTTCACGAGCACGTACACCAACACCGGCACCGCCCCCGCGCAGGGCCTCGTGATCGCCAATCCGGTCGCGGCCAACACCGACTTCAAATTGGGCTCCGTCACCAGCGCCCCCGGCACCACGGGGCTGACCGTGGTCATCGCATACTCAAACAACGGCGGAACGACCTGGACGTACACGCCCGTGAGTGGCGCGGGCGGCGCACCGGCGGGCTACGATCGGCTCGTGACCAACATTCGCTGGACCTTCTCCGGCACGCTCAGCCCGACCGCACCCAACAACACGGGCAGTGTAGCCGTGGTGTTGCGCATCCGGTGACCGCACCGATACGCAACGACAACGTCGGGAGCGGAGCGTCGAGCGGGGTGCTCGAGTCCTCGTCGGGGAGACGCCGTGCGCGCCGACCTCGCCAGCGCCTGCGGAATAGCGGCGGTCGGACCTCCGCCGCGCTGGCTCGCCTCGTGGGCCGTCCGGACGGCGGGCCCGTTTCCAGTGGGGGACCGGCGCGCGAGATCGTGAGCGGCTCTCGACCTGGCAGCCTGCGCGGTCCGGACTTCGCGGTGGACGGCGGCCACGGCTGGTTTCTGACCTTCGGTGCGCGACGGACCGAGGGCACCGTGCACTCGGCGGCCGACTTCTGGCGACTGCGGTTAGGGGCGCGGTAGCGTGCGCGGCATCGCCACAACACTCGGGCGTGGAATGGTGGCGTGCCGTGCGGCCGTGCGCGTGACCATCCTGGTCCTGACGCTGCTGGTTGGTCCGTCCGCGCTGCGTGGCCAGATCACGGTGAACAGCACCAGCTCCAACAGCACCACGGCTGCCGCCAGTCTGACCTGGCCGCACACGATCACCAGCGGCAGCAACCGCGCATTGCTCGTCGGCATTTCCATCGAGAACGGCGGAAGCTCCACGGGCGTGACGTATGGCGGCACCCCGCTCACGCTCGTTGGAAGGAGCGTTGGCACTCACACTGTCGAGCTCTGGCGACTCCTCGCGCCGCCGGTGGGCCCGGCAAACATCGTGGCGAGCTTCGGAGCAACCAATCAGGTCGTTGGTGGCGCCGCCGCGTTCAACGGTGTCAGCCAGACGACCCCCACGGGGACCTTTGCCGGCGCGGGCGGCGTCAGCACAGCGCCGTCCGTAAACATCTCGAGCGCAACGGGCGAGTTGGTCCTCGATGTGCTGTACGGTAACGACGGCCCAACCGCGACACCGGGGACAGGACAGACCACCCAGTGGAGCCTGGCCACCGGAAGCGGTAATGGCAAGGTGCGCGGCGCCGGTAGCACGGAGGCGGGAGCGCCAACGGCCACCATGTCGTGGACGCTCAGTTCCTCCGTGGAATGGCAGATCGGCGGCGTGTCCATCAAGCCAGCGCCGACCAGCACGCTGGGCGATGGCACCGATCCGAGCAACGCGAGTCTGGCACCCGGCGGGGCCGCGACGATGGCGGACGCGTTCACGCTGCAGACGAACAGCGGCACGGACGCGATCACCGCGGCGACGGTGACCTTGGCGACCGGCACGTCGGGTGGGCTGTCGCTGGTGGAGATCACGAATGATGCGGGCACGGTGGTCTACGGCTCGGTCGCGAATCCCGGCAGCGACACGCCCGCCATCACGTTGAGTACCAACATCACCGCCACCACGACGCTGACGCAGTACAAGATTCGCGTGACGCCGAAAACACACGCGAACATGCCGGCGCCGGTCGGCAGCAGTTATGCCGTGACCGCACGCATCTCGGCCTGGACGGGGACCAACGTGCAACTCGGCGCCGACGCGGCGGGCACCACCGTGACGATCGACAACTTGTCGCCGGGGAACGTGACCGCGTCGACGGCGACCGCCGGCGTGGGGCAAGTGGCACTCGCGTGGACGAATCCCGGTGACGCGGACCTGGGCAGCATCATCGTGCTGCGCCGGACGGTGAGTGCCGTAACCGACACGCCGGCGGAAGGCACCGCGTACACGGTTGGCAACACGATTGGCGTGTCGACGGTCGCGTGCGTCGTCACGGCACCCACGGCGAGCTGCACCGACACCGGGCTGACGAGCGGCATCGCGTATTACTACCGCGTTTTCACGCGCGATGCGAACGGCAACTATGGCACCGGCGTGGTGCCGGGCGGGTCGCCCGCCACACCGCTTGCCACGACGCTGGGCAATGGCACGGATCCAAGCAACGCGAGTCTCGCGCCCGGTGGCGCGGCGACGATGGCCGGCGCGTTCACGCTCCAGACGAGCAGTGGCACCGACGCGATCACCGCAGCGACGCTTACGTTGGCCTCGGGCACATCGGCCGGATTGTCACTGGTCGAAATCACGAATGATGCCGGCACGGTCGTCTATGGTTCCGTCGCGAATCCGGGCAGTGATACCCCCGCCATCACATTGACCACCAACATCACGGCGACGACGACGCTGACGCAGTACAAGATCCGGGTGACGCCCAAGAGCCACGTGAACATGCCGGCACCGGTGGGTGCGAGTTACGCGGTGACGGCGCGCGTCAGCGCGTGGACGGGGACCAACGGGCAACTCGGCTCTGATGCGGCGGGAACGACGGTGACGATCGACAACTTGTCGCCAGGGATCGTGACGGCGTCGACGGCGACCGCAGGACTGAGTCAGGTGGCGCTGGCGTGGACGAACCCGGGCGACGCGGATCTCGGCTCGATTGTGGTATTGCGCCGCACGGTGAGTGCGGTGACCGACACGCCGGTGGAAGGGACGACGTACACGGTTGGCAACACGATTGGCGCGTCGACGGTCGCGTGCGTCGTCACGGCACCAACCGCCAGTTGCACCAACACCGGACTGACGAACGGCACCGCGTATTACTACCGCGTCTTCACGCGCGACGCGAACGGCAACTATGGCACCGGCGTGGTGCCCACGGGTTCACCGGCCACACCGGTCGCCACGACGCTGGGCAACGGCACCGATCCAAGCAATGCGAGTCTCGCGCCCGGTGGCGCGGCCACGATGGCCGGCGCGTTCACGCTCCAGACGAGCGGTGGCACCGACGCGATCACGGCGGCGACGGTGACCTTGGCCACCGGCACGTCGGCAGGCCTGTCACTCGTCGAAATCACGAATGATGCCGGCACGGTGGTCTATGGTTCCGTCGCGAATCCGGGCAGCGGCACGCCGGCGATTCCGCTCACGACGAATATCACCGCCACGACCACGCTGACGCAGTACAAGATCCGGGTGACGCCGAAAAGCCATGTGAACATGCCGGCACCGGCGGGTGCGAGCTACGCGGTGACGGCGCGCATCAGCGCGTGGACGGGCACGAACGGCCAAGCGGGATCGGATGCCGCCGGGACCACCGTGACGATCGACAACCTGTCCCCAGGCAACGTGACGGCGTCGACGGCGACCGCAGGACTGAGTCAGGTGGCGCTCGCGTGGACGAACCCGGGCGTCGCCGATCTCAGCTCGATTGTGGTATTGCGCCGGACGGTGAGTGCGGTGACCGACACGCCGGTGGAAGGGACGACCTACACGGTAGGCGCGACGATCGGTGCCTCGACCGTGGCGTGCGTCGTCACGGCACCAACCGCCAGTTGCACCGACACCGGCCTGACGAACGGTACCGCGTACTACTACCGCGTCTTCACGCGCGATGCGAACGGCAACTATGGCACCGGCGTGGTGCCCACCGGTTCACCGGCCACACCGGTCGCCACGACGCTGGGCAACGGCACCGATCCAAGCAACGCGAGCCTGGCCCCGGGCGGCTCCGCGACCATGGCTGATGCGTTCACGCTCCAGACGAGCAGTGGCACCGATGCCATCACGGCGATGACAGTCACGCTCGCTACGGGCACGTCGGGTGGGTTGTCGCTGGTGGAGATCACGAATGATGCGGGCACGGTGGTGTACGGCTCGGTCGCCAATCCGGGCAGTGATACCCCCGCCCTCACATTGACCACCAACATCACGGCGACGACCACGCTGACGCAGTACAAGATCCGCGTCACGCCGAAAACCCACGTGAACATGCCGGCACCGATCGGCAGCAGCTACGCCGTGACCGCACGCATCTCGGCGTGGACGGGCACGAAAGGCCAGGCGGGATCGGACGCGGCGGGCACCACGGTGACGATCGACAACTTGTCGCCGGGCAACGTGACCGCGTCAACGGCGACGGCAGGACTGAGTCAGGTGGCGCTCGCGTGGACGAACCCGGGCGACGCGGACCTCGGCTCGATTGTGGTATTGCGCCGGACGGTGAGTGCGGTGACCGACACGCCCGTCGAAGGCGCGACGTACACCATCGGCAATACCATAGGCTCGTCGACGGTGGCGTGCGTGATCACCGCACCGACGGCCAGTTGCACCGACACGGGCCTGACCAACGGCACCGCGTACTACCATCGCGTCTTCACGCGCGACGCGAACGGGAACTACTCCACCGGTGTGGTGCCCACCGGTTCGCCGGCCACACCGGTCGCCACGACGCTCGGCAATGGTACCGACCCAAGCAACGCGAGTCTCGCACCGGGCGGTGCCGCGACGATGGCGGATGCCTTCACGCTGCAGACCAGCAGCGGCACCGATGCCATCACGGCGGTGACCGTGACGCTCGCCACCGGGACGTCGGCTGGCGTGTCGCTCGTCGAGATCACGAATGATGCCGGCTCGGTAGTGTACGGCTCCGTGGTGAATCCCGGCAGCGACACACCAACGATCACGCTGACGACGAACATCACCGCGACGACGACGCTGACGCAGTACAAGATCCGGGTCACGCCGAAAAGCCACGTGAACATGCCCGCGCCGGTCGGCAGCAGCTACGCGGTGACCGGGCTGATCTCCGCGTGGACGGGCACGAACGGGCAGGCCGGGACCGATGCGGCCGGCACGACGGTGACGATCGACAATCTGTCCCCCGGCAACGTGACCGCGTCCACCGCGACGGCGGGCCTGAGTCAGGTGGCGCTCGCGTGGACAAATCCGGGCGACGCGGATCTCGGGTCGATTGTCGTGTTGCGCCGCACGGTGAGTGCGGTGACCGACACGCCGGTGGAAGGGACGACGTACACCGTCGGCACGACGATTGGTGCATCGACCGTGGCGTGTGTGATCACGGCGCCGACCGCAAGCTGCACCGACACGGGGCTCACCAACGGCACGGTGTACTACTACCGCGTGTTTGCCCGGGATGCGAACGGGAATTATGCGACCGGTGCCGTACCGACCGGGTCCCCCGCGACCCCCGTCGCCACGACGCTCGGCAATGGCACCGACCCGAGCAACGCGAGTCTCGCACCGGGCGGTGCCGCGACCATGGCCGGTGCCTTCACCTTCCAGACGTCGAATGGCACGGATGCCATTACGGCGGTGACCGTGACGGTGGCGACAGGCACGTCGGCCGGGCTGTCGTTGGTGGAAATCACGAATGACGCGGGCACGGTGGTCTACGGCTCCGTCACGAATCCGGGCAGCGACACGCCGGCGATCACGTTGACCACCAACATCACGGCGACGGCGACGCTGACGCAGTACAAGATCCGCGTGACGCCGAAAAGCCACGTGAACATGCCCGTGCCCGCGGGCGCGAGTTACGCTGTGACGGCGTTGATCAGCGCGTGGACGGGCACGAACGGGCCGGCGGGATCGGACGCGGCGGGCACCACGGTGACCATCGACAACTTGTCCCCGGGCAACGTGACCGCGTCGACCGCCACCGCCGGTGGTACGCAGGTGGCGCTCGCGTGGACGAACCCCGGTGACGCGGACCTGGGCAGCATCATCGTGCTGCGCCGGACGGTGAGCGTGGTGACCGATACCCCCATCGAAGGCACGACGTACACGGTGGGCACCACGATTGGCTCATCGACCGTGGCGTGCGTGGTGACCGCACCAACCGCCAGTTGCACGGACACGGGCCTCACGAACGGGACCGCGTATTACTATCGCGTCTTCACGCGCGATGCGAACGGGAACTACGCGACCGGCGTGGTGCCCACAGGCTCACCCACGACACCGGTCGCGCCGCTGCTCACCCTCACGCAGGCCGCGAGTCCTGGGGGCACTCAACCGCCCGGCACCGACATCACGTTCACGAGTACCTACACCAACACCGGCACCGCCCCCGCGCAGGGCCTCGTGATTGCGAATCCGGTCGCGGCCAACACCGACTTCAAGCTCGGCTCCGTCACCAGCGCCCCGGGCACGACCGGGTTGACCGTGGTGGTCGCCTATTCGAGCAATGGCGGCACCACGTGGACGTACACGCCCGTGAGCGGCGCGGGCGGCGCACCGGCGGGCTACGATCGGCTCGTGACCGACATTCGCTGGACCTTCACCGGCACGCTCAGCCAGACGGCACCCAACAACACGGGCAGTGTGGCCGTGGTGTTGCGCATCCGGTGACCGCGGCACCGTGCAACGACAGCGTCGTACCTTCGGGAGCGAAAACCGCAACGCCCGCCCCGACATGTCGGAACGGGCGTCGTCACACGGTGTGCGTCGCGAAGCGCCGCCGCACCGTGTCGGTCAACTACTTCGGATCCAGCATCTTCCTGATCTGATCCCGCGCGTCGTCGAGATGCGCGCGCGTCGCGCGATCGCTCGTCCGTCCCATCGCAGTCGACAGCTCGCGCGACAGGTCGTTCATCTCCGTGCGCAACAGCCCGCGGAAGTCCGCCAGCGCTCGCGCGGATGGACCGGCTCCACCGAATGCGGCCAACGCCGGATTCGGCGGCGGCGGATTGATCTTCGATGCCATCGCTTCGAGATAGACGCGCTGCAGACGGCGACGATACGGATCAATCGTCTTGCCACTGTAGATCTCACTCCACAGTCCGCGTCGCAGATCGCTGAGCATCGCGGGCAGTGTGTAGCGGTCGTCTGACGGCAGCGCATCGAGTTCGATCATGCGCACCATGCGGTCGTTGTTCACCACCGCCGCGAGCACTGACGCCTGCGCATTACCGATCCGGTCGATGCTTCCCGACGGCTCGATCTTCCGAAGCACGGACGGATTGATCAGCCACGTCGGGGTCTGGAAGGCGTTGTCCTGCAGGAACCGCATCGCTGCGCGCTGACGGGCTCCGCTCACCGGCACGTAGACGGCGCCTTTCTGGCTGGTGGCTTTCGTCTGCCGGTCAACGCCGCCGATGATGCGCGTGACATGACCAAGTTCAGTCCTCCACTGACCGACGATGCCGTTGTAGACCTCGGCCACATCGCTGAAGTCCTCGCCAGAGATTGACTCACCGATGCGTTCAATCATCGGCGCCAGGCGCTTCAGGTTGCGGATACCGTACTCCGTGGCGCGCACGGCGTCTGCGTCACCGATGGCTTCGCTCACTTCACCCGGATCGGCACCCTGAATGCCACGATCGTCAGCACTGCGGAACCATGGGATGGTGTCCTGCATGCGAGCCCACGAGTCGAGCGTCGGCTTTTCCGCTTCCGGCGTCGCAGCACCGGGAATCGGCGTGTAGCCCCACTTCACGGCGAACGTGTCGTAGGTGCCGACGCGCGGGGTCAGGTCCGCCAGCGCAATGTTGTCTTCCGGCTGCGCGACGTAGTTGAAGCGCGCGTAGTCCATGATGCTCGGCGAGTGGCCCATGCGACGGACGAAGCTCGCGTTCCGGATGCTGTCCAGCGGGTACATCGAGCTCGCCTTCATGTTGTGCGGAAAGCCGAGCGTGTGGCCGACTTCGTGCGCAACGACGAACTGGATCAGGCGACCCATCAGCGTATCGGGGAACTGCAGGGACTGCGCGCGAGGATCGAGGTGACCCACCTGCGAGAAGTACCAGGTGCGCTGCAGCGACATGATGTTGTGATACATCTGCACATCGGCGTCGAGGATCTCGCCGGTGCGCGGATCCACCGTGCTCGGACCCACGGCGTTCTGCACTGGCGTGGGTAGCCAGCGCACCATCGAGACGCTGGCATCTTCGCCGCTGAAATCAGGATCGTTCGGGGCATCCTTCGCCACGATCGCGTTTCGGAAGCCGGCGGCCTCGAACGCGGACTGCCACTCCTCGATCCCCTTCTTCACCCACGGTTGCAGCCACAGCGGCGTGGCCGGGTCAACGTAGTACACGATCGGCTTCACCGGCTCGCTGATCGCGGCGGACGGATCCTTCTTCTCGAGGCGCCAGCGGTTGATGAAGGTGCGATCAGGGACACGCTGCTGATTCGACCCGAAGTCCTGTGCACCGGTGCGGAACCAGATCACACGGTCGTCCCAGAACCGCGGCTTCATCGGCACGTCGGGAAGCTTCACGATCGAGAAGTGATACAGCTCGGTCGTGGCACCGGCGGCCGGAGCGCCCCCGAACCCAGGGGGCAGGCCGGGCGCAGCGGCCTGCACGGTGAACGTCTGTGATGCTTCGACTTCGACGTTGCCGGGGAATGCCACCGCGCGCTCGATGAACGAGCGGGTGGGATCCACGGCCACGCGCTGACCGAAGGCCGTCAATTCCTGCACACCGCCGGTGAACATGCGTGTCACGTCGATCACCGCGGCGCTGTCGGCACCGTACGCTTCGACGTTGAATACGGCAATCACCGGGTAGAACTGAATGATCGGCATTGCGCGATTGATGCGGTTGGTCGAATCGCTGGACACGTTGCGATAGTTCACCGCGCGCACCAGGATTCGGTTTTCCTTCCGCTCGAAACGCAGCAGCGCGTTGTTGCCAAGGGTGCCGCGAATGCCGATACCGGCCGGCGTGCCCTTCAGGCTCGCAACCAGCATCATGTCCTTGCCGAGTTCCTTTGCAGGAATCTCGAAGTACAGACGACTGCCGGAGACATGGGTGCTGAAGAGGCCTTTCCTCGTGCGGGCGCGGGGGGTGATGACGGTCGCGTATGGCCGTGGGCTTGGTTCACCGGCGGCGGCACCGCCCGGTGCTCCCCCTCCGTTTGGCACGCCACCGGGGATGCCGGCAGGCGTGGGCGTTCCGGGTGTGGGTGTTCCGGGCGTGGGTGCGCCAGGCGTCTGAGCGGCCGGGCGTGTGCCCGGCGCCGGGGTCGGTGCGGGGCTCGGCTGCTGCCTGGCGCAGCCGGCAAAACCCGTCAACGCCAGGACAGCGGCGCCACGGGCGGCGAACAGAGTGAACTGAGACATGAGCGGGGGCTGCGGTTGACGATCAGTATTCGGGACCAAACAAAAAATACGCTGCCACGGCCCGGAGCGTTGCGGCGTGCTCAGGCCTCACCGAAGGCGGCGGTCGAAGCGCGGGGTCGATGGCGAGGTCGATGGCAAACTCGCGCAAGGCGCGGGAGGGTCCAGCTCGGGCGTTGGCTGATCAAGAGGAGCCCGCGCAACACCCGATCAGACGTCCGGGCTCAGCGCCGCCATGCCCATCGAGTGATAGCCGTTGTCCACGTACACGGTGGTAGCCGTGATTCCCTTGGCCAGATCGCTGGCAAGGAACGCGGCCGTGTGGCCGACATCTTCAGCGGCGAGCGCATCCTGAATCGGCGAGTTGGCGGAGCAGTACTCCACCATCCGCTCGATGATGCCGATGGCGCTCGCGGCGCGCGATGCCAGCGGGCCGGCCGAGATGGTATTCACTCGCACGCCCCACTTCCGGCCGGCCTCGAACGCGAGCAGTCGCGTGTCCGACTCGAGGGCGGCCTTCGCGCTCGACATGCCGCCACCGTAGCCCGGAATGGCTCGCTCACTGGCCATGTAGGTCAGTGAATTGAATGAGCCGCCCGCGCGCATCAGCGGGCCGAGGTGCTGCACCATGCTGACCATCGAATACGCACTCGCGCTGATCGCAGCGAGATACCCCCCGCGGGAGACTTCGAGCAGCGGCTTCTTCACTTCGGGACCGTTGGCCAGCGAGTGCACGACGATGTCGAGCGGTTGCGCGCCGAAGTCGTCGGTGAACCGCTGCACGAGGCCGGCGATGCTGAAATCGCCCAATTCCTTGTAGCGCTTGTTCTCGCGCAGGTCAGCTGGTGCCTGCTCCAGCGTGTCGTAGACCGCGTCGAGGGGATAGATGCGCTCGAAGGTGAGCAGCGATCCATCCGGCATGCGACGCGAGTCGTCCATCTTCCCGCGTTCCATCAGATTCAGGAAGATGTTGAGCGCGGGGGGCCACGTCGCGACACAGACCGAAGCGCCGGCACTCGCAAGCGCCTTGGCGATGGCGAATCCAAAGCCGTGATCGTCAGCCACGCCCGCCACGAGCGCACGCTTCCCTGCAAGATTGATGGGCAACATGCGTCAGAAGCTAAGGGTGAGACGCGGTACTCCGAAGCCCGCCGTCCCAGCACTTCCACCCTCGTCGCGCGTGTTCAGCTCGCCGCTCGGCGAAGGCGATCACGCACTGCGTCCCACGCCGGCACCCCCGGCACCGCCTCGACGACGATCGCAGCGACACCGGCACTGTCGAGCGTGTGCAATGCCGCGAAAAGCTCGGCGGCGTACGGCTCCGCCATCGCCGGAAGCAGGCGCACGAGGACGTCGTCGCCGAACGGCAGGTCAAAATCGGACCAGAGCAACAGTCCGATGCGCCGATCCTGGCTACGCAGCGAGTCGATGGTCGTCGTCAGTGCGACGGCGTCATGCGAGGGCACGATCCGCACCTGAGCGCGCGGCGCGTAGTGCCGGTCCAGTGACCCGGGCGATCGCCGGGGCGCGTCGGGTGTGGTCGCTGCCGCCGCCTGACGCACCGGTACCCCAAGTACCGACTCGAGCGCCGCGACCGAGACCCCGCCTGGACGCAGGAGCACCGGCTCCTCACCGCTCAGATCGAGGACGGTACTCTCGATGCCGACCTGGCACGGCCCGCCATCGAGGATGATCCCGTCCACATCGGCCAGCCCACGCGCCACATGCGCAGCGGTCGTCGGTGAGAGCTGGTTGCTCTTGTTCGCACTCGGCGCTGCGACCGGGACCCGCGCCGCACGAAGCAGGGCGAGTGCAATCGGGTGCGCGGGAACCCGCACTCCAATCAGCGGCAGCCCCGCCGAGGCCGCGTCCGGAATGTCAGCGGCCTTCGGCAACACCAGCGTGAGCGGTCCGGGCCAGAATGCGGCGGCGAGCCGCTCAGCGGCATCCGGCCACGCCGTGACCACGCTGCGCGCTGCTTCGACATTTGCCACATGGACGATCACCGGGTTGTACGACGGCCGACCCTTGGCGGCGTAGATCCGCGCCACGGCACTTGCATCAAGCGCATTCGCTCCGAGGCCGTACACCGTCTCGGTCGGAAACGCTACCAGTTCGCCGATACGAAGTCGCGCGGCGGCGTCAGCGATGACATCCGGATCGGGAGCGGCGGGGTCAACGGGCTGGAGTCGCATCGACAAGGTCGTTGGGCGCATCGTCGCGCTGGCGAGCCAGGCTTGAATACAGTCTGAGCATCACCATAACGTAGCACAGTCTGGCACCGCTGCGCGTCGTGGGCAACGATGCCGTTCCCATCCCGCGATCAGCGGAGAGTCCACGCGCGTGATCGCGAGAGGTGAACCCGGTGTCTTAACGTTTGCACATAAAAGGCAGCCGACCCGTCGCACGACGTGCAAAGGCAGGCTATTCTCCGTGATTGCGTTCACGACCTGCTGCACACACTCACTCCCGACGTACCGTGGCCCACTTCGCAGGATCCCGCAAGCTCGCGTTCGTCATTCGTTCATCCAAAATTCAGGGCATGGGTGCCTTCGCGACCCGTCCGATCAAGAAGGGTGAACGCATCATCGAGTATCTCGGTGAATGCATAGACGAGAAGGAGTCCGACATTCGCTATCCCGACGATGAGATGGGACGGCATCACACCTTCTTGTTCTCGATCGGCGATGGATCGCGGGTGCTGGATGCCGGCCCGCTCGAGTGGCCTGCGAAGTACATCAATCACTCCTGTGATCCGAACTGCGAGGCGATCGAGGAAGAAGACGGTCGGGTGTTCATCTCCGCGATGACGAAGATCGCTGCGGGCACTGAGCTGAGTTACGACTACGCCTACGAGCGGACAGCGGCTCACACCGACGAAGACGAGAAGCTGTACGTCTGCCGCTGTGGAGCGGCGAACTGTCGCGGCAGCATCATGGCGCCTGCGAAACCGAAGAAGAAAAAGAAGGGCAAGAAGGGCAGCAAGGGGAAGAAGAAGCAGGAGACGAAGAAGAGAAGCCGGAAGAAAGGCGCCGCGTGACCGCGTTGGGCCAGCATTGGTCGACGAGAAGGCTGTGTCGTCCACTCTCACTCGTCACCGCGGTGCTCACGGTGGCACCGTGCAGTGCGGCCCAGTCCGCAGTGCGCTCGGTGACATCGATGGCCGTCGTGGTGGCACCGGTGGGAGCGTCGTGGCTGCGTACGGACAGGCCGGCGTTGCGCGACGCGCTTCCGTTTCGCGCGATGGGCTTTCGGCGGGCCGATGGAGTGAAACTGGGCGCGCTGGCTGGGGCCGCATTTCTGCTCACAGCCGTTGATGCGCGGGGCGATGCATGGGCGCGCCGCCCCTGGGTGCGCGACAATTCCGGGTTCCGCTCCCTGTCGAAGATCGGCGATGCGACCGGATCGTATGTTGCGCTCGGCGCAGGGCCCGCCAGCTGGCTGCTGGGTCGCGCCCGCGGCGATTCGGGCGTCGCGGTGCTCGGACTGCGCACCACCGAAGCGGTCATGGTGAGCATGGTGACCACTGGCGCGATCAAGCTGCTGGCTGGTCGGTCGCGCCCATACGCGAGTGCTGACAACCGGCCGTCACACTGGGATTTCCTTGGTGGTTTCCGCAGTGACAGTGCCCGCAGTTTCGTCTCCGGGCACTCTGCGCTGTCTGCGGCCGCCGCGGTCACGCTGGCCGCCGAGTGGCGCAGGCAGGGCAGCGCCGGGTGGAAGACCGTCGGTCCGCCGCTGGTCTACGCGCTGGCCTCGCTGACGGCGGCAAGCCGGGTGCGTGATCGGCAGCATTGGCTTTCGGATGTTGCCTCAGGCGCTGCGATCGGAATGGCAAGTGCGCTGGTCGTGCGTCGCTGGCACGACGCGCATCCCGGCAGCCGCATCGATCACGCACTTCTCCCGCGGTGATCGTGTTCCGTGGCTGACGGAATCTTCATCGTCGCGGATCTGTTCGGCGCCGAGGCCGATCGGATTGCGGCCTTACAGGAACGGCTGGACCCCAAGTTCGCGAAGCTGTTCCGCCCCCACGTCACACTCACCGGGTCCAGTGGCGCCGGCGTATTGCCACTCGGCACGCCAGCCGCCGAGATACGCGATGCGCTCACACGGGCGTGTGCGACAATTGCTCCACTGGACTTCGTCTTTGGCGCACCGGAACGGTTTCCGGCCACGAACATCATCATGCTGCCGCTACCGGTGCACGGACCTGTGCGCTGGCTGCATGATCGCATCGCGAACTGTGGCCTGGCGTTCGCGCCGCCGAAGTTCGCGTTCACGCCGCATTGCACGGTGCATTTCTTCCGCACGATGTCCGACGAAACGTGGCAGCGCGCACAAAGGTTCCGTGTTCGTGCACCGATCTTCGTGGACCGGATTCAGGCCTACGCGACTCGTGAGCCGCAGCCTGCCACGCTGCTCTGTGAGATTACGCTCAGCGGGGGGTGAGTTCGCCGGGTGTCAGAGCGCCTTTCGGATCGCCGCCGTGAGATCCTGTGCGCGCCCGCTGCCGGTGTACACCACCTTGCCGGCCCGATCGATGACGACCACGAAGCTGGTGGCTGGGACGTCGTACGATTCCACGGCGGTGCCGTCCTTGTCATAAAGCATTTCGACCGGCATCGGATGCTGGCGCAGAAAGCGAGTCACCTGCTCGGGTGTCTGGTTTGCACTGACCGCAACGCCAACGAACTTGACCTGGCGCCCGAATGCCCGGCCGACTTTCTGCATTTCCGGTTCCAGCGCCCGGCAGTTTCCGCACCACATCGCCCAGAACTCCAGGACGACCGGAGTCTTGCCGATCCACTGCGAGAGCTGCGCCGGCCGGCCGTCGAGCGTCTGCAGCATCGCGTTCGGTGCCGTGTTCCCGACTGGTATCCCCATCTCTTGCGCGCCAAGGAGGGCGGGTACGGCAAGGGCGACGCTGAAGGCGAGTCGCACGATCGGTCGAAAAGACATCGGATGAGGACAAGAGTGGAGGAAACGAGGCAGCGGGCTTTGTGAGCGCGCGGCCGCACGCGGAGGCACGGCCGACCGCGTTGACCGCCGGACGAGGAATACACCAAATGGCTGCAAGAGGTACGCCGAGCCCGGCCCGTACGTTCTGTCCCGCCTGTCCGCGGGTCGGTAGCCACTGGCTGGCGACGCTAACTTATCACGCCGAAGTACCGGTCCGCCGCTGGCGCCCGGCCCCGTTCCCCGCATTCCGAGAAGACAGTGGCTCCACAGTTCATCTACGTCATGAAGGGCCTGAAGAAAGTCGTCCAGCCTTCCAAGGTCATCCTGGACGACATCTGGCTCTCGTTCTACCCCGGCGCGAAGATCGGCGTCCTTGGCGGCAATGGCGCCGGCAAGAGCTCGCTGCTGCGGATCATGGCGGGCGTGGACACGGAGTTCCAGGGCGAGGCCTGGGCGCACAAGGGGACGCGGATCGGCTATCTGGAGCAGGAGCCCAAGCTCGACCCGACGCTCGACGTGCGCGGCAACGTCGAGGTGGCCGTCAAGGCGCAGCGCGAACTGCTCAATCGATTCAACGAAATCAGCATGGCGTTCGGCGAGCCAATGGACGACGCGGCGATGGACAAGCTGCTGGCGGAACAGGCGCGTGTGCAGGAGCAGATCGACACACTCGATCTCTGGAACCTCGACAACAAGGTCGAGATCGCGATGGATGCGTTGCGCTGTCCGGCGCCCGATTCGCCGGTGACCAATCTGTCCGGCGGTGAACGTCGACGTGTGGCGCTGTGTCGCGTGCTGCTCGAGCAGCCGGACATGCTGCTCCTCGACGAACCGACGAACCATCTCGATGCCGAGAGTGTCGCCTGGCTGGAACGGTATCTGGCCGAGTTTCCAGGGACGGTGATCGCGATCACGCATGATCGATACTTCCTCGACAACGTGGCGCAATACATCCTCGAACTGGATCGCGGCAAGGGCATTCCGTGGGAAGGGAACTACACGGGCTGGCTCGAGCAGAAGGCCGCGCGCCTGAAGACGGAAGAGAAGCAGGCGAGCCAGAAGCAGAAGACACTCGATCGCGAACTGGAGTGGGTGCGCATGGCGCCCAAGGCTCGTCAGGCGAAAAACAAGGCGCGCCTGCAGGCGTACGAGGATCTGGCCGGCGAGCTTGGGCAAGAGCGCGCGTACAATCACGAGATCGTGATCCCGCCGGCACCGCGCCTTGGCGCCGATGTCGTGATCGCGAAGAACCTGAAGAAGGGTTATGGCGACGTGCTGTTGTACGACCAGCTGTCGTTCGACCTGCCGCGCGCGGGGATCGTTGGCATCATCGGCCCGAACGGTGCCGGCAAGACGACGCTCTTCCGCATGATCACCGGCGCGGAGCAGCCTGACGGTGGGTCACTCACACTGGGTTCGACTGTTCAGATCGGCTATGGTGATCAGAGCCGCACGCTGGATGGCGCGCGCACGGTCTGGGAGGAAGTCAGTGGTCGACGCGAGATGATTCCCGTTGGCACGCGTGAGCTCAACTCACGCGCCTACGTGAGCGGCTTCGGATTCCGTGGTGCGGATCAGCAGAAGCTCGTCGCAACGCTGTCCGGTGGTGAACGCAACCGGTTGTTCCTGGCCAAGACGCTGATGAGTGGCGGCAACCTGCTGCTGCTCGACGAGCCGACCAACGATCTCGATGTCGATACGCTGCGTGCGTTGGAAGATGCGCTGCTGGATTTCAGCGGCTGTGCAGTCGTCATCAGCCACGATCGCTGGTTCCTGGACCGTATCGCGACGCACATCCTGGCGTTCGAAGGCGACTCGGAGACGGTCTGGTTCGAGGGGAACTATCAGGCGTACATCGACGACCTGAATCGTCGGAAGGGCGCCGATGCCGATCAGCCGCACCGGGTGCGGTACAAGAAGTTGGTGCGGACCTGAGCGGTTCGGTCGCAACTTCAACCATTACGCCAACTGCAATACCGCAGCACGACTGACACCGTTCTGCAGCTGCAATGGCGCAGCGTGGAGTGCGCGGCGCTGCGCTGATCGATCAGCGCGACGCAGCACGCGGTCGAACGGTGGACGGCCACTGTGGCGGGCGGTATCCGGCGGCGATATCGCGGAAGAACTCGAGCACGAGCTGTGACGCGTCGAGGCCGCCGGCAGGGCGTGGCGCGAGCAACCAGGTGCGATCACCGCCAGGCCAGGCATGCGGATGCCCCGCCACGGTGACCAGCTCCACGGCACGTCCAGGCGGGCACTGGGTGGCACGCGTTCGCGTCGCCTCCGGTTGCGTGTCACGCGTCACCGCTCCCGGGACGCAGCCGTTGATGCGCGACCAGAACGAGAGCGCCTGCTCCAGCGAGTGAGCAAAATACTGTCCATCGGGTCGCCGAAGCGTTCGCAGGTCGTATCTCAATTCATCATCCTCTTCGCCCTGCAACAGCAGCACGGAGACGGGTCGAGACGGCGCGCAGGAAACGTCCGGCATTGCTCCCTGAATGTCCGCGACGGCGAGGAACTGTGTTGAACGCTCACACGCCAGACGGAGCGCAAGCATTCCCCCTGCGGAGAAACCGGCAGCGAACACACGTGCGACGTCGACTTGCGCGGTTTGACCGGTGGCTGCGATCAGCGAGTCAGCGAAGGCCAGGTCGTCCACGCTGTCGGCGCGCGCATCACCGCAGCACGTTCCCACGTTCCACGACAGTGCGAGGTACCCGAACCGTCCGGTACCGTCAGGATACGCGATGGCGAATCCGAGACGATCGGCGACAGCGTCCAGATGCGACTGATTCTCGAGCACTGCACCATTCCCGTGGTGTCCATGGAACGCGATCACGAGCGGCACACGCTGCAACGCTGCAGCTGGAGGCAAGTGCAGAAGAAATCGGCGCGTGCGCCCGCCAACACGAAGCTCGTGGAACGAGGTGCGCCCGGCTCTTGCGGTTGACAGCGGCCGGACTCCGACCAGCGTCGCGCAGCCTATGGACGTGAGCACGCAGACCATCGCGGCGCCGCGCGCCATGACGCCCGGCGTCACGCAGGTGAACAGTCCCATGTTCCGGCCAGGCACGCGACCCGTCATGGCGTGGGCGGTGGCACCGCCGCGATGAGCAGCTCAGCCAGCGCGCGATAGTTGCCATCGAAGTGGTGATCACCGTGCCGGGCGATCTGCGTCATGAGTGACGGGTCCGCACCGCGACAGGGCGAGTCCTGCTCGTCCGTGCCATAGACACAGTCCATCGGCGTGCCGCGCAATCGCAACAGCTCCGGCACGACCGGGAGGTCGTCAGGACGCCGTGTATTGCGAACGATGTCCGTCCAGTGAAACTGAAAGTTCATGTTCTGCTCGAGCCCGAGCATGGCCAGGAGCGCGATCTGCCGCTTCAGGTCAGCAGGCAAGCGCGTCGCGACAAAGGGGACCATGACCGCGCCGCGCGAGTAACCGAGCAACAGCAGTCGTCTGCCTGACCACCGCGCGAGGTAGGCACGTGCAATGCGCGCCACATCGTTCGCGGCCTGCTCAGGTGATTTGCGTGAGGAGAGGTACGCCCGCGAGTTCAGGCCGATCACCCCGATGCCGTGCTCCGCCAGCACTTGCGCGACCTGCTTGTCGAGACTGGCCCATCCACCATCGCCGGAGAGGAAGATTGCGATGGTCCCGTCGCCCGGCTGTGTGGCAGGAACTTCGATCAGCGGCAGATCGCCGACCGCATCGGCCGCGCGCGTGCCCTGCGCACGGAGCGACACGGCGGTGAGCGCCGTGAGAGTTCCTGCGCCGACGATGGCCGTGAAGAGTCGCGCGAGACGCTGGCAATACGGCATGTTGCGGACTGTGGACGCCATGGAGGAGGTCATTTGCGCACGATCCCGGTGATCCCACCCGAAATCAGTGATGCGACGTTTGCGAGAATGCGCGGCAGTGCGAGGCCACCAGGTGCTGCGAGATAGCGTGGTTCCCAGACGGGATCGAACTTCTCCTTGTATCGCCGAAGCCCGTCATAGTTGTAGAAGTGTTCGCCGTGCCGGTAGAGCCACGCGCCCGCCTTCACCCACACCGTCGCGAGCTCGCGTGCCTCGAGGCCGGCGAGTGGTGCCATGCCAAGATTGAACTCCTGGAATCCTTCTGTCTGACCCCAGAGCATCAGCTGAATGAACAGGTAGTCCATCACGCCTTTGGGTGCGTGTGCGGAGAACCGCATCAGGTCC
The DNA here is from genome assembly GCA_031373905.1 of Gemmatimonadaceae bacterium. Taxonomy (GTDB): domain Bacteria; phylum Gemmatimonadota; class Gemmatimonadetes; order Gemmatimonadales; family Gemmatimonadaceae; genus JACMLX01. Next base: position 15,358 of record JANMNM010000157.1, on the reverse strand, counting down.
ACGGAGAGCGCCTTTTTCGCCGCACCGGTCCAGAGATTTGCAAAGGCAACGATGTCCTGCCGTGCGTCGACCGGTCCGCCGTCTGTCCCGCCACTGCGCAGCCGCACGACGGCGATCGGCGCGTGACTGAGGTACACGTCGTCGAAATAGCCGAGCGAGAATCCCTTCTCGCGCACGCACTTGCTCTGCAGCCACTCGTCAGAAACTGCGCGCAATTCTGGCAATATGGCGGCAACTGATGCCGCTGGGATCACCTCGAAGGTCGCGCCTGTTTTCTCGACATCCTTGATCGCGCGGCGCATCCATCGGTGTGTTCCACCCTCCAGCGAGAAGGTACACAGATCGATCCGTGCCTCCTCGCCGAGCTTGAGGAACGTGAGACCGAGATCGATGTAGAGCGGCAGTGTCTCCGGGCCCACCTTGTAGAACACGGGCCAGCCATTGTGCGCGTCCGCCTCCTCCTTGAAGCGCCATGCCAGTGCACCTTGCAAACGCAGGCGCGCCAAGGGATCGGCGGTGCCATTTTTCTCGCGCAGCGCGGCGTCGGCAGTCACCGGATCGCCCATCGACACCCAACTGCGTCCGGCCACGGCGTACTGCACGAACCCGTCCACGCTGTCCTCGGCGCGGGGCGGCGCCCCCTCGCTGGTGTGTTCATCGCCCTGGTTCCGGAACAGCAGCGACTTGTCGCCGACGAGAGCCAGATATGCATCGGTGTCGGTGCACTGGTGCACAATTCGCGCGGCGCGCTCCAGTGCATCGGCGTTCGGTTCCTCTGTGGCGGGGCGCGCGGTACGCAGCAGTCGCCCGGCACCGAAGACTGCCAGCGCACCCCCGCTGGCGAGCATCGCGCGCAGAAACCGTGGTGCATCTGCGTGTGGGTGAACACGCCACCAGAGATCATTGGCATACTCGACGTGGCGGAATGCGAACGATCCGACCCACGCGGTCACTCCAAACACGGCCACGATCGCAACGATCCACCCAGGTTCGAATGGCTCCGCGGTCAATGCGGCGCGGCGGTAGAACGCCCGCTTGAACGAGAGCAGCAGCGCCAGCACGGCGCACTGCACGAGCGCCTCCTCCCAGTCGAGGCCCTTGAGCAGCGATGTCACTACTCCGGCAACGAGCAGCATCACCGTCAGCCCCCACGCCGCACCAAGCCGGCGTCGCAGTGCCCACGCCAGAACAAGGAGCAGTGCGCCTGCCACGGAACCCAGCAGGTGTGATGCCTCGATCACACCGAGCGGCAGCGTGGTGGTGAGCGCTGTGATGCGCGGCCGCAGACTCGGCGTGGCCCCGGAAATCAGTAGCACCGCGCCGGCGGCGAAGACACCCGCAGCGACGATCGATGGCAGCAGCGACGGACCGAGAACTGCAGCCATGCTCCCGGTCCTGCGCGCGGTGCTGGCGACGGCGCCGGCGGAGCGAGTTGCAGCGGACGCAAGGAGACGGACGTGGCGGCTCCGCCGATGTGTTTCATACGCGGCGAAGAGAGCGACTGCGCCGCCGAAGGGCAGCAGGTAGTAGACCGCGCGATAGACTACCAATGCAGCGATCGTCGCGCCGGCTGGAAGGAACGGGCGCAACCCGAGCACCATCAGCGTCTCGAATACCCCTAGGCCACCTGGCACGTGGCTGATGAGCCCCGCCGTATGCGCGAGTACAAAGAGGCCTGCAAATGCCGCGAAGGGCGGACGTGATTCAACCGGCAGCAGCACCCACAACACCGCGGCGGCAGCGAGCCAGTCCACCAAAGCGATGACCAGTTGCGCGAGTGCAAGGGCTGGTCTCGGTGCTTCCACGACGACGCCGTCCGGTGACGCGCCGAGCCAGCGTGCGACGGCGTTGTTGATCTGGAACGGTCGTCCGCGCGCGCTGACGCTCCACGCGACGAAGGCGGCGACGCACAGCAGCAGCACCATGCCCAGGGAGCGCGCCGCCATCGGGGCCAGATGCAAGACCGTCAGTTCACTGGCCGGTTCCAGCGTCAGCGCGAGACCGCCAACCAACACCACGCCGAGCGTGAACGTCACTGCGGCGAAGCTTGCCGCGCGAGTTATCTCGGCGGTGGAAAGACCCCACGCGGTCCAGAAGCGATAGCGAACTGCTGATCCGGTGACTGCGGCGAAGCCGAGCGTCTGGCTGACGCCGTAGGCGATCAGGCCCGCAAAGCCCGCGCGTGTGAAGCCAACGCCGCGTGTAGTAGTGCCCTCACCGTCCTTGGGATCGCGATCGAACAGCCTGCGCACGTACACCAGCGCGAGCAGATCGTAGCCAGGGAGCACCGCATACGCGACCAGCGTCCATAACAGCGCGTCGATGATTCGTGGACGGGGAAAGCTGCGGACCGCAATGGCGATCTCACTGTACGTGTGCGCCGAGAGCTCCTGGCGCAGTACCACCAGTGCGACAACAAGAATAGAGAGTGCAGACAGCGGGCCGATCCACCGCCGCCAGCGTGCAGGCGCAGGTGACGACGCAACGTCGTTAGGGAGGCCAGCGTCGCGGGCGGTGTCGCTCACGTCGGCACCTCGACCGTCGCCTTCCGTTCGAGCTTTCCCCATCCCACGATGCGCCCGCGTAACGCCGCAGCGAACGAACGGACGACAACCCAGTACATGATCTGCCGATAGGCGAAGCGCTGCAACAGAATCAGCCAGGTGAGCCAACGATCTTCGTCCGGCTCCATCAGGAACGCGAGCACCGCTGCCAGCCAGTCGACGAGTAGAAACACCGCATAGAACGTCAGCACCTGCTCGAGATTCGTGACAGCGTAGGTGGCGCCGTGTGCGCGCCATGTGAGCCACACAGACACCAGACTCCAGAGAAAGATCAGGTCAGCGAGCGGCGAGAGCGCCGCGAACAACAGCTGAAAGATCCACACGTTCGGCATTGCGATCATGCCGAGCGTGCCGGAACTCGGGCGCAACAGTGCACTGCGGTGCTTCCACATGCACTGCAGCGTGCCAAAACTCCACCGGAATCGCTGCTTGGCGAGCGATCGCAGTGTGTCCGGCGCTTCGGTATAGGCGACGGCCGCGTCGGCATAGGCAATCCGATAGCCCAGTCGGCGAATCGCGACAGTCAGGTCCTGGTCTTCAGCCAGCGTGTCGTCGCTGAAGCCTCCAGCGCGGAGCACCAGGTACTTGCGCCACGCTCCGATGGCGCCAGGAACGACCGTAATGCAATCGAGGAGTGCAAACGCCCGCCGGTCGAGGTTCTGGCTGGTGACGTACTCCACCGCCTGCCATCGCGTGACGAGGTTCGTGCGGTTCCCAACCTTGGCGTTGCCGGCCACGGCGCCGACGCGTGGATCAGCCAGCGGCGAAACCAGTTTCGTGATCGTTCCCGGGACGAAGACCGTGTCAGCGTCGAGTCCGATCACGATCTCGCCGCGCGCGTGGGCGATGCCGAAGTTCAGTGCGCTCGCCTTGCCGCCGTTCGGCTTCGTCAGTACGGTGACGCGAGGGTCAGCACGAAATGCGTCGAGCGCCACCTGATACGTGCTGTCGGGGGACCCGTCGTCGACCATCACGATCTCGAGCGCCGAGGGATAGTCCTGCTCGAGCAGGCTGGCGAGTGTCTTCACCACGACCCGCTCTTCGTTGTACGCCGGGACGATGACACTTACCGAGGGCAGGTACCCGGCAAGTGCGTCGGGACGGCGGCGCACTCGTTGGACGATCGCGAGCGCCATCACGACCGCGAGTCGCGCCATGCCAAGCACGACTGCGATCAGGAACAACCAGTGCAGCGCCCACTCGAACACACCAAGGGCGCCGAAAGTCGCCAGTTCGAGGTAACGCGCCGCTGCGCCCGATGCGGGCAGTGCCGGCATGGCCTCGTCGCGCGTGAGCCCGACCAGGCCGGAGAGCGGCACGATCGTGTCACCGTGCGCACGGAGCGAGTCGATCAGTGGACCGAGTGCGGCGACGGTGTTCGAACGCGCACCGCCTCCGTCGTGCAAGAGCACCACGTTGCCACGTTCCCGTTGGCTGAGCACCGTGTCCACGATGGTGCGGGCCGACGGGTTCTGCCAATCTTCGCTGTCGATGTGGAGGCCGGCCGTCAGGTATCCCAGGTCGCTTGCCACACCAACAGGGCCAAGCTCGTCCGCCGTGGTTGGCTCCGCATCACCAAAGTACGGAGGACGGAAGTACGCGGAGCGATGATCGATCAGTGCTTCGAGCAGTCGCTCCGTGGCATCGAGCTCGAGTCGGGTGATATACGTCGGCACCAACGCGAGGTTCGGATGTGTGAAGGTGTGATTGCCGATCTCATGCCCCTCGGCCCACAGCCGACGGACGATTCCCGGGTGCACGAGCGCGTTCTGGCCGATGACGAAGAACGTCGCCGTGGCGTGGTGCGCCTTGAGGGTGTCGAGAATGGCGGGCGTCCATGTGCCGTCCGGACCGTCGTCGAATGTCAGTGCGATCTTCTTCGGGTCGGACAGGTCGCGCGTGCTGTCGCTCCCTTCGCGTGTGACGATGTATGGTGTGGGGATGACCGCAATGCGCTGATCCGTGACCACACCTGTGGAGGAATCAATCGTGACACTGCGATGACCGACTGTGGGTCGCGAGCTGATCTTGAGCAACTCGCCAGTACCGTCGAACTCGACGTCGTAGCCGGCAGGAATCGTCGCCAGTGCTGCGCGTGTTCCCTCCGCTCCGGCCTGGCCGAGCACACGCCAGAGTGACGGATCTTCGGCGCCGAGCCGCCAGATCGCGTGACCCGCAATGCCCAGTCGCCGTCCCGTCGCGATCTCGTTGTAGGCCGTGACGCCGTCGAGATACCAGACGGCGTGGTCGGTCGAGTCGGGATCGGTCCACGTGAGATATGGATTCCCGCTGACCTTGTCGAATTGCGGCAACAGGGCGTGCCGTCGCGCGGTTCGCATGACCTCCTGAAACGTCATCACCTCCGCAGCAGCGCCCGGGCTACCGTCATTCCAGTCGTACCCATACGCACCCACAGCGAGGATCAGTTTCTCTCGCGGCACGGACTTCAGCGCGCTATCCGCCTTCGTGGCGTACCAGAGCTGACTCGCAACCGGCCCTGCGTCGCCCGTGGGGTAGTGCTCGTCGTAGAGCATCAACACGGTGTAGTCCGTCGCGGCGGAGTACGCTCGAAGATCCGCCGCGGAGGTCTCGTCGCCGACCGCCTGGACGAGCAACGGCCGGCGAGGCGCTGGCCGTGGCGGTCCGGTAGCCGACGGAGGCGCGCTATCGAGCGTCACGCGCAGGATGCTCAGGTATCGGACGACGGCCGGCCGCAGATCCGTGGGGATCTGTTCGAAGTCGATCGCGATGCCGCCGAGCTGAAATCGCCGCACGGCGGTAGCCAATGTGGCGCTCACGCGGCGCATGGCAGCATCAGACCCCACCAGCCGTCGCAATCTGACTGGATCAAAGCGTCCGGTCACGCGATCGAAGTTCGAGAGCATCAGCAGAGCGGTCGGCCGATCAGTCAGCGGCAGGCGCTCGAGTACGTAGGGCACGCGGCGGTCAACGGTCAGGATCGCGGAATCCCCGGAGGCAGCGAGAAACCCCCATTCGCAGAGCACCCAGTCGAGCTCCGATGCGTGCGCGCGCAGCGAGGCGAACGAGTTGTCGTCCCAGTTGACGTAGAAGCCGGCCACCAGGGCGTCCGGCCCACGCTTGACGCCGGCAGCCGTCATGCCGCGATTTGCGGCCGACACCGGTAGCGGCAGCTGCCCGGGCCGAAGCGCCGGGACGGCTCTGTCATGCTCCAGTGCGGCGAACAGGCGACGGCGCGAGGCAAGATGCTCACGACGCGAGCGTGACGTGACAAACTTTGGCGCTGCAGTCAGCTCGCGATCGAGACGCTGTCCAACGACGGCCGGCAAGACCGGTGGGATGAGCACAACCGCGATCAACAGCGCGGCGAGCACCGTGGTCGCGACGCCGAGGACCAGCGCCAGCCCGCGCACACGTCGCCAGCGCCTGCCGCTGGGATCGAGGAAGACCGGTGGAGTGGGGAGTTGGCTCATGACACAGCGAAGTGTACACCGGGGAATTCCGGCGGTGCCACGCACTCCCCAGCCCTGCGATTGACAACACAACTATATAGTTGTATAGTGTCGCTGGCCGCGGGAAGCCGTTCCGGCTGCGCGCGGAACAACAGCCGGGAGATGCGTGGTCGCAATCGGATACATGCTGGCGGTGGTCGTCGGCCTCTCACTCGGTCTCATGGGTGGCGGCGGCTCCATCCTCACGGTACCCATCTTCGTCTACGTGCTCGGCTACGACCCCAAGCTCGCCATCGCGATGAGCCTGCCTGTCGTTGGCGTGACCAGCCTCGTCGGAGCAACCAGCCACTGGAAAGCCGGCAATGTGAACCTGCGCACCGCTGGGGCCTTTGGCGTGATCGCAATGGTTGGCGCGTTTGCCGGCGCGCGACTCGGCACGCTGGTCAACGGACAGGTGCAACTCACACTGCTGGCAACGGTGATGCTCCTCGCTGCGGTCACGATGTTCCGCTCCGCACGACGTTCACCGTCGGTGGGCGCGGCAAGCGAGCAGCCGCGATCCATGCCACCAGCGCTGCTCGTGCCGATCGCGCTCGGAGTCGGTCTCATGACCGGTCTGGTAGGTATTGGCGGCGGGTTCCTCGTCGTACCGGCGCTCGTGCTGCTGGCGCGTGCACCGATGAAACAGGCGATTGGCACCTCACTGCTCGTGATCGCGATGAACTCCGCATCCGGATTTGCCGGATACCTTGGTCACGTGCAGGTCCCCTGGCTTTTCATGGCGGGTTTCACCGCCTTCGCGGTGGTGGGCATTCTCGTCGGGACCTACTTCGTGCGCTTCGTGTCGCAACGGGCCCTGAAGCAGGGGTTTGCGGTGTTCCTGATCGTGATGGGCATGTTCGTGATCTACAAGAACCGCGCCGTCTTCTTTCCGCCGCCGGACGTCGGTGGCGCCTCGACTCACGAGACTGGGCATCGTGACGTCCACGAAACCGGCGCAACAATCTCTCTGACAGCGGAGGACACCGTCCATGTTGCTCAAGCGCTTCTATGATGCAAAGCTCGCGCAGGCGAGCTACCTGATCGGCTGCCAGGCAACCGGCGAGGCCGTTGTCTTCGACGCGAATCGCGATGTCGCACAGTATCTCGAAGCGGCGGCCGAGGAGGGGCTGCGCGTCACGCATGTGACCGAGACGCACATCCACGCTGACTTCGTTTCCGGCAGCCGGGAACTTGCGGCGCGGTCCGGCGCGCGCCTGCTGCTGTCGGATGAGGGTGATGCCGAGTGGAAGTACGCCTATGCCGAAGCCGCAGGTGCAAGGCTGCTGCATGACCACGATGTGTTCATGGTTGGCAACCTGAAGTTCGAGGTGTTGCACACACCCGGGCACACGCCGGAGCATCTGTCATTTCTGGTGACGGACACGCCGGCGTCGGCAGGACCGATGGGCGTGATCACCGGCGACTTCGTCTTCGTGGGTGACGTCGGTCGCCCTGACCTGCTGGAAAAGGCTGCCAAGGTGATCGGCACCATGGAAGCGAGTGCACGAACACTGTTCCGCAGTCTCCAGCGATTCAAGCAGCTGCCGGATCACCTCCAGATCTGGCCCGGACACGGTGCGGGCTCTGCGTGTGGCAAGGCGCTTGGCGCCGTGCCAACGACGACGCTCGGGTACGAGAAGATCGCTAACTGGGGGCTCGTCATCACTGACGAGCAGGAGTTCGTCGACGCGGTGTTGGCGGGCCAGCCGGAACCGCCGAAGTACTTCGCCGAGATGAAGCGGATCAACAAGACCGGCCCGGCAATCCTCAACGGGTTTCCTGCACCGCCGCGTCTCGCGGCGGAACAGGTGGGCGAGGTGCTCCGCTCCGGCGCTCCCGTCGTCGACACCAGGGACGCCGCGAGCTTCGCGCAGGGCTTCGTTCCCGGAACGATCAGCATTCCGCTCGGCAAGAGCTTCAACACCTGGGCGGGGTGGCTGCTGCCGTACGATCGTGACTTCCACCTCATCGTCGATGACACGTCATCAATGAGTAACGTGCACGCAGCAGTGCGAGATCTGGCGATGATCGGGCTCGATCGGGTGTCGGGGTACTTCGGCAGCGAGGTTTTCGCGCAGGCAAGCAGTGACGTCACGGCGCGCGCATCCATTCCGCAGATGACCCCCGCGCAGGTTGCGTCGCTGATGCAGCATGGCGGCGCAACGGTGATCGATGTGCGCGGTTTCACGGAGTGGGAGCAGTCGCACATTCCCGGCGTACGGAACATCCCGGTGGGGTATCTCACAGAGCACCTCGCCGAGTTGCCGACCGACGCGCCGCTCGTGCTGCAGTGTCAGGGCGGTGGGCGTTCAGCGATTGCCGCCAGCGTGCTGCACGCGAAGGGATTCACCAACGTGATCAACATGGCTGGTGGATTCGGGGCCTGGGACGCTGCGCGGCTGCCGGTCGAACGACAAGCCCATGCGGCGACTCCGGCGGTACGGTGATGCGGGCGGTGAATCAGGTCGCATTCATGCGCAACGAACGATCAGTGCAACGGCGTGAAGAGGCGGCGAGATGCCAAAGCTTGAACTGACGCCAGGGGTGATGGCGCTCGTGGCGTCGCGATTCAAGGCACTCTCGGAGCCGGCACGGCTGGAAATCCTCAGCGTGTTGCGTGCCGGTGAGCGCACGGTCGGTGAACTCGTGGAGGAGACGGCCCTTGGTCAGGCTAACGTGTCGAAGCACCTGCAGTTGCTGTTCACGCATGGCTTCGTGTCGCGCCGAAAGGAAGGGTTGTACGTGTACTACGGGCTGGCGGACAAGAGCGTCTTTCAGTTGTGTGACCTGATGTGCGCACGGCTCGAGACCGAATTGACGACGCGACGGAGGGTGCTTGGCGCGCGCTGATGTGATGCACCAATGGCCGTGGTACGTCGCAGGGCCGATGATCGGACTGTTCGTTCCGATATTGCTGCTTGTGGGCAACAGGATGTTTGGTGTGTCGAGCAGTCTGCGGCATGCCTGCGCAGCTGCCCTGCCAGGGAGAGCCGCGTTCTTTCAGTACGACTGGCGCACGACCGGCGGCTGGAACCTGGCGTTCGTGCTCGGAATCGTCATTGGTGGAATGCTGACGGCGGCATTTCTCTCCGACGGCCAGCCGACACAGGTGAGCGCGGCGACGCAGGCAAGCCTGAGAGCGCTGGGTGTCACGGATCTGACAGGCGTGGTGCCGAACGAGGTATTCAATTGGCGCGCACTGCTCACATTGCGTGGTGTTGCCATGTTGCTCGGCGGCGGGTTTCTGGTCGGATTTGGCGCGTCCTACGCCGGTGGATGCACCTCTGGTCACGCCATCAGCGGGCTGGCGGACATGCAGCTGCCGTCGCTCATCGCGGTGGTCGGTTTCTTCGGCGGTGGCCTGGTCGCGACGTGGTTCATCCTGCCGCGTCTGTTGGGAGCATGACATGACGAGCCCTGTCCCCGGCACGCTGCCCGAGCCTTCGACGATTGCTGGCAGTCCTTTGCGCGGCCTCACGTCGTATCTGCTGCTCGGTGTGGCATTCGGAATTGTGCTGACGAAGTCAGAAGTCATCTCCTGGTTTCGCGTGCAGGAGATGTTCAGGTTTCAGGCCTTTCACATGTACGGCGTCATGGCCACTGCGGTCTTCACTGCGTGGCTGGGCTTGCAGCTCATCCGGCGGCTCGACCTGCGGACAATTGATGGCACGGCCATCAGCGTGCCGCCAAAGACACTGGGGCGTGGCACACGGTACTGGGCCGGTGGTTTGATCTTCGGCATCGGCTGGGCCCTTGCCGGGGCCTGCCCAGGGCCCCTGTTCGCAATGATCGGCAACGGCGCGGTCGTGATGACCGCGTCGCTCGCGAGTGCACTCGCCGGCACCTGGGTGTATGGCGCACTGCGCTCGCGACTGCCGCACTGACCGCCACCGTGGGCGTGCGCCCGAGCCGATGCCCGGGTTGCCGGCAGTGACTAACTTCAGCCATCACCTGAACACTGCCACGATTTCTGGAGCCTGCATGCGGACCGTTCGCTTTGCCTCGTTGTTGACTGCTGCCGTCGTTCTCACCGCCGCCTGCGAGAAGACCGCTGACAGCCCGGGAAAGGGTGACACGGCAGTGCCGTACGGGGGAGCGGGTGTCAACGGCTCGATCGGAAGCACGCCCGGCTACCTGAATGCGGCGGGTGCGGACAAGAATCCGAACCCGGCAGCGGCGTCAGCTCCGGCGACAGCGGCGGTGGCCGCGCTGACCGGACTCGCGCTGCCCGGCGGCACCGAGATTCAGGTGTCGGGATCTGGCATCGAGAAGCAATTGGTCGGATTCATCACCAACGCCGCGCAGCCGATCGACAAGGCGACCTGGTTCGAGTTCGATCGGCTCACGTTCAAGACCGGCTCGGCTGAGCTCGAAGGGGCGTCGGCCGCGCAGGTGTCGAACATCGCCGCGATTCTCAAGGCGTATCCGGCGGTCAAGCTCAAGATCGGCGGCTACACTGACAACGTCGGCGATCCGAAGAAGAACATGACGTTGTCCTCCGAGCGCGCGAAGGCGGCGATGGCAGCAATCGTTGCGCAGGGCGTCGCCGCGGATCGACTTGAAGCCGAGGGGTACGGCGACACCGTGCCGGTGGCTGACAACACGACGGAAGAAGGACGTGCGAAGAACCGCCGCACGGCCGCGCGCGTCACGGCGAAATAGTCGAAATCTTCGACTGGTGTGGACTCACGACTGGAACAAATGGCCCGGTAGCTTCAGCTTCCGCTTTCGGTAGCCGACACAGCATGGCGCAGGTTGATGGGGTGTAGGTCAATGGCAGACCGCCCGGCTGTTAACCGGGAAGTTGCAGGTTCGAGTCCTGCCGCCCCAGTGAATGACCCTAAGCGGCCGCCCCACTCGTGGGGCGGCCGCTTCGTTTGTCGTTGGACTCACATCACGTCGCCTATCCACTGATCGTCGGTCCGACGGCGTTGGCCAATGCTCTGTCGGTCCAGATCACACGCTTCGCAGCTCGCACCCGTCAGACGGCGTCCGAGAGCGACGTGAAATTGAAATCCCGGGCCTTGAGGAACGGCATCACGCAGGGGATACCTGCCTCGATGCCAGCGACACGGACCTGCGGGCCGAGCGCCTCGAGATTGTTGAGCATGAACAACGGGCTTTCGTTGAAGCGCATGTTCTTGATCGCTTTCGTGATCTTGCCGTTCTCGATCAGGAACGTGCCATCGCGCGTCAGCCCTGTGTACAGGAGCGTGCGCGGGTCTACCTCGCGCAGGTACCAGAGGCGAGACACGAGTATTCCGCGCTGGGTGCCAGCGATCATCTGATCACGAGTCATCGTGCCACCGCCCATCACGATGTTGTTGGCACCGCCCGTCGGCTGCTTGCCCTGCTTCTTCGCCCAGAAGCGGCCGTACTGCATTTCCTTCAACACGCCCTTGTCGATCCAGTTGCGCCGCGTGAGAGGAAAGCCCTCGCCGTCAAACGGATCAGTGAGGATCTTCGGGTCATGCGGATCGCTGTACAGCGTCACGCGCTCGTCCACGATCTTTTCGCCGATCTTGTTGCCACCACCCGGCTTGACGAAGGGAGACCGCCCCTCGTCAGCCGCGCGCGCGTCCGCATAGAACGCAACGAGCGACACGAGATCGCCAACGGCCTGCGGCTCGAGAATCACGGTGTAGCGACCAGGTTCAACCGCCACGGGATTCCGTGACGACTCTGCCTTCTCGATCGCGCTCGTACTGACGCTGGCAAAGTCGATGGCGGAAAAGCGCGGTTCTTCTGCGCCGGCCCAACCGGAACCGGTGCCATCGGCGGTTCGCACCGTCAGCGTGTAGTTCGCTTTCGTGCCACGGTGGTATTGAAACAGCCCGGCGCTATTACCGAGTGAGCTGACGCCGGAGTCAACCTGAAGGAATCCGGCCGCCTGCAGATTGCCCTTGGCTCGTGCCGGGCCGAGTGCGGTCAGCGCGGCACGTGAACCCGCCGCGGCATCGAGCGCAAAGGTCTCTTCATCCCACGCGGACGTCACCGGCGTGATGTTCTGCTGCGCGAGTCGCGGCATCGCCTCCGGGTCATCGGGTGCGAGGCGCGCAAGGGCTTCCGACTGACGGACGGCACGATCGATTCCTTCCGGCGAGAGATCGTTGGTGGTCGTGATCGCATGCTTGGGCCCGAAGCTCGACGACACGACCATCGTGAGGTCGTTCACCATGCCGGCAGTGGACATCTGGTTTGCGGCGAACCTGACGTTGCGCTGCCGGCCACCGCTGAGATTGACCTCGACGGATTCCGCCTTCGACAGCTTGATCGCGCTCTCGATGATGCGCTGTGCTTCGTCGCGGGAGACGAGTTCTTCAGCCGCGGCAATGAGCCGCCTGGGCGCCAGGGGATCGAATCGTGATGTCATGCCTTGCGTCCCGTGTTGATGACGTTGATCTGGCGGTGGCGCGTGGGCGGACAGCCGTGGCTGACGGAATTTGACTGGCCCGGCTGGCCCTTGCCGTCGAAGAAGCTGGCGCCGAGCATGTAGCTCTTCTTGCCACCGAGCATGTCGAGCGCATTCCAGAACTCCGGTGTGCGCATCTGGTAGGCGACATCCTTCAGCATACCGGCAATCTTCCCGCCCTTGATCTCGTAGAAGAGCTGGCCGCCAAACTGCGCGTTGTAGCGCTGCTGGTCGATCGAGAAGCTGCCGTCACCAACGATCGCAATGCCCTTGTCCGTGGCCGCAATGATGTCTTCGTACGACTGCTCCTTTGCTCCCGGCAACACGGACACGTTCGGCATCCGCTGGAACTGCACGCTGCTCCAGTTGTCCCCGTACGAGCATCCGTGACTTCGTGTTGGCCTGCCGTTCTTGTCGTACCACCACTTGAGCCAGTTGGCTTGCTCGCGCGTGGTCTGGTAGTCGTTGAGCATGCCGTTCTTGATGATCAGGAAGTCTTCGGGCACAACGCCTTCGTCATCGAAGCCGACCGTAGCGCAGGCACCTGGCTGCGATCGGTCACCCTGCACATTCAGCATCGCGGGGCCGTACTTGAGTGACCCGAGCACTTTCTCCGGCGGGCTCACGAAGCTCGTACCGGCATAGTTGGCTTCGTAGCCATTGGCGCGATCGAGTTCGGTGGGATGGCCAACGGATTCGTGGATCGTGAGCCAGAGGTGTGTCGGGTGCAGCACGAGGTCGTAGCGGCCGGGTTCCACGGGCCGCGCCTTCAATTTCTCGGCGGCCTCCTCGCCCCACTTCCGGGCATTTCCCACGATGTCCGCTTCGAGGATGTGCTCATACCCTCGACCGGCAGGCTGCACCGTGTTGCTGCGCGACTGGAAGTCGGTGAAATCTGCCGAGATGGCGGTGATGCTCATCGGCGCCCAGCTGCGCACGATGGTTTGTGTGGTGATCGTGCCTTCGGTATTGGCGTAGTTCTTCTCTTCCTTCACGAAGAACATCTGGCTCGCGACGTACTTCACTCCGGCGACTTTCATCGCTTCGGCATTCGCACGAAGCAGCAAGTCGGCCTTCTGCTCCACGGGAATGGTCCACGGGTCGATCGTGAAGCCGTTCGACCACGTGCGTTCACCGAGTGATGGGGCGGCGGCGAGTTCGACGGACCTGTCGCGGGCGACGCGGTTCGCCTTCGCAATCATCGCCGCTTCGCGGCCGGCGGCGGCAACACCATCCACCGTCAGTGTGCGTGTCGCGGCAAAGCCCCAGCATCCGTCAACGAGTGCACGGACGCCGCAGCCGATCGTGTCGGTGTCGACGATCTCGATGATCTGCTGCTCGCGCGTGATGACGAAGTTGCGTCGCGTGCGGCCGACACGGGCGTCGGAGAACGAGGCGCCGGCCATCTTCGCCGCGTTGAGTGCGGCCATCAACAGATCCTTCGTTGGCGCATCCATCGGCGGCTGCACATGTGGCTGCAGCGGCGCCAGCCGTCGTGCAAATGCGCTGGCCTCTGCCGGCAGCGAAGCCAGGCCCAAGGCTCCGGCAGCCACCGCGCTGCTGGCGAGAAAATCCCGGCGGGTTGTCATGCGAATGGGGCTCGGGTGGAGATCGGGTCCAGAGATGGGGCACGCGTCGTGGCGCGCGTCGTGGCGCGTCCGCGAAACGTCGTACGCCCGTCAGACAATTTGGATTCGTGCGTGCTGAGAAGGGTTTGCTCTGCCGGACTGAGCTTTGCACCCTGTTGCTCTCCGGAGTGCAGTTCGCTTCACACTTGTTTGTGCGAGACGACGAGTCGGGCTTCTTGAGCCTGCTTCGTGACCGGGGGGAGGCTGGGGTCTCACGCGGGGGCGCGGAGCTCGCGGAGAGTTCGGCGCCAGCTCAGATGACGATTTCCGGACTCCCGCACATCACGGATGAGGAAGCGAATCCTGATTCAGGCACACCGTGGTTCCAGCCATCCGATGCCCGTCGATGCGGGAGCTTTTCCCCGCGGCCTCCGCGCCCCCGCGTGAGCCCATGTCGCCCCACTCCACACCGACCTGAGCGATCCGAGCAACGCCCCCGCGTTGAGCCCATGTCACCCCACCCGACACTGACCTGAGCGATCCGTGCCACGCCCCCGCGTTGAGCCCATGTCACCCCACCCGACACTGACCTGAGCGATCCGAGCCACGCCGCCTCTCGCGTCAAACCGCGTCCGACAGCGACGTGAAGTTGAAATCACGCGCCTTGAGAACCGGCATGATCTGCGTGCCCGGCCCGTCGTTGGCAGTCCGCCGAACGGGTCCCAGCGCTTCCAGATTGTTCAGCATGAACAACGGACTCTCGTTGAATCGCATGTTCTTGATCGACTTCGAGATCTTCCCATTCTCGATCAGGAACGTCCCGTCGCGGGTCAGCCCGGTATAGCTCATCGTGCGCGGGTCTGTCTCGCGCAGGTACCAGAGCCGCGTGACGAGTACGCCGCGCTGTGTGCTGGCAATCATCTGCTCACGGGTCGTGCCGCCTCCGCCGAGGATGATGTTGTTGGGATTGCCCGTTGCAACGAGGTTCTTCTTCGCCGCCCATGCACGAGGTACCAGCATTGTGCTGAGTGTCCCGTTGGTGATCCATGACTGCTTCGTCAGTGGCATACCATCACCGTCAAATGGCTGCGTCAGGACCATCGGGTCAGACGGGTCGCTTGAGAGGTTGACCATGGAATTCACGATCATTTCGCCCAACCTGTTGCCACCACCAGGCTTCGCGAACGGAGACCGCCCCTCGTCCGCACTGCGCGCATTGAAGTACCTCGGCATCAGCCCAACCAGGTCTCCCACGGCCTGCGGCTCGAGGATCACGGTATAGCGACCGGGCTCGATCGCCACCGGGTTCCTCGACTTCTCGGCTTTCTCGATCGCCTGCGC
>JANMNM010000144.1:0-1869 GCA_031373905.1 Gemmatimonadaceae bacterium | reverse complement strand
GAAGTCAAGGCATCAATTTTGCCCACCTATCGCGGTAGGTTTGACACCGAGAGCACTGATGCGGCGCTCGTCACGCCCACCGGGTAGCGGCGCGTGTCAAGGTGGTTGTCGCCTGATTCATGCAGCTTTTTTCTCTATGCTTTTGATCCCTGACGCCGCGTTGACGACGGCATCGCGTTCCGGATTGAGCGTGACCGCAGCGATCGGCGTCCAATCGCGGGTATGGCGCGTCCATCGGCGCGGGTTGGCTTCGCGGGCTTGCAGATACACGACATGACGAGCGGCGAGGATTTGTTGGTCGTCACCGGAATGCCGCTGCGCCGGGCTGACATAGCGGATTCCGCTGTGGCGATGCTCGACGTTGTACCAGTGCACAAACCGCGTGGCCCACTCGCGCGCCGCGTCGAGATCGTGGAAGCCGTCAGCCGGAAACTCCGGACGGTACTTGGCGGTGCGGAACAACGACTCGGCGTAAGCATTGTCGTCAGACACCCGCGGTCGCGAGTACGACGGCTTGATGCCCAGCCAGTGCAGCATCGCCAGGACCGTCGTGGCCTTGAGCGTCGCACCGTTATCGCCGTGCAGGACCGGTTTGGCGGTCATGGCGTGGATGCCCTCGGCCAGTGCCGTGCGGCGCACCAGATGGGTAGCATGATCGGCATGGTCGGTGGCCTGTACTTCCCAGCCCACGATCTTGCGGCTGTACAGGTCGAGGATCAGATACAGGTAGAACCATTGTCCGAGCACCGGCCCGCGCAAATACGTCATGTCCCAGCACCAGACTTCCCCTGGCGCGCTCGCGATATGGGTGGTCGGCGGGCGCACGGTCTGGGGTGCCCGCGCGCGGCCACGTTGCTGCATTTGCCCATGGTCACGCAGCACCCGGTGGAAGCTCGCTTCGCTGGCCACATAGATGCCGTCGTCGGCGAGCATCGGCACGATGCGCGCCGGCGGTATCGCGGCGAAGCGTGGCTCGTTGGCGATGCTCACGATCTGCGCCCGTTCGGTGGCCGACAACGCGTGTGCCGGCACCGGCCGTACCGCCAGCGGCCGCGCATCGGCACGCACTTGGCCGATCTCGCCCGCAGCGCACTGCCACCGCTGCAGCGTGCGCAGCGTGATGCCGACGATCAGGCATGCCGGCAACAGGCGGGCGCCAGCGATCTGCGCCGCCGCAATGTCTTGCACCATGGTTTGGCGATCTTCCAGGCGGATCATTCGTCCGCGTCCCTGTGGAAGATCGCCGAGACTTTTTTTGAGAGCACCAGCAACGCGGCTGTCTCTGCCAGCGCCTTGTCCTTGCGCAGCAGTTCACGCTCCAGTTCCTTGATGCGCTTGCGGTCCACGCGCGTCTGCTGTGGGCTTGCCCGCGCTTCCTCGGGCGTCGCCAACGCGGCGGTGGCGCTGCCACACCACTTCGCCAGCTCCGCCGGGTACAACCCCTGGGCGCGACACCACGCATTGCGCTGTGCGTCGTTCAGGGCGGCCGTGGCGATCACCGCCTCCAATCGCGCAACTGCCGTCCACACCCGATCCCGCGCCGGACCGGTCACCGCTTCGGTCCGCCACCGCTCCAGGGTCTTCACTGTGATCCCCACTTCAGCTGCTACTGCGGCCACCGCTGAACTCTCCGGCGGCAACAACCGTGCTACTGCTCGATCTCTAAATGCTTGTCCGTACCTGGCCATCTGCTTCTCTCTGCGCCCCCGGGTTTGTCGGTTCTATGGAGGCGACAACAATTCTGACACGGGGGGCTTCCTCAACCCCGTCTACATGGGATCGTAGACGCTCATCCCTTCCCGCGGGTCGCAGATCTCGACGCAGATGCGCACCACCTCGGCCGGGGTATAGAACTCGCCGGCTTTCTTG